>NZ_JBHUGY010000075.1:0-15366 GCF_042682105.1 Mesorhizobium calcicola
AGTCTGTTTCTCGGTGAATGCAGCTTTCCATGCCGCTCTTCCAGCTGATCGAACGCCATGTGCTCGCAGCCGAGCGCCTTCATGGCGACGACACCACCATTCGCATCCTGGCGAAGGGCAAGTGCGCGACCGGGCGCATATGGACCTATACGCGCGATGACCGTCCCTTCGCCGGGCCTGCGCCGCCGGCGGCGATCTATTACGCCTCGAGCGACCGGCGCGGCGAGCATCCTCAGAAGCATCTGGCCGGGTTCGCCGGCATCCTTCAGTGCGACTGTTACAGTGGCTTCGAGCCGCTGTTTGACCCGCAGCGGAAGGAGCAGCCGATCACGCCGGCGTTTTGCTACGCCCATGCGCGGCGAGGATTCTTCGAATTGGCCGACATCGCGAAAAAGGCCCGGGATGGCAAGAAGGGCAAACCGATCTCGCCGGTCGCCCTGGAGGCGGTCAGGCGCCTCGACGCGCTGTTCGAGATCGAGCGCGCCATCAACGGCCGCAGCGCTGACGATCGGTATGCCGTGCGGCAGGAGAAGAGCAAACCACTTCTCGACGACATGCACGCCTGGCTGCTTCGCGAGCGCGAAACCCTCTCGCGCTCTTCCGAGGTTCTGAAGCCAATCAACTACATGCTCAGGCGCTGGGTCGACTTCGCCCGCTTCATCAACGATGGCAGAATCTGCCTCAGCAACAACGCGGCCGAAAGAGCGCTGCGCGGCATTGCTCTGGGAAGGCGCAATTGGACCTTCGCCGGTTCCCAGCGCGGCGCCGACCGCGCCGCCGTCATGCTTACCCTCATCACCACGGCACGCCTCAACGACGTCGACCCGAAAGCCTGGCTCGCC
This sequence comes from Mesorhizobium calcicola, assembly GCF_042682105.1. Classification (NCBI taxonomy): domain Bacteria; kingdom Pseudomonadati; phylum Pseudomonadota; class Alphaproteobacteria; order Hyphomicrobiales; family Phyllobacteriaceae; genus Mesorhizobium; species Mesorhizobium calcicola. The sequence goes on from NZ_JBHUGY010000075.1 coordinate 843, forward strand.
GACGTCCTGGCCCGCATCGCCGATCTTCCTACCTCGCGTCTGCACGAATTACTGCCTTGGCAATGGAAGGGCCTGCACGAAGCCGACAAGCCCGCCGATCACCTTCACGCAACGCCATCATAGAGCCCGCCACGCGCACGCGCATGTGCCAATCATGCGGCCTTCGTCGTATGCGTACTGCGGTCCTTCCACGATACGAACTGCAGATTCCGACGACGGCAGCGATCTCGCGCAACTTGGTCTTGGTGCCTCCGCCTGCAGGAGAGGCTCGCAGGGCGTCTGTGGCGGATGATAGATCTTGGCCACCTTCGCGCCGTCGCGCTGCTTTGGAGCCAACTTGAACAAGAGCTGGAAGAAGTTCACAAACAGCCAGGATGGTCCGTAGAGGCGCATGATCGCCCTGGCCGCCGCCCGGCCTTCGAAGCGCCGATAACCCAAAGGCTTTCGCACGACGGTGCCATTTTTCTGCTCTATCCACGCCTGGTCGTTCTTGCGGTAAGGCGGCGAGCGGGTAAGTTAGATGTCGTGACCCACGGCAATACTCGATTAACTTGTTCTTGACGAATTCACCGCCGTTATCAACATGCAGAGACAAAGGGCAAGCCCAGGCGGATGCATTTCACACGGTCTCGACGCTTCGAAAAAATGTGAGGCGGTCGAGTGCTCATTCTGGCGTGCCCAGAGAGGGGGCTTGTTCGGACAAGCGCCGTTAATGTCAGAACAGGAATCAACGGCCGCTTTCTTTCGACCGCGAACTATCTTAATTCTAGATCACGCGCGGCGGTGTCCAGGCCACGCGAGAAGCGCGAGACGGGAGAGCAAGACCTGTTCCGCTTCAGGCTCGATCAGATCATCAATGAGCTGGCGCAGGCGACCGACTGGTCGGTACTGGAGAACGTTTCGGCGCGGTTTATTCGGACGGACCGGGTTATGCCGCCGTTGCCGACGCGGCTGATGGCGGGGCTGGCGATCCTCAAGCCCACCTTCGATCTGTCGGACAAGGAGCTGTGCGCGGCTGGCGCCAGCGCATGGGCGAGGAGCCGATCCACGGCTCTGCTGCACGAAAGCCTCAGCGTGGCGGTCAAGAGCGGAGCCATGAAGCCGGCCGACACGCGTCGGGTGATCGTGCACACGCGACAGTGCAGCCGAAGTTCCCGACCGATGACGTTGCCTGCGACAATTGCGCCTGTCGGGCGTCCGCGACACACTGCAGGCGCGCTTGCTGCGGGCGCAGGGCGCAAACCAATCTTTCCTTGAGACCTTCTCCTTGCTCTTGCAGGACGAACTGGATCGTCGTCAGTCGCGCCTTGTCGAGCGGCGATACCAGCGATCCGGGCTCGATGAAACGCTGCCGCTCGCCGAGTTCGACTGGGGTGGGTAATCTTGAGCTGATTGGCCTTGAGGACCAACCGCTTCCCGCTGATCCTGTCCTCCTTCGTAGGGCCCATCCCAAACGAGGCACTCCGGCCAATTGCGTGCGAGGATAGTCTCGCCTTCGGTGAAATCCGCGGACAGTCCCAGGGACAGGCTGTGAAGGCGCTCCGTCCTGAGCACCTCATGGGACTATCGGAAGGATGATGTGAGAGGGATAGGAGCTATCATGATGGACATGGTTCTCTGCAACCACCATCGCAGTTTCCGTAGCATTGTTCCCGCCGGTATTCAGGTTCCGGGCGTAGGTCGGGAAGTGACTGCTCGCCACCTGAACCCGGATCCGATGTCCCGGTCCAAACCAGTTACCGGTCGCCCCCACCTTTACCTCGATGCGATAAATGTTCCCTGGCGTCAGCAGGCTCGGGCGTGAGTAATCTTCACCGAAGCACGTGGCGGCAGTATACGCTTCACGATAGCGCGCCCGAGCAATGCCGGTTGCGAGGCTATAAACTCGGCCATCGGGATAGACATCGCTCAGCGTCACAACGAAATCAGTGTCCAGCGCCGAGGAGGACACGTACAGGCAAGCCCGCAGTGGACCGGTCACCTCGATCCCCGAGCGAAGCGGTTCGCTTGTGTAGACAAGGCGGTCAGGGCGCAAATCTGTCTCGCGTTCATCGAACCCGCTCCATTGGGTGCCAGGCGTGGGGTTGGCGGGATCGTAGTTAAAGTGGTCGGCAGGACCGTTCGCCCCCTCAACGGAAAGTCTACCGTCACCGTTGCTCGTGTTGGCCCGCCCCCCGCTACTGAAATAGTATGGCACAAGGCGGGTCCCCGGGAGTGGCCAGCTATCAGCCGACTTCCATCGATTTGCCCCCATCAGATAATATTGAATGGGCGGTATGTTTAGGTCGCCGGGCCGGTTGTTCAGCCAGTGATCGAACCAGTGCAGGTATATCGACCAGTAATCCTGTCGAACGTCGCCGAGGTCACGATCCCCTACGATGTGAGGGGTGCGCGCCTGTTCGCACTGACAATGAGTAGTGGGCGAGATGATCGCGAATTGGTTCCGTCGCGCCTGCTCCGACGCAGATTGAATCTTGAACGCGTTGAATAGCTCTAAAGTCTCGCCCGGTGAGTCATCATGCCAAGAGTTAACCCAAAGCGCGGGTACATCAGGGCGCGAGGTCTCATCGAAGAACGGCAACCGGCGCCAGTAAGGGTCCCCGGGCTCATGTGTCACCCAATCGCACCAATCGTTGGGCGCGCCGCCAGCCCGCTCGGCCATGTCGGCGAGCGGGAGGGTATCCAGAAAATCGCCGTAATCGATCGCATTCAGAATCTGGGGGCCCTGGTTGGCACTCTCCCGAAACCATTGGAAGGTCCAGCCGATCCGGGGCACGCCGTTTCTCATAGTGTCAAATGGATTGTTGCGTGCCGAGCCGGCCGGCGCTTGAGGGATGATGGCGGCCAGCGCCGGCGGTCGGCGCTGCGACATCATCACTTGGGTGATACCGAGAGCTGAACAACCGAAACCACCAACCTTGCCGTTCGACCAGGGCTGCGACGCGATCCACGCCACAGTGTCGTAGCCATCATCCACGTCGCTCTCCGCTATATGGAAAACACCTTCGGAGCGGTGGCGACCACGGATGTCCTGTGCCACCACGGCGAATCCCTGGCCGGCGAACATATAGGCTACGCCAGGTCTTGTGTTGAGCCCGCGTTGTCGATAAGGCGCCTTATCGTATTGCGTCCGGATCAAGATCGTCGGCAGCGGACCTCTCATACCGTTCGGACGGTAGATATCCGCGTACAGACCGATGCCATCACTCATCGGGATGCGTACATCCTCCGATACGTCAACCTCGTGAAGCGGCTGGGGGAACGGCATCAAAATGGAGCGATCGTTGTTCCAAAAAGAGCCCGGATCATTCTCCTGACCCCGCCCGCTCGGGGAGGTTTGGGGGGGCGCCACGGTGAGGGGATCGGATTTGCCATTCATCGCGCATTCCTTCTGCGAAGTATTTCTGGATGTCGAGTATGTCGACGCCGGCGTTCGAGACTCATTGAACTTGGGCAGTCTTTTCAATCTTGATTCAGAAAAGCCCGCCTTTTGTCCAATATCGATTCGAGAGCCTAGTCATCGTGATTCCAGAGGCTGGCGACCGCGAGGCAAAGTCTTGTTGCCCCTGTCGTCGAGTTTTCGCGAGGCAGGTTTAAATCAACGCACATGCGGATCGCCTGCCGCCCCGCGCCAACGGCGACTTTGAATTCGGCAAGCTTGGGCAGAAGCGATAGGATGATCGCGTAGCATTGAGGTGAGGCGGCAGAGGCAACCCACGACTTGGGCGATGGCGGCGTGCTCGCAGGTGCCGTCGTTCTGCTCCGATTTGTCGAAGTCCGGTATGCGGCTCAATACAGCGGTGGTGCATCAGCCAACCCAGCATTTAGGCTGACCGTACGCACTATTGTCGGTGAGCCACGCTGCCGGAGGGCGAACGCAACCTTTGCGCGCGCTGCGGTGCCGCGCGAGAGTGGCGTCGCTTGGCGTAACTTTGCAAGCAGACTGCTACCGGCGTGACTTCCTCTGTCTGTAAGCGGTGCACCAAGGCACCTTGCAATAGGCCGATAAACAGGTTTTGTTGCAACGGGTGAATAGAGGGCGCAGAGAGGCCTGATGTAAGGTCAATCAGGCGGCGAGGATTTCGAACTGCTCGGCCAGGGACGGATTCGGATTGAAGGCATACCTCGCCTGTCGCTTGCGCATCATGTGAATCATTTCGATGCCGTAAAGGATGGCGGAGGCGGTGGCCGTCGATTTGAAGCCGAGCATCGGCCGGACTCGGCGCTTTATGCGCCGATGGTCCTGCTCGATCCGATTGTTCAAATACTGGCTCCGGCGGATGCGGATCGGCTTCAGCCGGCGCCGGGCGCGATCCTGCAAGCGATTTGTGGTGTCGCAGGAAACGATCGCCTCGTGGTTGGTCTGGCTCCCGTCGATGACGACGCGATCCGGTCGGCCATGACGGTCCAGCGCCTTTCTGAAGAAGCGCTTGGCCGCCGGCAGGTCGCGCTGCTCGCTGAACCAAAACTCGACTGTGTCACCGGCATTGTCGATGGCGCGATAGAGATACATCCACTGGCCGCGTACCTTGATGTAGGTCTCGTCCACATGCCATTTGCCGGTCACGCCACGCTTGCGCTGGTTGAAGCGCTCGAGCAACAAGGGCGAGAAACGAACGGTCCAGCGGTGGATGGTCGTGTGATCGACCCTGATGCCGCGCTCAGCCATCATCTCCTCAAGATCACGCAGGCTCAAATTGTAGGCCAGGTACCAGCGCACGCAAAGCAGGATCACGGACTGGTCGAACTGACGGCCTTTAAACATTGCAACCCCTCCGAAAATGATCGAAGGCTCCTTGCCACAGCGCTGGTAATCAAAAGGTTGCAACAGATCCAACGATGCTCCTGGAAGGCCAGATCTAGCGTTTCCCAAATGCGGTCTCTAAGAGCACAGTGGTCAAAGGCCTTTGTATCTACCTGATGGGCGAGTTCTTCAAAAATACCGTTTTGCATGTGTAAGCAGTCCACTTGTTTGTGTTGTATAGGATCAACTGCGTCCCTTACACAGACAAACGCGCCTCTAGTCGCACGATTCCAATTCCGTTTTCGATGGCGATTACGGTTCCGAATGGCTCCGATAGCGTCTGGAGGCGCTTTAGGATCAACTTGGCCTTCAGCGGATCGGCAGGGCTTGGAATGCCGCGATTGGCGAACCTTTTGGCGTGGCCGAGATCGATCGGATGGAGTTGCAATTCAGCAAGCTGGTTATTCTCAAAACGACAAACGGTCACAACGCTCTCATAGAAGACGTGGTCTGAAAAATCTCTTGCCATCTCATCGACGGTTACATCGGCATCGGTTTCGATCCGCGGATCCTTACCGTAAGCAGCGAACATGTCTGCACCCACGGGTGTGCGCAGGTCGTCCATAATGAAGTTGCCCAAGCTGTAAAGGATCGGCCGGCCCTTGTAAATTTCGATGCCCCGCAATTGGTGTGGTCCATGCACGAGATATGCGTCGGCCCCGGCGTCAATCATCTGGTGGGCAAATGACTGTTCGTAGTCAGGTGGATCTTGGCTCCAGTTCTCTGGCTCGTGACCATGATTCGTGACGATGCAAAAGTCGGCAAACTGTTTGCCCCGGCGAACATTCCGCACGGTTCTCGTCAGATCATGGGGGTCGACCTCATAGCTGAAGGCGACTTTCTCGCCGAGTTTGTAAGTCTTCCCTGCGAGCGTGACCAGGCTTTCATTCACACAGGGAGTCTCAGGACCCGGCAGGGCACTGTGGATCTGCCTCAAATTCTCGAGCATCTGCTTGGGAACAAGAATGCTCTCAGTCACGCGAAGGGGATTGAGTCCTGGCCTTCCCGGTGCCTCGCCAGTTGGATCGGCCGCTCTAGATGAGGGCGTGAACGTTGAAGCGAACGACACCAAAGCTACGCGACCGCGCGAGGTCTCCAGAAAGCGAGCGGCACCGGCTTGTGCGAGATTCTCGCCGACACCCGCGTGGACGATGCCGTTACAATCAAGCACTCGGCTCGTCTCACGCATACCTTCAATGCCCCAGTCAAGCGCATGGTTGTTAGCGCGGCTCAGGATGTTGAATCCCATTGTCTTCAGATCAGGTCCGAGATTTGGGAGGCTGACGTGATACGCGCCGCCATACTCAGCCTGCGGACTTCCTTCGAACGCTCGGATATCGAAGATGTTTGTCTCCATGTTGCCAAATGTGACATCGGCGTTACGAAGAAGCTCAACTATGGCGCCAAAGCCGGGATGGTTGCCCTTCGTCAGCGCTCGCGATACGATGAGGTCGCCAACAGCGACCATCGTGAAGCCGTCTGCAACGTTTGTGTCGACCGAGCCGACCGTATCGTATCCGGCCGCGTGGGCTGGCTGAGGATTGCTATCGTGTGACTTCTTCATGGTTTCCTCTGGTTTGCTTAAAGCCATCTGTGCGACGTTTTCGATCTTTGCGGTGAGAGACATATGGACCATTTCACGAGCGCATTCGTCGGCCCAGCCGAATCCCGAACAAACTAGCCGGACTGCTCCATGAGCTTGAGTTGGTGCAAGCGCAGGCTAACCGCGTAGCATTCGCCCAAGAGCCAACAATTGCGGCGTGGTGATTATGTCGCCGGCCTCGGCGGACGCGAGAGGGTGCGACGCAAAGCGCGCGACCACCATTTCCGCTTCAGGGGCGATGTAGAGGCGCTGGCCGTGGATGCCACGGGCTTCAAAGGCGCCAAACTCATCGTGCGTCACCCACCATTGGCTGCGATACGAGTAGCCATGGTCGCCGTTGTGAACGTCCTGCACTGCAGACGCGGGAATGAGTTGTTTACCATTGCACGAGCCCTCGCACCGTATGAGCTCGCCAAAGCGAGCCATGTCGCGCAAGCTCGTGCACAAGCCAGCTCCGGCCACTGACATGCCGGCGCTATCGACGAGGACATAGGCGTCGTGTTCGCAACCCAGCGGTACCCACAGGCGCTCGTGTAGCAACTGAGCGAACGAAAGGCCTGTAACGCGCGACATTACCCAGGCAATTACTTCTGTGTTTACGGTCAGGTAATCGAATCTTTGGCCATGCGTGCCTTCCTTGCGTACGGTCTGCAGGTAATCGCATATCGTCGTCGGTCCGTCATAGCCGGCCAACCGCGGCCGAAAACTGCAGGCTCGCGAATACGCCCAAACGTCTGACTTTTCGTCCGCGTAGGTCTCGGTATGGGCAAGGCCGGTCTGCATGTCCATTACATGACGCAGTGTGGCATCCTCCCAAGCTGTTCCCCGCATTTCTGGCAGATAGTACGAGATTTCTTTCCGATCGTCGAGAACACCTTCGTGCACGAACGCTGCCGCGAGCGTACCCGCGTAAGTCTTCGTCACTGAGTGACACGCGTGCGGTAGATGCGGCTCGAGTGCGCCGAAGTAGCGCTCGTAAACGATGCGTCCACGGTGGAATACCACGATGCCATCGGCGTAAGTGTCAAATAGCGCCCCTTCGAAGCCGAGCGAGCGGCCGTTCTCGTCCGTGAACGCCAATGCCTCGATCTCACTCGACCTGTCAAAGCGCTCTAGGTTGGAAGGAGCGTCCGAACCGCGCCACACGTTCACTGTGGTCGTTAGCTCGCGCATGTGTGACAGCGACCATCGGATCTGTGGGAAGGCGCGGAAGCAGTCGCTCTCGAACGTAATGCGCTTATCGGCGGGTGGCGGCGCACCACGCATCCAGCCAAGGTCGCGCGGATCGGACGCGTGGCCATCGAGATATTGCTGTCCATAAAATTCGAGCATTCCCATTTAAAGACATCCTTTCATTGAGAGATTGCCGCGTTGAACCTTCGGCAGCGGAACATATCTACATCTTGTTCGAAATTTGCACGCTGACTAACCACACTAAAGCTCCTCTGAGCAGGTTATCCCGCATCAGCGCCGCCAAGTTGCATCAGCACAACAACTCAGCGGTCGGAAAATGTTGCGATCTCCTGCTAGGAGCCCGATCCTCCGCGCGACGGGTCATGTTCCTTGCGCATTAGGCGGCTTGGCCCATATGTCGACGAAGGGAAATAGGTCGCCAACGGGCCTACCATGCTGGCTGGATCTGTTGCAACCTTTTGATTACCAGCGCTGTGGCAAGGAGCCTTCGATCATTTTCGGAGGGGTTGCAATGTTTAAAGGCCGTCAGTTCGACCAGTCCGTGATCCTGCTTTGCGTGCGCTGGTACCTGGCCTACAATTTGAGCCTGCGTGATCTTGAGGAGATGATGGCTGAGCGCGGCATCAGGGTCGATCACACGACCATCCACCGCTGGACCGTTCGTTTCTCGCCCTTGTTGCTCGAGCGCTTCAACCAGCGCAAGCGTGGCGTGACCGGCAAATGGCATGTGGACGAGACCTACATCAAGGTACGCGGCCAGTGGATGTATCTCTATCGCGCCATCGACAATGCCGGTGACACAGTCGAGTTTTGGTTCAGCGAGCAGCGCGACCTGCCGGCGGCCAAGCGCTTCTTCAGAAAGGCGCTGGACCGTCATGGCCGACCGGATCGCGTCGTCATCGACGGGAGCCAGACCAACCACGAGGCGATCGTTTCCTGCGACACCACAAATCGCTTGCAGGATCGCGCCCGGCGCCGGCTGAAGCCGATCCGCATCCGCCGGAGCCAGTATTTGAACAATCGGATCGAGCAGGACCATCGGCGCATAAAGCGCCGAGTCCGGCCGATGCTCGGCTTCAAATCGACGGCCACCGCCTCCGCCATCCTTTACGGCATCGAAATGATTCACATGATGCGCAAGCGACAGGCGAGGTATGCCTTCAATCCGAATCCGTCCCTGGCCGAGCAGTTCGAAATCCTCGCCGCCTGATTGACCTTACATCAGGCCTCTCTGCGCCCTCTATTCACCCGTTGCAACAAAACCGCATCGTTCGGTTGCTCAGCAGTGCGCCTTTTTGGAGCGAGAAGGCTTTCGCATAACGACCAATGCCGGCGGTGTTCCGACAGCCTTTGGGTGAGGGAGCGTTATGTGCGGGCGGCCATGCCGAAAAGGCGCGCATTTTCGATGAATTTAATGCCGTGAGCGGGTTTACCGTAAGCACGCAATGCGGCTGTTGTGAATCCTGCGCTACATCCGCCAACCTCTCAGATGGATCGTTGTGCATAAGACGGGCTAGCGCCCAGGATAATTCACGGATCGAAAGGGCCAACCGCCGAGGTGCATCACTCGAATTTACCAATCCACTTCAGGATGGCCACTCGAAACAAAGTCAATCGGCAGGCGATTTTTTTGTACCTACCGCAAGTCTGAGTACGTGCTAGTTGTCGCTACCTTTGATCGTCAACAGGGCCGCGGAATTTCAAAATGGATCCCGAATTCAGCGGGCGGAGGTCATTGCTGTGCCTCCCTTCCGCCAGCGAGTCTGTGTTGACCACTTATAGGAAGGAAGAATTGAATGGCTCTTCAAGAAGTCGCCAGTGGCTCAGCGCCATCTAATTCTGCCTCAGAAAGGCGAATAGGCATGTTGCTGACGTCCGATAGCGGTTCTGATAGAGAAATTTGGCAATGGTGCCCAGAGAACGTAGTGCCGTTCATAACTCGGCTGCAAGTAGCCTTTAGCGGCAACGAGGTTCCGCTGACCATTGACGAGATGACTGCGGGCCATGAGGTGGTGCAATCCGCAACGCGGTCGTTTTTGAGTACAAAAAATCTGCCGAGTGTCGACCCGGAAATAGTAGTCTTCAATTGTACATCTGCAAGCTTTTGTGGTGGGCTCGAGGGCGAGGCAGCTATACGACGGTCTATACTGTGTGCTGGCGCTCCTCGTGCACTCACAACGAGTGGTGCCGTGATAGGGGCACTCACAGCTTTAGGGGCGGGCAGGATTGCGGTTGGCACACCCTACAGCGCGGAGCTGAACCCCCTACTGCAGAAATTCCTAACCGACGCCGGATTTGAAGTGGCATCAATTCCCAACACGCCGGTTAGACACTTGGTTGGAACTTCAGATGAACAGATACGAGCCATTGCTGATGCCGCCTTCGATAGGCATGCCTCAGCGATGTTCATAAGCTGTGCTGCACTTCGCGCCCGCCGCCTCCTCCCGGAGTTGAGTGCTCAGTATGGGATACCCGTAATAAGTTCGCTGCAGGCTACAATGTGGGCAGCGCTCGCGCAACTTGGTGAACGTGCTGTCGGATCGGACCACATCTTGAATTCGCTTCCTTGGCCGGAGCGACTTCCGTTGTCCGATGCGAGACAGTAGGCGGAAATGCATAAAGTCGCTGAACGTTTCATTTGAGCCTGTCAGGACGACATCCTTTAACGCTGTCGGAACGGTTGATCATTTCGAGAGGCAGGCCCGGGAGCGAGCGTTTCGAGATTCTCGCCGGCAAGATCAAAAGGCATCGAGAACTATGGCTGAGGGCATGTGGGACTTCTGGATCGATCGCGGCGGGACCTTCACTGACGTGATCGCGCGTGATCCGGCTCGCAAGCTGCACGCGAGGAAGCTACTTTCCGAAAATCCTGGTGCCTACCGAGATGCGGCAGTGCAGGGCATCCGGGACCATCTCGGTCTGAAGATAGGCGAGCCGATCCCGCCCGGCACGGTCGGCGAGGTTCGTATGGGCACCACCGTAGCTACCAACGCCCTGCTCGAGCGGAAGGGCGACAGCACGTTACTCGTCGTCACAAAAGGTTTCCGCGATGCTCTGCGCATTGGCTACCAGGCGCGACCGAACATCTTTGCCAAGGAAATCGTTAAGCCGGCCGAGCTTTACACTGCGGTCGTCGAAATCGAAGAGCGTATTCTCGCCGACGGCAATATCGAGACCGCGCCCGACGAGGCGACGATCCGAGCCGCGCTTCAGGCGCAATACGACAAAGGCTTCCGTGCCGTTGCCATCACGTTCATGCATGCGTACCGTTACCCTGCCCATGAACGGCTCGTGGCGAGAATCGCCCGCGAGATGGGCTTCCCCCAGGTTTCGGTCAGCCACGAGGTGTCGTCCCTGATCAAGCTGATCGGCCGTGGCGATACCGCAGTTGTTGACGCCTACCTTTTGTCGAAGACGGTCGAAACCCGCTGATAAACGACGACAAGATCTGAAGCGCTGGAAGAGCAAAGGCGGCCGCCCGCGCGCTCTTCAACTAGCGCTGTAGCGGGCGGCCGCCTTTGCGGCGCGGTGCTGATCATGGGAGGTTGAAGGGATAGACGCGGGGCACGTCTCCAGCCGCCCTGAGGCGGCTTTCGACGTACCCCGCCATGCGCGTGCCTTGTGGTAGATCTGCGGGTAATCAGCGCCGCAGAAACAATCCGGCGTAACACCGATCTCAACTGGCAAGTCCGGGCTCGGTGTCACGCTCCACTGACGGTGCGCGACTGCATTATCGCATTGTCAGCGCATTCCGTCGACCTTTTCCCCGAACTCCCAGCGGCGCTCCGAAAGGATCGTCGCGGATGCTCACGGGCCGCTTCTTTCTGTGCGGCCGCTGCCGTTCGCAGGTAGCGATCTGCCGCAGCTGCGACCGGGGACAGCGCTACTGCGGCCAGGACTGCGCCCGTGCTGCCCGCCGCGAGAGTGTGCGCGAGGCGGGGCGACGTTATCAGCGCAGCCGCCGGGGACGCCTGGCTCATGCGGTCCGGGCCCGACGATATCGGGCTCGGCACAATAAAGTGACGCATCATTCTCCACCTGCATCTCCTGCCGGTTCACTACTGGTCAGTCCCTCGAACGATGTCGTCGCTGCTTTTGCTGACGTCGCCGGGCGGGCGACGACATCGGTCATGCCCACGCCGTGCTGTCGGCGCTGCGACTGTCGACTGTCGCCTGTCAACGGGCGCCGAAGTTTCCCCGATTGTGGGCGTGTAAAATTCCCTATTTTGGCGGCGAGTGTTGGTCGGTGATCAGCCGAGCGATTGATCGTCGCGTCCTTTCGTTGGAGGGCGGCCGCGTCGTTTCGGCATAGGTGGTGGATTGAGTGCGTTGGCGCGAAGGTTCTCCGGAACCAGGGCGGCATGCTCGCGCATGCGGTAGCTTGAGCCCTCGATTTGCACGACGACGGCATGATGCAGGAGCCGGTCCAGCAGCGCGGTGGCGACGACGGGATCTCCGAAGACCTCGCCCCATTCGGCAAAGCCCCGGTTCGAGGTGAGGATCATCGCTCCTCTTTCGTACCGCGCATTGACCAGTTGGAAGAACAGGTTTCCGCCGCCGGGTGTGACCGGCAGGTAGCCTATCTCGTCGACGACGAGCAGCGACGCCCGGCAGAGGAACCGGATGCGCTCTCGCAGAGAGCCTTCGCGTTCGGCCTTGGCAAGCTGGGCGACGAGATCGGCGAGCGGGATGAAGTAGACGAGCTTGCCGGCGCGCACGGCTTCGACTGCCAGCGCTGTTGCAAGGTGACTCTTTCCGGTCCCCGGCGGCCCGAGCAGATGGACGACCTCGGCGCGGTTGATGAAGTCGAGGCCGGCCAATGCCATGATGCGGTTGCGGTCGAGCGATGGCTGGAACGAGAAGTCGAAGCCGGCGAGTGTCTTGACCACCGGCAGCCGCGCCATGCGCAGCGCTGCCTTTATCCGGCGGTTCTCGCGGAGCGACAGTTCCTCGACGAGCAACTCGTCGAGCGCCTCGATGCCGTCAATCTGCCCCTGTTCGATGCGGCGCAAAGTGGTGTCGAGCATCTCGAGCGCACGCGGCATCTTCAGCCCGACCAGGCTGTGGCGGATATTGTCGACCCGCGACGATGCGGTGGTGAGCGTCATGGCCGGTCTCCGCCCGCCAGTTGCGCTCCGATTGCCTGATAGATGGCGAGCGAGCGCAGCGGGACATGGTCGCCGATGCGGCCGACCGAGATCCCGGCGGCGACACCGGTCCTGCGTTTCGTGACGCCGCCGGTACGGTGGCTGCGGTCGATGCGGTATTGCTTGCGGCCTTCAAGGACGGGATGCTGGGCGACGACAGTGCCGAGATCGAGGATACGGATCAGATCAGGCAGTTGCTGCACCTCGACGATACGACGGGTGCGGTCGGGCACGCTGTAATAGTTGCCGCCGACCGCGACGAAGCCGTCGTGGCTCACGCGGCGTTCGAGCTTCAGCACCGCGTCGAAGCGATGCTCCGGCAACGTCTGCAACTCTGGCTGCTCGGCATCGAATGCCTCGGCTACGACGCGCTGGGTCGTACCGTGGACCCGGACGTTGGCGACGGTGTCGAGCCAGTCGATCAGCTGGCCGTTCAGATCGTCGAGATTGCGAAAGCCGCGGCCGAGGAAGAAGTCCTGCCGGATATAGCTGAAGGGTCGCTCGACCTTGCCCTTGGTTTTGGCCCGATACGGACGACAGGCCCGCGGCTGGAAGCGATAATGCGCGGCCAGCGCGAGCAGCGAGCGATTGTAGATGATGTGGCCCTGATCGTCCTCGCCGGTCACTGCCGTCTTCATGCGGTCATAAAGGATTTCGATCGGCACACCGCCAAGCGCGGCGAAAGCCTGCATGTGACAGCGCAGCAGCGTCTGCAGATCCTGATGCATGACGTAGCGTGCGAAGATGAAGCCGAATGGCCAAGCACGAGGCTGAACAGCCAGACGATCCGACTGGCGCCGGGATCGTCGGTGAAGTCGACGACGAAGCGTGCGAAGTCGACCTGCGCCTGGACGCCCGCCGGCGTTTCGAAGCGCACCTCGTACGGCCTGGGTCCATTCTCGGGGCGGATCGCAGCGAGGTAGCGCTTCACCGCGGTGTAGGCGCCGACATAGCCGAGCTCACGTATTTCGCGGGTCAGGCGTGCGGCACTGAGATCGGGAAAGGCAATCACGCGCTCCCGCAGGAAGTCCATATAAGACGCCAGTTTGCTTGGCCGGCCCACCGAACGCGGCCCATAGACCGGCGCCTCGACGCCGCGCTCGATATACTTGCGCACGGTCTTCGGGTCGCGCCCCGTCCGCCGGGCAATGGCGGTGATCGAAATGCCCTGTCGATGCAGTTCAAGGATCATCATCAGCTCTCCAAGTCGAATCATCGCCGCCTCCTCGCTCAGAGGACATGACGCCGATGGCGGCTCGGTTCATTCCGGCAGGACTAGCCCTGCCGGAATGAACCGAAAGGAATGCCAATCAGGGAATTTTCAAAGCCCACTTTCAGGGAGAATTGCAGGACCGATGACAAGACCATGCGATTTTGCAACTCCTTGCAACATATGGGCTACGGTCTGGAGAGATCCGCCATCTACGGATCGAGGACATCGACTGGCGGACGGAAGCCATCCATGTTCGTCACCACAAGACGCGAGCCAGCACATCCTTGCCCCTGATGGAGCCGGTCGGCGAAGCGGTGCTCTCCTATCTGCGTTCCGGACGGCCCCTGACGGACGCCAGAGAGATCTTCATCCGCACGCGCGCGCCCTATCGCAAGCTCGACAAGCTTTACAGCGTTGTTCGCCGGCGGCTCCGTGACGCTGGCGTCCAACCGCCTGGTAAGTGTGGACCCCATATCTTCCGTCATGCGCGCGCGGTTGAGATGCTGCGGGTCGCGGTGCCTCAAAAGATCATCGGCGACGTGCTGGGGCACCGCTCGACAGGA
>NZ_JBHUGY010000076.1:0-189898 GCF_042682105.1 Mesorhizobium calcicola
GCGTGGGCCTCTGCACCGCAGGTGCGGATGGTCAGGGCACAGCGAGATCATGCCTCGGCCCAATCATCAGCAGCTTGGCGCGTTTGGGAAAGCGGTCAAGGGTATCGGTCGGCGAATAAAAAAGCATGTCGCATTGGTGAACGGCGAGGAAGAAATAGTCCACGAAGCCAGCAGCCTAGTCGCGAAGACTCACGATCGTTCAGCGTCATCTGCGCGTAACAGGAAATCGGCCTGCGCGAGCTCGACGAGGCCGCAGGTCGGCGGCCCGCCCCGGTCGGTGCTCCAGAACCAGAGGGCAAAGACGATGACGTTGGTCACCCAGATGTTGAGCGCGTCGATCAGCAGCGTCGTGCCGCTGTTGCCGGCATGGCCCTCCAGCAAGGCTCGCACCAGAAAGACCAGCGAGCCGCAATTCATGACGCTGATGATGGCGGTCATGGTCAGGGCTGTTCTGCGGATCATGACGCGAAACTGGCCGATCGCATGCCATTCGTGATCCTCGACCGCCGTTCTAGTGGCGGCCTGTGTCCAGGCCGTGGCCACCGACAGGGGCAGCAGCAGGGCGGCCTCCAGCGCCGGTGCCAGCCAGCGCGGTCCGAATGAGAGATTGTTGATGACCAGCAGCTGCAGGCAGATGATGACGAGGACGGCCGCACGCGCCATCCAGAAGTCAAGCGCACGGTAGTGGATGACGGCATGCTGGTGGTGGCGCATTGGGACCCGGGATTTTTCAGGCAGGGTCAGGCGTGCGGCGCTGTCCTGCGTGGAGAGAGGAGTGCCGATGCTCCTGCTCGATCTTGGTGCAGCAATGGCACACAGCTATACTTTTTCGTAAGCTTCGATGTTTGGGGCTGTTCGCTAAACCGGACTATGTGATTTAAGCGCCGCATGGCGGGGATAGATGGATCCATGGACCACTGGGTGCCGGCAGGATTGCCTGCCGCAGGCGTCGATTCGCCATCGGTTTTAGCCGGTCTAATCCGTCGTCCCTGGTATTTGCTGGCGATTCTGTGCCTGACGCAGATATTCTGCTGGACGGTGATGCCCGCACTTATCAACGTCGGACCGCCCAACGATGTCGTCGAAGGCTTCATGTGGGGACGCGAATGGGTGCTGTTGACCTACAAGCATCCACAGCTTCCCGCATGGCTGCTCGAGACCAGCCATCTGCTGACCGGATCGTTCCGCTGGCCGCAATATTTCGTGGCCCAGCTGACGATCTCGGCGACTTTCATCCTGGTCTATCTGCTGGCCCGCGACCTGCTTGGGCAGAGGCGCGCGCTGGCCGCCGTGCTTTTGATGCCGACGCTCTATTTCTTCGGCTGGCCGACCCCGCAGTTCAATCACGACTACGCGCAGATGCCCTTCTGGGCCGCTATCTGCTGGCTGTTGTGGCGTGTGGGCCGTGGTGGTGGGCCGGGCTGGTGGCTGGCGCTCGGACTGGTGTCGGGCGTCGGGCTCTATGCCAAGTTCTCGACCGGCCTGCTGTTGCTGTTCGGCGCCATCTGGCTGCTGTCCGATGCACGGGCACGCAGCCGGCTCGTCACGCCTTGGCCATGGCTTGGGCTTGCGGTTTTCGTCGCTGTCGCCGCGCCGCTGGCCGCCGAGCTCTACCGCGTCGATTTCCTGCCGCTGACCTATGCCGCCTGGCGCGATCAGTGGGTGATGGCCCATCGTTCCCGCTTTTACTACATCGGCGTCCAGGTGGCCGGGCTCTGCGGCTTTGTTCTGGTGTTGGCGATAGCAGGGCTGCTGCGGCGCTCGCCGGCGCCAGAAGAGCCCGTCGGGCGCGGTACGCTGGTCTATCTCTTGTGGATGGGACTTGGCCCGGCGATCCTCGTCATGGTGGCGTCCCTGTTCACCGGCGCAGGCGAGGCCTGGGGCGCGCCGATGTACAATCTTGTTGGCGTCGTGGCGATCGCTTTGCTGGGCCACCGCCTCGGCGCCGTCGAGATGAGAAAGCTGGCGATCTGCGCGTTCATCTTCATCATCGCCATCTCCGGTGCCTATGCGGGCATCCGCTGGACGAAATGCAATTTGCGCGGGCACATGGACGCCGTCTGCTGGCCGGCGCAGAAGATTTCGGACGAGGCAGAGGTCGTCTGGCATGCGGCCGCGCCCGGTAGGCTCGACATAGTCGGCGGCGATGGCCTTATTGCGCCGCTGGCGGGCCTCAATGCCTATGACAAGCCGTCGATCTTCACCGACCTGAACATGCAGTACGCCCCCTGGATCACCAAGGAGCGGCTGCGCGACCACGGCATACTCCTGGTCTGGCCTGGGCGAAACGTGCCACCGTATCTGCAGGCGTGGCTGGGCAATATCCCGGTCAAGACAGTTCTTTTCGACTGGTCGCTCAAGGCGCCGCCCGTGGCGATCAGTTTTGCCGCCGTTCCGCCCGGCGCGCCGCAGTTGCCGAGTGCGATCGACAGCCTCGCCCAAACGAGCAACTGAACCAAGGTCGGCCGATCCGCTGGACGAAGCAAGAGACAATGCCCATTTATGAGTGGATCCAACTTGTTTTTGCGCAATTCCAGACGGAAAACCGCTACTTTCCTGAATTGCTTTTGAGGAGACGTGAAATGGCGACTTCGACCGAACGCGCAGTCCTTGCCGGCGGCTGTTTCTGGGGCATGCAGGATTTGATAAGGCGCTATCCCGGCGTCATCTCCACGCGTGTCGGCTACAGTGGCGGCGACGTGCCCAACGCAACGTACCGCAACCATGGCACCCATGCCGAAGCCATCGAGATCAATTTCGATCCGGCCATCATCGGCTATCGCGCGCTGCTGGAGCGCTTTTTCCAGATCCATGATCCGACGACCCGCAACCGGCAGGGCAACGATGTCGGGATGAGCTATCGCTCGGCGATCTACTACACCACCGACGAACAGAAGCGCATCGCCGAAGACACCATCGCCGATGTCGATGCCTCGGGTCTGTGGCCAGGCAAAGTCGTGACCGAAGTCGCGCCGGTCGGCGATTTCTGGGAAGCCGAGCCTGAGCACCAGGACTATCTGGAGAAATACCCCAACGGCTACACCTGCCACTTCGTCAGGCCGGGCTGGAAGCTGCCGGTTCGCGAGAAGGCCGTTTCGTAGGGTTCACAGCCCGGTTCCGGCAGGTATCGCCGCTCGACCCGGTCGTCGAGCGGCGTCATCGTATCCCAAACGCCTTTCAGTCTGTGCGCGTTGTCGTGTCGGTGAAGCCGCCGAGCTTTTCACCGATGTCCGAAAGTGCCCCTCGAACGATTGTCTCGACCGTGTCTTGCCTATCGGGATCGAGCAAACGAAGACCGTGTTGGATTGCATTGCGCCAGTTGGCGCCACGATTCCATGCTTCAGCAAACACCACGGCGAGGTCATCTTGCCGGCGGGCAGTTGCCATTGCTTCGACAAGCAAGCTTGCCTGAAGAACATCCTTTTCCCGCTTTGCGGCGCCGTTTGCATTCTTTTGGCGAAGGGAGGCGACAATCAGTTTGTGGACAGCATATCGCTCGGGTGAGGGGACCAGCACCGGGACTCCGGATCGATGCAACAGGACGGTTCTTACGGGTTCGCGGATCAGAAAATCCAGGAATCGCAAAGGCTGCGCCGATGCACCGCCCAATGACGGCATCGCGCTCGCGTGGTCAGCGTATTCGTCACTGCCCCGGTTTGGCGTCAGGAATTCGACCTTGTACCGGGAAGCGTTTTCGAACTGCGTTGTGCGACTGACATCCGTTCGGTGCGGAATTTCGCGAAACGAAGGATCGACGGCGCGCAGCACATCCATGATCGGCGGCAGACTGTCGTTCACTTCGACGGAAACGGAGTGAAATTGAGCAAAGTCGGCATCGCCTGTCTGCAGCGCTACCCCCGGTAGCCTTACGCCCAGATATCCGGCGTAGGTCTGGAACGCGACGGTGCCGACCAATACACCCCGCAGGCGGAAAAACCCGGCCTTGCCAAGGGCTTCAACGATATCACCGGTGAATTTTTCCGGCTCCATCAGCCCAGCCTCGCGTACAAGCGTCGACACGAGCTTGCGACGAGCCTTCAGGTCGCTCTTGATTTCCCTGAAGGCGGCGACGCGGTTTGCGATCTCGGGATCGTCGGCCGGGCCGACATATCGTCTTGTTGTCTTCGGCCTGGTTTCCTCAAAATACCAGTAGTCGCGGCCTTTTACAGGAACCCGCACGAAATTGCCCGCGGTCGAGAAGTCGGTTTGGAACGAGGCGTCCAGGCTTCGTTGCACCAGTTCAGCGAACAAGGTGCGATAAGCGATGTCGATCGGTTTCATCCTGCGTTCGACCAATGCCTTCAGGTTATAAGAAATTCGCGGTTCTCTTATAACTGCGCGCCTTTGCCTCGAATTTCAAGGGAGTTATAAGAAAATTGCGAAAACCTTATAACCGTCGAACTTCGTGTCTGGCTTTCCTCCATACTGTCGGACTGGCGCCACCCATCACACGCCACGGAGCAACCGATCGCGGCGGGGAATGAGCCGCGGGAGTTTTCAGGCCTGCTGCGTCGGATAGAGCGTCAGGATGTTGACATTGACCCTTGGTGGCTGCGAGACCGCGTAGAGCATGGCGGCGGCGATATCCTCGCTCTCCAGCTGCTCCATGTCACCCAGCCTTTGCTCGACCGCCAGCCGGACATCGTCGCGCATGTTGGCGGTGAACTCAGTCCTGACCGCGCCCGGCTCGATCACGGTTACGCGGATGCCGTCCTTGCCGATTTCTCGGCGCAGCGATTCCGCCATAGCGCTGGCCGCATGCTTGGTGCCGGAGTAGACCACCGATGGGTGGATGTAGCGGCCGGTTCCGGACGAAACGATGACGATGTGTCCCGATCCCTGCCGTTTCATCGCCGGCAGCGCTGCGTTGATCGTGTAGAGCAAAGCCAGGATGTTGATGTCGACCATTTCCCGGTATTCGCCGGTGGTGGTGTTCTGGAAGGGGGCAGCGACGCCGACACCAGCGACATTGAACAGCATGTCCACCCGGCCATAGTCGTCCAGCACGCGCCGGACCATGGCGGTTGCCTGCGCTTCGTTGGTGATGTCGGCCTCGATCGCGAGCGCCTCGCCGCCGGCGTCGCGGATGCGTCTGGCCAGATCGTCGAGCCGCTGCCGACGCCGCGCCGCGATGGCGACAATCGCGCCTTGCGCCGCCAATGCCAGCGCGGTTGCCGCGCCAATGCCCGAGGAGGCGCCGGTCACCAGGGCGATTTTTCCGTTGAGTTTCCGCATGTTCGTGGCTCCTGCTCAGAGAGAGATTCAGATACGCTCGATGCCGATGACGGCGCCGTTTGAGACATATTCTCAAGCTAGGCAGCAGACGGTTTTCGGAAAATACCATAGAATGACACGATATTCATTGGAGAACACGGCATAATGCGCGGCAGTGACTATGCGGAGCTGAAGGCCTTTGCCGCTGTTGTCGCGCATGGCAGTTTCGCCCGTGCCGCTGAAGATCTGCGGATTTCGGCGTCCACGCTCAGCCAGACGATCCGCCAGCTCGAAGCGCGGCTTGGCCTGCGCCTGCTCAACCGCACGACCCGCAGCCTCTCTTTGACGGAAGCCGGCGCACGCCTGCACGCGCGCTTCACGCCAGCCATGGCCGAGATGGAGGCGGCGGTCGGCGATGCGACCGCCTTGCGCGACACACCGGCCGGCGTCTTGCGCGTCCATATGCCCAGCGTTGCCGCCGCCACCTACCTGGAGCCGGTGCTTGGCCGTTTTTATGAAGCATGGCCGGACATCGTGCTCGACGTGATGATCGACGATGCCGCCATCGACATTGTTGAGGCCGGCTTTGATGTCAGCGCCAGGCTTGGCGAATTCCTCGAAGCCGACATGGTTGCCGTGACGCTTGGCGGCACACAGCGACAGCTCGCCGTGGCCTCGCCGGACTACCTCGCCCGTCACGGATCGCCGTCGGCACCCGCGGATCTGCTCCAGCACCGCTGTATCAATTGGCGCCGGCCGGGCAGTGTCGGCCTCTACGCATGGGAATTCGCCAGGGATGGCCAATGGTTCTCGGTCGCGGTCAACGGCCCGCTTGTCGTCTCCAGCCGCGACATGGCCATTGCGGCGGCCGTGCAGGGCGTCGGCATCGCCTTTTGGGCGGAAGACCTCGTGCGGCCGCTGATCGATGCCGGCAGGCTGGTGTCGCTGCTGGATGATTGGTGTCCGACCTTTCCCGGTTGGTTCCTCTGCTACCAGAAGCAGCGTCATACGCCGCCGGCCGTGCGCGCCTTCGTCGATTTCCTGTGCCATGCGCATACCGGTCGCCCGACGCTGCCAGATGGTTGAGAGTTTGTCGTTCCAACGGCCCGGTTTCGCAGGCCTGGCGCAATGCTTTTAGCGCAGCGCGCCGAAAAACGGCTTTCCGCTCGAATGGTGCTCTAACCCGCGCATCACAGGGGTGCTCCGTACGGTCGGGGCTGAGACGGGGGCGGCAAGCCCACAGACCCTAGAAGCTGATCTGGGTAATACCAGCGGAGCGAGGCGGGCGATGTTTTCAGGCGCACAGATTTCCCTATATCCCATGGCCGACTGTTTCGTCGGCGTCATCCTTGGCGCGCTGGGCGCGCTCGATCCCTACCGCGATCGGCTCAGGATCGAGACCGACGACATCTCGACTCTGCTGGTCGGGCCGCCCGAAGTGCTGTTTCCGGCGATGCGGGACCTGTTCGTGGCGGCGGCACGCGGTGGCAAGCATTGCGTGCTGTCGGCCACCATCTCGCGTGGCTGCCCGGGCGAGCCGGATCATCCGATCTGCCGCTCCGATGCGCTTGGCGGGCCTGTCAGGCCACTCGGTCCGCGCAAGGACGCGGCAATCGCGGCGGTGCGCGGCGCAGCTTTGGCCGGTCAGCCGGCGGCAGCGCAGTTCTCGCTCTATGTGATGGGCACCGAAGACCACATGGACGAGATCTACGGCTGCATCGATTTTCTCAAGCAGTCCGGCGTCTATGAGCGCTCCAAGCATTTCTGCACGAAATTGCGCGCTGATGCCGGCGCGATCTTTTCGGCGCTCGACGAAGCCTTCTGCCGTTTCGGGCCCGGCGCCGGCCACGTAACCCTCGACGTCACGGTCTCGGCCAACAGCCCGTCGGCCGTCTGAGCCAGCCGCGCTCTGCGCGCGACCCCGTCAAAGGTTATGTCCGGGGCCTCATCCTCAGTCGCTTCGCGCCCGATCGCGAGCCTTCTTGTCAAGGCAGCACCAGCCGCGATCTCGGTCGGGTTGCTCCTGCTGGCGTGGGACCTATTCCGGCATCAAGCCGACGACACGCCGGCGCCGTCGCGCGTGTTCGCGCAAGCGATGCTCAATCGCGAGGCGCTGGTCGACAACGCCATTCCCACCATCCGCGCCACGCTGATCGGCTTTGCCTTTTCGCTCAGCGCGGCCTTTGCGCTGTCGATGCTGGTCGACTTCTTCCAGCCGCTGCGGCGTGCGCTGTTTCCCGTCTTCATTGTCAGCCAGACCTTGCCGCTGGTGGCGGTCGCGCCATTGGTGGTGCTGTGGTTCGGCTTCGGACTGGTGCCCAAGATCATGCTGGTGGCGCTGGTCACCTTCTTTCCAATGCTGGTGGCACTGGTGCAGGGCTACGAGGCGACGGAGGCCGAGATCGGCCGGATGCTGCGTGCCATGGGGGCAGGGCGCTGGCGCGTCTTCCTCCTGGCGCGGCTGCCCTCGGCGCTGCCCTATTTCTTCGCTGGCCTGAGGATCTCCATCACCTATGCCGTGGTTGGCGCCATCTTCGCCGAATATGCCGGTGTGGCGAAGGGGTTGGGCATCTACATGCTCAACGCCAAGAACAATTTCCGCCCCGACCTGGTGCTGGCCGCCGTCGGCGTCAGCGCAGCGCTGACCCTCATCCTGTTTGGACTGACGGTGCTGCTGCAGCGTCTTGCCATGCCCTGGGAACGGGCCGTCGGCAAGCAACCCGCAAGGACGGGGCCACAGCAATGAGCCGGCTCGAGCTGCGGCATGTGCGCAAGGCGTTTGGCGGGCTCGACGTGCTCGCCGACATTTCGCTCAGCGTCGGCGCCGGTGAATTCGTCTCCATCCTCGGTCCATCGGGCGCCGGCAAGTCGACGCTGTTCCAGCTGCTGACCGGTGCGCAGCACGGCGAAGGCGAGATGTTCTTCGACGGCACGCCGCTCGATGACCACGGCAGGCATTTCGCCTTCATGCCGCAGCGTGACGCGCTGATGCCGTGGCGACGCATCCTCGACAACACGACGCTTGGGCTCGAAATGCAAGGCATCGGGCGCTAGGCGGCGCGGGCGCGCGTCGCACCGTTGTTCGCCGAATTCGGGCTTGCCGGCTTCGAGCGGCATTTTCCCGCGCAACTGTCCGGCAGCATGCGCCAGCGCGCGGCTCTGCTGCGCACCGTGGTGCAGGAGCGCGACATGCTTTTGCTCGACGAACCGTTCGGTGCGCTCGACGCACTGACCCGCGCCGCCATGCAGCGCTGGCTGGAACAGATGTGGCGGTACCACCGCTGGACGGCGCTCCTGATAACCCACGATGTGCGCGAAGCCGTCTTCCTGTCCGACCGCATCTATGTGTTATCGGCGCGCCCGGCCCGCATCTCCGTGAGATCAAGGTGCCGCTGCCGCGCCCGCGCGACCCAACCGGCTTGGCCGCATGGCAGGCAAGCACGCTCGAGGCAGAGATTCTCGACATCATCCTCAATCCGCAACTATCCGAAGGAAACGACCATGACTGACCTGACGCGCCGGCAGGCCTTGTTGCTCACCCTTGCCTCCGGCCTTCCGGTGGTTGCCAGAGCGGGCCGTGCCCAAGCGCAATCGGCGGCGCAAAAAATCACCGTCGCACTCGACTGGACAGTCAACACCAACCACATCGGGCTGTTCGTCGCCCGCGACAAGGGCTTTTACGGCGAGGCCGGGCTGAATGTCGACATCCTGCCCTACAGCGATACTGGTGCCGGAACGCTGGTCGCCAACCGCGTTGCCGATTTCGGCATCAACGGCACCATCAGCCTGTTCACCCAGAAAACCGCCGGAGCCGACCTGAAGGGCGTCTATGCCGTGGTGCAATCCGAAACCGGCCGGCTGGTGTTCAACGCGGCGCGCAGCGAGATCAAAAGCCCCAGGGACCTCGACGGCCTGACCTATGGCGGCTTCGGCAGCGCCTGGGAAAACGCGGTGATCGGCACCATCATCCGCCACGATGGCGGCGAGGGCAAATTCGGGACGGTGACGCTCGGCACTTCGGCCTATGAAGCGCTGACCAACGGTTCGGTCGATTTCACGCTGGAGGTCTCGACCTGGGAAGGTGTCGAAGCCGAGTTGAAAGGCGTCAAGCAGCACAGCTTCGTCTATGCCGACTACGGCGTGCCCAACGAGCACACAACGCTGATCTCCTCGAGCGACGCCTATCTCCGGGCAAACCCCAAATCTGCTGCCGCCTTCATCCAGGCGACGCGGCGCGGCTACCAGTTCGCCGTCGACCATCCCGACGAGGCTGCAGCCCTCTTGATCGCCGCCAACAAGGACGCCCTGAGCAATCCGGCGCTGATCGATGCCTCGCTGAAGGCGTTGATCGACGGCCACTACCTGCGCGGCGAAAACGGCGCCATCGGCATCATGGATCCGGCCCGGATGGACGCGATCGGCGATTACCTCTTCGCGTCAGGCATTCTGCGTGATGCCGACGGCACGCCGGCCAAATCACGCCCGGATTTCGGGGGGTATTTCAGCAATGCTTATCTGGGGTAGGTGGCGAATATGCCCCTGAAAGGGAAGATCAGGAACTCGGGCGGCAGCCTAGGTATGGCGATCTTGTAGAGCAGGGCGATTTCGATCTGTCGCCCCGGCTCACCCTGCAGCGACGAGGCAGCCCTGCCCAAACCTGTTATTTCCCCTGCAGGCTGCGTGCCTTCTTGCGGTCGGCCTCGGCGCGCTTGTGGTTGCCCTTGGCGTCCCACGCCCTGCTCCGCACTTTGTAGGCGGCGGCGAAATCCGGTTTGAGCTTTATCGTCCGGCTCAAATCGGCGATGGCTCCGTCATAATCCGCCTCGCTGATTCGAATCACGCCTCGGCCCAAATAGGCAAAGGGGTTCTTGCGATCGAGGCTGAGGGCCTCTTCGAAATCACGTAACGCTGCAACGTCCTCATGCCTGCCCATCAATATGAGGCCCCGATCGGCATAGACCCTCGCGTCCCTGGTATTGAGACTGATGGCCTTTCCGTAGTCAGCAAGCGCCCCGTCGTAATCCTTTTGGAAACTGCGGTTCTGACCACGGTCGTAGTAGGTATCGGCAAAATTCGGATTGAGCGTGATTGCTTGACTGTAATCGGCGACGGCATGAGCGTATTCGCCCTTGGATCCCCAGGCCATCGCTCGGGCCAGATAGGCGTCGTGGAATACCGGAAGGAGCGCAATCGCCTTACCATACTGCGCGATGGCGCCGTCATAGTCGTTCTTCTCATACAGTGCCTGGCCCTTGCTGAACGCCTGCGCGGCTGATGAAGCGCTACTTAGCTTGATCGCCTCCTCGCTAGCCTGGCCAGCGGCTTCGTCTGATGTTTTTGAGGCGTTCGCTTTCGCCACCACCGCCAGCTTGCGGCCTTTACGAGCGAGCGCCAGCTTTGGATCGAGCTTCAGCGCCTGATCAAAGTCGGCAATGGCTTGGTCGTAATCGCCCTTTGCGAACCAGGTGCTGCCGCGGCCGAAATAAACCGGAGCATATTGCGGGTCTAGTTCGATCACGCGACTGTAGTCGGCGATGGCGCGGTCCAATTGATCCTTCCTGCTCCAGGCGACGGCGCGGCCGATGTAAGCGTCGACATAGGCGGGATAGAGTTCGGTGACCTTGCCGTAGTCGTCGATGGCCGCGTCATATTTGCCTATCGCGACAAGCGACGTGCCCCGACCGACATAGGCGGCGGCCTTCCTCGGATCGAGCGCGATCGCGCGGCTGTATTCAGCGATGGCCCGGTCGTATTTGCCTTTGTCGTAGAAGGCGTCGCCGCGATCGATGTGAGCCTTGAGGTTCTTGGGATCCGAGCCGGCGGCACCACGCGCGAGATCGCCTTTCTTCAAAGCAGCCACCGCTGCCTTGCGGGCGACCGCGTAGTCCCGATTGTACGGATGCAGCTTCATCGCCTGGTCGAAGTCGGCAATGGCAGCGTCGTAATCCTTGCTGTCAGCCAGTTCTATGCCACGCCCATAGTAGCTGGGGGCATCCTTCGGATCGATTTCGATTGCTGCCGAATAGGCTGTGATCGCTCGCCCCGCATCGCCCTTCACGTGCCAGGCCATGCCCATGCAGAAATATGCGTCCATCACCTTCGGATCGAGCACCGCGGCCCGGCCGCAATCGACGAGAGCACCTTCGGCATCACCAGACGTGGCCTTGGCCAGGCCTCGGCGAATATGGGCCGAGACCAGATCCGGCAGGAGCCGGATCACCCGATCATAGTCAGCGATCGCCCGATCATAGACTCGCTTGGCGGACCAGGCATTGCCGCGGCCAAAATAGGCGAGGGGACTGTCGGGGTCGAGCGCGATCGCCTTCGCGTACGCGCCGATTGCCTGGTCGTATTGGCCCGCGTCCGACAAGCTGTCAGCGCTCTGCACCGCAGCCAGAACACGCGGGTCGGTCGCCTGAATGAGCTCCGCCATCTTGGCGGTGGAGAGCCTGCCGTTAGACCGGGTATTGTTGCCAGCGTCCTGCGGCGTCGCAGGTTCGGTGTCGACCGCGGCGGCCGCCCTATCGCCCTGTCCTTTCGCCGCGACCGCCGCCTTGCGGCTGACGAGGTAGTCCGTATTGTCCGGATCGAGCTTGATCGCCTGGTCGAAGTCGGCGATGGCGCCGTCATAGTCTTTCCTGTCGGCACGCGCCATGCCGCGCCCATAATAGCTGGCGTCGTCCTTCGGATCGATATCGATCGCCACCGAATAGGCGGCCATCGCACTCCCTGGGTCGCCCTTTGCGTGCCAGGCCATGCCCTTGCAGAAATAGGCGTCGCGCGCCTTGGGATCGAGTGCCGCAGCCCGGCCGCAATCAGCAAGCGCGCCCTCCGCATCACCTGACGTGACCTTGGCGAGGCCCCGGCGAAAATGAGCCGCGGCAAAATTGGGGGCGAGTTCGATGACCTTGTCGTAGTCGGCGATCGCCTGCTCGTAGGCGCGTTTGGCGGCCCAGGCCCTGCCGCGGCCGAAATAAGCGAACCGGTTGTTCGGATCGAGCGAGATCGCCTGGTTGTAAGCGCCGATCGCCTGGTCGTACTTGCCCATGTCCAGGAAGGCATCGCCGCCAAGGATCGCTTCCAGGGCCTGCGGGTCGGTCGCCTCCAAGGCCTTCGCGGCCAGCGTGTCTTGCGTGGCCGTCATATTCGGAACGACGGCTCGCGGCCCCGGCTGTTGTGTGTCTGGCAACGGTGCCGGTTTGCTCTCGTCGCCGGAAACCCGGTCGCCGCAGATTCCTGCACGCGTCGGATCGAGCGTTATGGCGCGCCGGCAATCCGCTGCTGCTCCGATGCTGTCTCCCTTGAGCGTCTTGGCGCGGCTGCGGCCTAGATAGGCGTCGGCATTGTCCGGATCGAGGCTGATGGCCTTGTCGAAATCGAGCAGGGCGCCGTCGACACCATATTTCGACAACCGCATCCCAGCGCGCTCGATCAGGGTCTTTGCGGCCGCAGGATCCCCTGTCGTATCCTTGGCGGCGTCATCCTTGCCTTTGCGGAACAGGGACAGACCCCGCTTGTAAAAGGCATCGGCGAAACCCGGATCGAGGCTGATCGTCTTGTTGAAGTCGGCTATGGCCTGCTCGTCATCGCCCTTGTTGAACCAGGCCGTGCCGCGATTGTAGTAGGTCGAGGCCTGCTTCGGGTCGAGGGCGATCGCCTCGTCGTAGTCGGCGATGGAGCGGTCGTAATCGTGCTTGTCATCCCATGCGATACCGCGTTTGAAATAGGCGATCATGCGGTTTTGGTAGAACTCCGCCTTGTCCTCGATGATCGGTGTGCAGGCCACGATGCGCTTGTCCGGATCGATGTTCTTACCGATGCAGCCGGCATAGTCCTTGTCGGCGGCCATCGCGGAAGCGCCCGAGATGACAACAAGGCTTGCCAGCGACCAGCGCACCCAGGGCTGGGCCTTCACCGGCACGAATGATCCGACCGCGGCGGCAGCCAGCCCCGCACCTTTCCATCTCGGCATCTCGCTGGTCCTTCCCCCGAAAACCCTGGTCCGCTTGAGCGGATAGTCTGCCTATTGTTCTTTATTTGTTCCAAAAATGCAAGCATAAATTGCAATGCGACGGAATGGCCTGCCAGCGGTATGGTACAGGTCGGACCTTGCCGCGAGCGGCGAAGGCGTACGCTACGCTGGCCTCCGGGGACATATTGGGGGTTTAATGCCGATCTGATCTTGTTGGTTAACCGCCCGGCAATGGTTGCGTGCAAAGGTCGCCCCGAGGGATAATCGGGTGCTTGCCTTGCTCATGTCAAAAAGTGAAACCCTTTCGCACGTCAACCACGATGGGATTTTGTCCGCAGCCCGAAAGCGCGAAATCCTGGTCGACCTGCGGGAAGGCTTCTTTCGGCTCTGCGCGCTGGCTTTCGCGGGGCTGTTTGTCTACCGCGGCATATATCACCTTATCCTCGACCCGACCCGCCTCAATGTGGCGCTGGTGGCGACTTCCGAGATTCTTACCTTTACCTGGCTGCTTCTGTCGCGGCGGCCGCAGGTTCGCGACTGGAACCCGCTCACGGTGATCGTCTCCGTGATCGCCAGCTTCGGTGTCGGCTTCATCACCCTGGAGCCAGGTGTGGCCATCATCCCGGTCTATGTCGCCGCGCCGCTGCAAGCCCTGGCGTTGGGTTTCGTGATCTGGGGAAAGATATCGCTGGGGCGTTCGTTCGCCATTCTGCCGGGCAATCGAGGCGTGATGACCAACGGCGCCTATCGCCTTGTCCGGCATCCGATCTATGCCGGCTATCTGGTCGGCCATGTCCTCTATCTGCTGTCGGCTTTCTCCCTCTACAATCTCGCTGTCTACGCCATGATCACCTTCTTCCAGGTGCATCGCATCCTGCGCGAAGAGGCGCTGCTTGCCGCCACGCCGGAATACCGGACCTATATGAAGCGCGTCCACTACAGGCTGTTCTACGGGATCGTCTGATAACAAAGGCCCCTGGACGGGATCTTCGGCCAGCAATTGTGGCGGGCTTTCCGCGCGACTGCCCTGATAGTTCCCGTGCGTGCGCTGTCGCTGCGCCGGCGGAACGCTAAGGCGTTGAAAGCGTTCTCATCCCCAGCAACACGCGAATGGCGCGATGTTGAGCCGGCGCGGAAGCGCGTACAAAGGAGCGGGAAGCCATGAGCCTGGGAACCATACTCATCATCATCCTTATCATTGCGCTGCTTGGAGGCTTCAGCGGCCTCGGCGGCGGGCCGTTCTACGGAACCGGCTACTATGGCGGCGGCGGGCTCGGGCTGGTGCTGCTCATCATCATTATACTTGTCTTGCTCGGACGCATTTAGCTATTGTCGGCGATCGCAATCTCGTGAACGCATCGATGCATGCCGCGCACCGGATTGTGATGTAAACAAACCGGCTTGTGATCCGGCATTTCGCGAAACTTTTGTATGGTGAGCGCGGTCCCCACCCCCTGTGGAAACAAGAGGAAAGGGTCCCACACCTTGTCCTCCTCCAAGGCCCGCTCCGGTTCGCCGTGGCCGGCTTTTGCTTGGCGGCGAAGGAATCGGCTCCCGTCGAGACGGGTGAGTCGCGGAAGGCTGCCAAATGCCCGTGACGCTGCGGACAACACGTTGCGAAATTCGCGATGATACACGTCCTGCGGCGGATGGTGGCGGCTCGCGGCCATATCGAGACCATCCAGGGAATCGGTGCGCTGATTGGGGTGGCGGAAGCAGGGCCATAAGGGTCATCCGCCGCGTCGATCGCGCTGCCTGAACAGAAAGAAGGATCGGGATGAACATCAAGGAGATGACGCGGCAGGACTGCGTCGCCCTGCTAAAGACGCAACGCATTGGCCGCCTGGCCTGTGTGCGTGACCTCAAACCCTATGTGGTGCCGATCCATTTTGCCTTCGGCGACAACGCCATTTTCAGTTTCTCCCTTCCCGGCAGGAAGGTCTAGTGGATGCAGGCCAACCCCCACGTCTGCCTTCCGGTCGATGATGTCGGTGGCCGCATGGCTGGAGGAGCGTCGTCGCGGATGGCCTCTTCGAAGAATTGCCCAAAGGGCCGAACCTGGATGATAGCACTGCCAGCGTCGAAAGGATGATTGCCCTGATCGATGGTGAGCGCAAGCCTGGTCGCTTCTTGCAAAGCACGCGAACTGGTGGGAACCGGCAGCCCTGAAGCCAGGCAAGGCCCCGACTGTTTCCGGCAACCATCTCTTCTATCAGATCAGGATCGAGGCGATATCGGGAAGGTAGGCATCGTGGTAGCGGTCATTACGCCGCCCGCGGCACCCGTGAGGTGAATGTCGCCCGGATCACCGACACGCTGGTGCCGTCAGCGTCGCTGATGACGTCTACCTTGGCCTCCAGCTGTTTGACCAGCGCCTCGACGATGGCTGTTCCAAGGCCGGTAGCCGGCACGTCGTTGGCGATTTTGCCGACGGGCCGCTGGAATCGGACATCTTGCACCTTCCCTAGGGAACCTATCACAATATAGGGAATTGGGTCGGCGCGTTGGATTTTCGGGAGGTGACGTGGTGCAAGACCAGCGTTTCGATGAGCCGGTCAGGATTGCGCTCGGCCGGTCGCGAAACTCGATCTTCAACGTGGAGCGGGTCGCTCAGGCTGCCGATATTCTGATGAACCGCTGGCCGGTTGCGACCGGGCAGAGGCACATGGCCGCCCGCAAGGTCTGCCTGGCCGTTCTTGAGGGAAAGAAAGAAGCCTCGGCGGCACGGGCGGCGTTCATCAGCGCCGCGATCGAGGCGGATATCCTCGTCGAACCCCGTGAAGTGTCGATGCCGTAGCCTGTCCGGCCAATATTGAATCAGGACTTGGCTCTATCCTCTTGATAGATAGCGGTCTTTCGGCGTTAAGGCGTCGGCTTTTCAGGGTTGTTTATTGCCCTGCCCATCGAGGCTTTGCAGGCATTTCTGCAACATTCGGCTTGCCTTCGGCATCCCGTTGACACGGTCTCCACGCCTGTATATTGAACAGGACTACACAGGTTCACTAGACAGGTACGCATATGAAGCGGCGCGCGGTTCAGCTGTCTCCCGGCACGGGCAAGCCCGAGCAGATCGCCACCGTTCTGGAGCACGAAATCCGCTCCGGCGTGCTTGGTTTCGGCGACCGCCTGCAAAGCGAGAACGAGCTTGTCCAGCGCTTTTCCGTCAGCCGCAACACGGTTCGCAAGGGCCTCGAGGAACTGTCCAGCCGCGGGCTGATCACCACCAAGGTCGGCATCGGCTCGTTCGTCACCTTCGACGGCAAGCCGGTCGACGATGCGGTCGGCTGGTCGCGGGCGTTGGCCAATGCCGGCGCCAATGCCGAGACGCGGACGCTGCGGCTGGAGGTGATCGAGGACGCCGACCTGGCCGCCTGGCTCGGCATTGAGAGCCCGCTTTTCATTGCCGTCGACCGGGTGCGCACCAATGCCAGCGATGGCCATGCGATTTCGATCGAGCGCAGCCGACTGCCGCTGTCGACGGAACTGGAGGACGTGCCGTTGCGGGGCCTGCGCGAGGGTTCGCTGCACCAGACGCTGCGCGGCGCTGGTCTCATTCCGGACCATGGCGAGGAATGGGTGGAGATCGAGATGCTCAATGCCGAGGATGCCGCCATCCTCGGCTGCCCGCAAGGCACGCCGTTCCTGCGTGGCCGCCGGTTGACACGGGCCGCCGATGACCGGCCGATCGAGTATGTCACCAGCCTGCTCAACCCTGCGCATTTCGCGCTGCATATGCGGTTCTAAGCGATGTCGGACGCAACCAGCAAGGCGATCGACCGCGCCATGGGCGCACTTGTCGGCGGAGCGATCGGCGATGCGCTGGGCATGCCGACGCAGCTTCTGTCGCCGGCCCGCATCGCCGAGCTCTATGGCCAAGTCGACGATTTCGTCGCCCCGGTGGCCGACCATCCGGTGTCGAAAGGACTTCTGGCAGGCACTATCACCGACGACACCGAACAGGCGCTGCTGCTGGGCCGCATCCTGGTGGAGTCCGGCGACCGCTTCGACCATGTGCGCTGGGTCAACGCGCTGCTCG
Source organism: Mesorhizobium calcicola (assembly GCF_042682105.1). Lineage (NCBI taxonomy): Bacteria > Pseudomonadati > Pseudomonadota > Alphaproteobacteria > Hyphomicrobiales > Phyllobacteriaceae > Mesorhizobium > Mesorhizobium calcicola. The sequence continues at coordinate 17,223 of NZ_JBHUGY010000076.1, forward strand.
ACTGGGAGCGCGAGGTCAAGGCGCGCGGCAGCTACGATCTGCTGGGACCGTCGACCAAGCGCGCCATCGACGCCATCAACAATGGCGCGCCGGCGGAAGAGGCCGGGCGCGGCGGCGACACCAATGGCGCGGCCATGCGTATTGCCCCTGTCGGCATCATGATGCCGCTGGAGCCGGTCGACGCGCTGGTCGCCAAGGTGGCGGAGACCTGCCGGGCGACGCACAACACGTCGATCGCCATCGCCTCGGCCGCCGCGGTCGCTGCCGCCGTCAGCCGCGGCGTCGCCGGCGGCGGCTGGCGCGCCGCGTCCGACAGCGCCGTGGCGGCGGCGAGGCGAGGGGCGACGCTCGGCCACTGGGTGACCGGCGGCGACATCGCCGCGCGCATCGTCTGGGCGCAGGACATCGTGCGCGGCAAGGCAATGAAGGTTGCGATCCGGCTGATCACCGATCTGGTCGGCACCGGGGTCGCCAGCCAGGAATCGGTTCCGGCCGCCTTCGCGGTGCTGGAAGTCGCCGGCGGCGATCCATGGCAAGCGGCCGTCATCAGCGCAAATCTGGGCGGCGACACCGACACGATCGGCACCATCGCGGCCGGCATGGCCGGCGCCTGCACCGGCTTTTCCCGACTGCCGCAGCAGCACATAGCCAGGCTTGTCGGCATCGACATGTTGGAGGTGCGCACGCTTGCCGGCGACCTTGTGGCGGCGCGAGTGGCGAAAACCGGTTCCGGCAAGGACGCGGCGGCATGAGCGGGCGCCTCGTCCATATCGGCAGTGCCGTCGTCGACTATGTCTACCGTATCGATGCCTTGCCGGCGCCTGGCACGGAGAAGACCGCATCGAGCTTCGCCCGGGTCGCCGGCGGCGGCTTCAACATGATGGTCGCGGCCTCCCGCACCGGCATGCGGGTGGTGTTTGGCGGCCAGCTCGGCAGCGGACCGAACGGCGACTTTCTGCGCGCCGCCTTTGTCGCCGAGGGCATCGAGACACTGACGCCGCCATCGCCCTTGATGGACAGCGGCAATTGCGTCGCCATGATCTCGAGCGACGCCGAACGCACCTTCGTGTCGTGGCCAGGCGCGGAGAGCGTGCTCAGCCTCGACATGATGGCGCCCGTGGTGGTCGCGCCTGGCGACTGGGTGTTCGCTTCCGGCTACACGCTGAGCTATCCCGCGAGCCGCGACGCGCTCGCCGACTGGATCGAGGCGCTGCCGGTAGAGACGCCGTTTGTCTTCGATCCGACGCCGGTGATATCGGACATTCCGCGCCCCATCCTGTCGCGGGTGCTCGCCCGCACCACATGGCTGAGCTGCAACACGACGGAAGCGCCTGAAATTGCCGGTCCGGGCGATGTCGGCGCCGTCGCGGCGCGGCTGCTGGCGGATCACTGCCCGAAGGCTGATGGTGTGGTCATCCGCGCCGGCACCAATGGCTGCCACGTCCGGCTGGCCGATGGAACAGCGCAGACCATTGCCGGCTTCAAGGTCACCGCCATCGACACCAATGGCGCCGGCGACACCCATATCGGCGCCCACGTCAGCGCGTTGTCGCGCGGCACCCCGCCCTTCGAGGCAGCGCGTTACGCCAATGCTGCGGCGGCGATTTCGGTGACCCGCCATGGCGGCTCGTCGGCGCCGACCGATCACGAAATCCAGACATTCCTGAGCCAGGTCACCGACCGTCGAGCGCAGGCCGGACACGGAAGGCCAATGCATAACTGCCAGAAAGCCTGACAAGCCCGGGAAGCGGGCAAACCAACAGAGAGGAACCAACCATGCGCATGCCTGATTTGACTGCTCTGCTGACGGCGACCGCCGTCTTCACCTCCGCACTCACGTTCGCCGCCAAGGCCGACGACGTGCATGTGCTCAACTGGAAGGGCTACGGCACCGACGAGCCGTGGGCCGTCGAGGCTTTCGAAAAAGCCACCGGCAACAAGGTCATCAACGACTTCTTCAATTCCGAACAGGAAATGCTGACCAAGATCCGGACCAATCCCGGCCTCTACGATGTCGTCATGATCAATGCCGCCTTCAACGATCAGGCGATGGATGGGAAGCTGATCCAGCCGATCGATACGTCGAAGTTGCCGAATTACGCCGACATCAGCAAGGACAAGGCGGGATCGCCAATGCTCGTCCATGACGGCAAGGTCTATGGCGTGCCGTGGGTGTGGGGACTGACGGCGCTTGCCATCAACGACAAATCCTTCGACAAGCCGCCGACCAGCATCGCCGAGATGTGGGATGCCGCCCACAAGGGCCGCGTCGTCATTCGCGACGACGCCGTCGAGGCGGTGCAGTTCGGTGCCATCGCCACCGGCCAGAACATCAACGACATCAAGGATATGGACGCGGTCAAGGCGAAGCTCACCTCGCTGATGCCGCAGATCAAGACGTTCTGGAGCTCGGAGAACGACTGGAACCAGATGGTCGCCTCCAACCAGATCGACATCGGCACTTATTGGAGCGGCTCGGCCGATCGCGCCAAGACGCATTTCAAGCTGCCGGTCTCGCTGGTCGTGCCGCAGGAAGGCGCCGTCGCCTGGCTGGACGCCTTTTCCATTCCGGTCGGCGCCAAGAACGTCGCCGGCGCCGAGGCCTTCATCAACTACATGATCGATCCGAAATTCTACGTCGAATGGGTTACCAAGGTCGGCGCGCCGGTGTCTGCCAACACCAAGGCGGTGGAAGCGCTGCCCGAGGATGCGTTCAACCGCAAGGTGATGGGCGACCCCGAGGTGGCCAAACGCATCCAGTTCCAGGCGCCGATCACCGACGCGCAGCGCGAAGCCTACCTTGCGCTCTGGCAGCAGCTCAAGGTCGACGTGAAGTAAAGCTCGCGTCCGGGCCAGCCGGCGGTTCGCGCCGGCTGGTTTTTCTGATCCTGGGAGGAGGGCACCATGGCAGCTGCGACAGGGTCGCGAAGCGGGCTGAGATCGGCACTGCCGCTGCTGGCGCCTGCCTACCTCTGGCTGACGGTGGCGATCTTCCTACCGTTGTCGGCCATGGTCTTCTTCTCGTTCATGACCGAGCTGCCGCTGTCGGGCAAGCCGTGGGCGTTCACGCTCGGCAACTATGCCGCCTTCTTCTCGCAAAGCCTCTATCTGACGCTGCTGCTGGCCTCGCTGCGACTCGGCCTCGAAGTGACGCTGTGGTGCATCGTGATCGGCTATCCCGCCGCCTACGTGCTGGCCAAGGTGCTCAAGGGCCGCAGCCGCGAGGCGATCTTCCTGCTGGTCATCCTGCCGTTCTGGTCGAACGGGCTGGTGCGCATCTTTTCCTGGGCGATGGTGCTGCGCGAAGGCGGCATTCTCGACACGGCGCTCAACGCCGTGCTGCCGTTCAAGATCAACATCGACCTGATGTATTCCTATCCGGCTGTGATCATCGGGCTTGTGCACTCCTACGTGCCTTACATGGTGCTGACTTGCTATCTCACGCTGCAGGCGATCGATGACTCGCTGATCGAGGCCGGGCGTTCGCTTGGTGCCTCGCGGCTGCAGCTGCTGAAGCGGGTGATTATCCCGCTGTCCATGCCCGGATTGGTGGCGGGTGCCGCGCTGATCTTTGTGCCTGTCGTCGGCTCGTTTATGGAACCGCGCATCCTCGGTGGTCGCACCGGCACCTTTTACGGCACCGTCATCGAGGACCAGTTCGTGGCGGTGTTCAACTGGCCGCTAGGCGCTGCTCTCTCCTTCATCCTGCTGGCCGTCGTGCTGGTCATTCTGGCAATCGCTTCGCCGGTGCTGCGGAGGGCCGCCTGATGGCGACGACGCGCATCCTTGAATGGCTCGGCCGCCTCTATATCGCAGTGCTGCTCGCCTTCCTCTATCTGCCGATCATCATCATGGCGCTGATGTCGTTCAACGTCTCGCCCTTCTACCAATTGCCATTCGAATGGACGACGGAGTGGTATACGTCGCTGTGGCAGAACGACCAGCTGATCGCCGCCACCTGGAACAGCGTCGAGATCGCCGTCGTCACCACCGTCATCTGTACGGTGCTCGGCTCGGCGGCGTCGCTGGCGCTCTACCGCCACGAATTCCGCGGCAAGAAATTCCTGCAGGCGCTGCTGTTTCCGCCGATCGCCATTCCATGGCTGATCACCGGCACGGCGATGCTGATCTTCTTCTTCGGCGTCGGCATCGGCCGCGGTCTGCATGCCATCCTGCTCGGCCATGTCGCGCTGGCGCTGCCCTATGTCATCGTCGTCGTCTCTGCCCGGCTGCAGACCTTCGCGCCGGAGCTGGAAGAGGCGGCGCGCTCGCTCGGCGCCAACCAGTGGCAGGTGACAAGACGCGTCACGCTGCCGTGGATCATGCCCGGCGTCATTGCCGGCGGGCTGTTCGCCTTTGCCGTGTCGTTCGACCAGTTCGTGGTGTCCTATTTCCTGGCGACGCCGGGGCAGACGACGCTACCGGTCGAAATCTACGCGGCGATCCGCAAGGGCTTCACGCCCGAGATCAACGCGGTCTCGACGATCATCATTGTCCTGTCGATGGCGCTGATGCTGCTCACGGCGCGCTTCTTCAAATTCGGCGGAGAGAAATAATGGCCGGCGTGCAGGTATCGAACGTCTCCCGCAGTTTTGGCGCGCACAAGGCGCTGGACGATGTCTCCATCGATTTCGCCGATGGCGGCTTCTATGCGCTGCTTGGGCCTTCCGGCAGCGGCAAGACCACGTTGCTCAGACAGATCGCCGGCTTCGATTTTCCCGACTCGGGCCGCATTTCCATCGGCGGCGAGAGCGTGGAGCGGGTGCCGGTCGAGAAAAGGCGCATCGGCATGGTGTTCCAGAACTATGCGCTGTTTCCCAACATGAGCGTCGCCGACAATGTCGCCTTCGGCCTTTCGGTGCGTGGCGAAGCCAAGGCGGTGATCGCGGCCGAAGTGCAGCGCGCGCTCGACCTCGTGCAACTCGGCAAGCTCGGTGGCCGGCGGCCGCATCAATTGTCCGGCGGCCAGCGCCAGCGGGTGGCGCTGGCGCGGGCCATCGTCACCAAGCCGCGCGTGCTGCTGCTCGACGAGCCGCTCGGCGCACTCGACAAGGCACTGCGCGTCGACATGCAGATCGAGCTGAAGCGCATCCAGCGCGAGATCGGCATCACCACCATCTTCGTCACCCACGACCAGGAAGAAGCGCTGACGATGAGCGACCGCATCGGCATCTTGCGCGACGGCAGGCTGGTGCAGGAAGGGCCACCCGAGGAGATCTACGACCGGCCAATGAGCGAGTTCGCCGCCACCTTCCTCGGCGACGCCAACATCTTTCGCGGCGACACGACGGGTAACGGCATCCGCCTGGCGGACGGCACGGCGATTGCCGCGGGCGCGGGCGCCAGGCTTGCCGCCGGCGCCAAGGCGAGCTGCGCCGTACGACCCGAACGCATCCGCATCGCCACCGATGCCGGGGTTTCGGATGCCGCCAATGCGAATGTGCTGCGGGGGCAAGTGTCGAAACGCATCTTCGCGGGCAACAACAGCACGTACTTCGTCGACCGTGCCGGCCAAACGCTCAAGGTCATTGTGCAGAACACCGGCAACGAGCGGTTGGCGGAAGGGCAGGAGGTGGTGCTGCGCTGGTCGCCGGAGAGCACGGTGCTGATCGCGGCTGGCTAGGCGGCGCTATTGCCCGATGGGGAGGTTGGCGTTCCGTCCCACCCCCCTCTGCCCTGCCGGGCATCTCCCCCGCCAGGGGGGAGATCGGCGGTTTCAGCGCCGGTGCTCTTCCCGCACCGTTGGAAATTTGCGAAGGCAGGGCAGAGGGGGGTGCTGTCCCTCCATAAGGTCGAGTAAGGCTCGGAGCACGATGATGCTGGAATTGACAGCTCAGGACCGATCCATGCTCGATGGCGAGCAAGGCCCGTCCGCCGCCGCTGCGATGAAGATCCTGGTCGCGTTTTCCAATGCGGTCGGGGCGGGCAGCCTGCTCGATATTGCCGGCGCCCATATCGACGGCTGTCTCTACCACGGCAAGGCGGGGCTCGATTTCGTCGAGCGGCTGGTCGAGGGCGGCGGCCGCGCCCGGGTGCCGACGACACTCAATGTCGGCTCGTTCGATCTGATCCATCCCGGCATGGTGAAGATGCCGGCGGCGGAGGAAGTGCCGGCGCGGCGGCTGATGAAGGCGCATCTGGAGCTTGGCTGTCAGGCGACTTTCACCTGCGCCCCCTACCAGACGCGCTTCCGGCCAAACTTCGGCGAGCAGATCGCCTGGGGTGAATCCAACGCCATCGTCTTTGCCAATTCGGTGATCGGCGCGCGCACCAACCGCTATGGCGATTTCATCGATCTGTGCTGCGCCATGACCGGGCGCGCGCCGGCCTGGGGTCTGCACTTGAGCGAGAACCGACGGGGCCGGATTCTGTTCGAACTGGACATTCCCGACCCGGAACCGAGCGACAGCCTGTTCGTCGGCGTCGGGCTGATCATCGGGCAAGCGAGCGGCGACCGCATTCCGGTGATTACAAGCCTGCCGCAGCCGCGCGACGAGGACCAATTGAAGGCTCTGGGGGCCGCCGCCGCAACGACAGGCGCGGTGGCGTTGTTCCATGCGGTCGCCATCACCCCGGAGGCGAGAACGCTCGACGAGGCATTCCAGGGCCATGCGCCGGAGGAGACGATCCGCATCACCCGCGCCGACATTGGTCACGCGCTGGCCAAGCTGTCTGATGTGCCCGATGGCGCGCCGCTTTCGGCCGTATCGCTCGGCACTCCGCATTTCTCGCATGACGAATGGATGCGGCTGTTGCCGTTGCTGCGCGAGGTCGCGCCGGGCAGGCGCATTCCGATCTACGTCAACACCGGTCGCGCCACGCTGACGCGGCTGCAGGAAGAGCGTGCGCTGGCCGGCATGGAGGCGTTCGGCCTGATCCCGGTCACCGACACCTGCACCTATGTCACCTCGATCCTCGAGCGGCTCGACGGCGTGGTGATGACCAATTCCGGCAAATGGGCGCATTACGCGCCCGGCAATATCGGCGTGTCAGTCGCCTTTGCCGACATGAAGGATTGCATCCGCTCCGCCGCGGTCGGGTATGTTGTGCGGAGCGCGTCATGACGCAATCCGTGGAAATCTCTCAAAGAGCTGGTAGCTTCCAGCTGGCCGGCGAGGCTTCAGGGCGCGCTCTGGTGTTTTCGCAGCCGCTCAGCTTCTGGGGCGGCATCGACGCCGAGACCGGCGATATAACGGACCATTCGCATCCGGGCCTTGGCCAGAACGTCGCCGGCAAAATCCTGGTCATGCCGAGCGGGCGCGGCTCGTCATCCTCATCCTCGGTTCTGGCCGAAGCGATCCGCAGGGGCACGGCGCCGGCCGGCATTCTCTTGGAACGGCCGGACCCGATCCTGGCGGTGGGAGCCATTGTCGCCGAATTCCTCTACGAGATCCGCATGCCGCTGGTGGTGTGCGATATTGCCGGTATCGCGTCCGGTGACAGGCTTGCGATCGGCCTTGGTGCGGACGGCCGGGCGATCATCAGCATCGGGAGACTTCCGGACTGAGTGGATTGGAAGTGCGGCCCCATCTTCGCGTCGCCATTTCGACCGATGGCGCGGGCAAGCGGGTGGAGCGCAAACACCAACCCGCGCGTTGAAGGGCCACTCCGGGCAAATCTTCCTCCCGGAGGCCGCGTCTTGTTGGCGCGGCCTTGGTCATTTCGTGGTTCCGAGCGGCGTCTGTCGTCACGACTGGTGATGGGAAATGATGGCGCAGGCCTTGGCCGAGGCGCAGGCCATCGCGTTATATCCTGTCCGGCCTTTGAGGACCGCACGGGAGGCGACGATGGCGACGGTCAAGACGAAGCGCGACTACAGCCTGGTCGGCGAAAGCACGGGGACCGCGATCGAGACCGGGCTGGCCTCGGCCGAGTGGTATCACACCGAAGTGCCACGCAAAGCGATGAAGGAGCTGATGCAGCGTTCCGACGCGCCGGCGATCCGCGACACCATCATTTGGATCGCCGCCATCCTGGGCTCAGCTGCCGGCGGCATCTGGTTCTGGGGCACATGGTGGTGCGTGCCGTTCTTCTTCGTCTACGGCGTGCTCTACGGCTCCTCCAGCGACTCGCGCTGGCATGAGTGCGGCCACGGCACGGCCTTCCGTACGCGCTCGATCAACGATGCCGTCTACCAGATCGCCAGCTTCATGCTGATGCGCAATCCGGTGACCTGGCGCTGGAGCCACGCCCGCCACCACACCGACACCATCATCGTCGGCCGCGACGCCGAGATCGCGGTGATGCGTCCGCCGGACCTGTTGCGCGCCGCACTCGCCTTTACCGGCATCCTCGATTTCCGGTATTCGCTGCCGACGCTGGTGCGCAACGCGTTAGGCAGTCTTTCGACCGGCGAGAAGAGCTTCGTGCCCGAGATGGAGCAGCACAAGGCGGTCATCGCCGCGCGCTGGCATATCGCCATCTATCTGGCTGCGATCATGCAAGCGCTCTACCTCTGGTCGTTCCTGCCGCTGGTGCTGATCGGCCTGCCGCGCCTCTATGGCAGCTGGCACATGGTGCTGACCGGTCTGCTGCAGCATATCGGGCTGGCCGACAATGTCACCGACCACCGGCTGAACACCCGCACCGTCTACATGAATCCGATCAGCCGCTTCATCTACTGGAACATGAACTACCACGTCGAACATCATATGTTTCCGATGGTGCCCTATCACGCGCTGCCGAAGCTGCACGAACTGATCAAGCACGACCTGCCGAAGCCCAATCCGTCGATGTGGCATGCCTACCGCGAGGTCTGGCCGGTGCTGATCAAGCAGCTTCAGTACGAGGACTATTTCCTCAAGCGCGAATTGCCGCCGTCGGCGCGACCGTACCGCGACGAGTTCCATGCGCTGACCGTTCCGGTGGCAGCGGAATAGAGGAGAACCAGATGGCCGGCTGGGTTGAAGCGTGTGGCGTTGATGATGTCGAGGAAGAGGACGTCATCCGCTTCGACCATGGCGGACGCACCTTCGCCATCTATCGCAGCCCGGACGGCGAGTTCTTCGCCACCGACGGGTACTGCACGCATGAGAAGGCGCATCTGGCCGATGGGCTGGTGATGGACGACATCATCGAATGCCCCAAGCACAATGGCCGGTTCAACTACAAGACTGGCGCCGCCAAGGGCGCACCGGTATGCGTTAATCTCGCGACCTATCCGGTGAAGGTCGAGGCCGGCAAAGTGATGATCCAGATCGGCTGATCTGCCGCAGCATTTAACAGAGGGAACCTTTCGATGAGCCGAAAAAGACCGACCGTAGCGGACCTGCGCGCCATGAAGGGCAAGCGCCAGCTGACCATGCTGCGCGTGCTGACGATGGACGAGGCCGAGGCAGCCGAGCGGGCAGGGGTCGACATCGTCTCGGTGCCGCCCGAACTTGTGCTCAACCCGCAATACCGCGATGCGGCGCCCAGCCTGTTCACCATGCCGGGGGAAAATTTCTTCGAGATCGGCACGGCCGACGACTTCGTCCGCTGGGCCTTCCGGCTCTACAAGGCGAGCGCCGACGCGGTCTATTGCAGCGCCGGCTACGCCACCATCAAGCGGATGGCGGACGACGCCATCCCTGTCATCGGCCATGTTGGCCTCGTTCCATCGCGCGCCACCTGGACCGGCGGCTTCAAGGCGGTCGGCAAGACCGCCGACACCGCCATGGAGGTCTTCGCAGCGGTGAAGCAACTGGAGGCCGCCGGCGCTGTCGGCGCCGAGATCGAGGTGGTGCCGGTCGAGGTGGCGAAAGCGATCTCGGAGCGGACGTCGCTGATCATGCTGTCGATGGGCGCGGGCACCGGTTGCGACGCTCAATATCTGTTCGCCGACGACATCCTCGGCCAGAACCGCGGCCAAATGCCCCGCCACTCCAAGGTCTATCGCAACTTCGCCGCCGAATATGATCGCTTGCAGGCCGAACGTATCGCCGCGTTCTCCGAATATGTCGCCGACGTCAACAGCCTGGCCTATCCCGAGGACAGGCATGTCGTGCACATGGACCCGGCCGAGCTACGCCTGTTCCTGGACAAGGTCGGTCGGGCGTAAGGTCGCCTGCCAGGGCCCATTGGCGAGCGCGGCGCAAAGCGCTTCGGCGTCTATGCCGAGCGGCCGGTCCTCTTTCAGGGCAGGGACGAGCGCCCGTATCGCCGTGTGAATTGCGGCGGTGCGTGGTGCCAGGGCGAGCCCGTCGCGCAGGTCGATCGCTTGTGCCGCCGCCATCAGTTCGAAGGCGATCAGCCGCCGCCACAGCACGATCATTCCGGCGCATTTCGCAATCGCCAGTGGTGTCTGCGTGGCATGATCCTCGACGCCTTCCGAAACCGGAAGGGAGTCGAGCATCACCGGATTGGCCTTGTGGCGGATGGCTGCCAGGATCGATGTCGCCGTCTTCTGCAGCGGCACGAAACCGGCCGAGGCGCCGCCGACCGGCGACAGATATTTCGGCAGGCCGTTGCGGCCGGAGCCGGTGAGCTGGATGAAGCGGGCAGCGCTCGCGGCAGCGCATTGCGCGATCGCCAGGCTGAGCGTCTCGAAGGCGAGTGAGAGCCCCGCGGTGTGGAAATTGCCGGTCGACATCACCACGCCGTCGTCGCCGAGTACGAGCGGGTTGTCGGCGGCGGCGTTGAGTTCGATCTCGACGGCACGCTTTGCCTGGCCGATCGCCTCGATCAGCGCGCCGTGGATCGACGGCATGCAGCGGATCGACAACGGGTCCTGAATAGTGGTCGGCGCTGGCATCTCGTCGCGGGCGAGCAGATCGTGCAGGGCCTTGGCGGCTTCCTGCTGGCCGGCCGCCGGCCGCGCCATATGCAGGCGAGGGTCGAGGATGGTGCGGTTGGCGCCAAAACCTTCCATGGTCAGCGCGCCGGCCTGTTGCTGCTGGGCAAGGGCGGACAGCGTATCCGTCACCACAAGCGCGCCGCCGCCGGCGGAAACCGCCGAAGCGTTGATCAGCGACAGCCCATCCTTGGGCGCCAGGCTGATGGGGACGAGGCGGGCTATCATCAACGCCTTGGCGGCCGGCATGCGCCTGCCCTGGTACTCGGCTTCGCCTTCGCCGGTCAGCAGGCGGGCGAGCGCCGTCATCAGCACCAGGTCGCCGGCGCCGATCGAGCCGAGCGACGGCATCACCGGATGGACGCCGGCATTGAGCGCGTCGACCAAAGCGACGAACACGGCGGGCGAAAGGCCGGAGCCGCCGGCCGAAAGCATCGACGCGCGGGCGACCATGGTTGCCCGTACGGTTTCGACCAGGAGCGCTTCGCCGACCGCGCCGCTGCGTCCTTCCAGGAGCTGGCGCTGGAACGCGCTGGCGTCGCCCGCTACCGTGGTGCCGAGATTGGCGCCGAGCCCGGTGTTGAGGCCATAGATCTGCTGGCCGGACGCAGCGGCCTGGTCGAGCACTTTTCGCGCCTTCTCCAGCCTGCCGATGACATTGGGTCCGATTTCCACCTTGCGCGCTTCGCGGGCCACTGTGGCGACATCCGCGATGCCGACGCCGGCTCCGGTGAGGACGAGCGCGCTCATGCGAAGCGCAGCCTCTGGCCGATACCTTGCGCCTGCGCCTTGGCCAGCATCGCCTTGCCCAACGCGATGTCGGACAGCGACAGGCCACGATGCCAGAACAGGATCGTCTCGGTGTCGTTCTCGCGCCCGGCCTTGAGGCCGGCGACAATCTGGCCGAGCTCTGCATGCAGCGTCTTTTCGCTCAGCCGCCCGGTCTCGACATGGGCGCGCAGCGAGCCGAACTTGCCGCCCTTGCACTGGCCCCAATCGTCAACGACCATCTTCTGCATGATGTCGGTCAACGACAGTTCCACCGCGCTCATCGTGCCGTAGGGCACGACCAGTGCGCCGGGCTTGATCCATTCGGTCTTGAGCAAGGGCTGCGGCTCCGGCAGCCGCGAGGCCTCGACGACGATGTCGGCGCCCTCGACGCAGCTTTTCCAGTCGGCCACCGCCGCCACCGGCTTGCCGAGATCGGCGGAGAGTTTGGCGGCAAAGCCGTCGCGACTTTCCGGGCGGCGCGAATGGACGCGGATTTCGTCGAAGTCGAAAAGATGGTCGAGCAGGCGGACGTTCCAGTAGGCGGTGCCGCGCGCGCCGATATGGGCCAGCACTTTTGAGCCCTTGCGCGCCAGATGCATGGCGCCGATGGCGGTGACGGCACCCGTGCGCATGTCGGTGATGACGGTGGCGTCGAGGATGGCGCGCGGCGTGCCGGTGCGAGGATCGAACAGATTGAGGATGCCGAATTCCGAAGGCAGGCCGTGCAGGTAGTTGTCGACATAGTCGCCGACGATCTTGACGCCGGCCGCGTCGAGCGGCGCGACGTAGCCGCGCAAGACATTGAAATGGCCGTGGAAGGAAGGGTCTGGCTTGAGATGGACGCGCGGCTCGATCACGGTCTCGCCCTTGCCTTGCGCCACCAGACCAGCCTCGACGGCGGCAATGATTTCACCATTGGTCATGGCGAGGGCGTCGATGTCGAGCGCATTGAGGTAGTCGATATAGATGGGCTTCATCTTGATGCGTGCACTTTCCTCGGCCGCCCCGTTCATCCCATAGCAGGCCGCAATGCGACACGAAAGTTTGTTGCGCCGTCTCTGGACGCGGCCGGCCAAATGCTATTCAAACCGGTTCCGTCATGACTGCCATTCCCGACACTGAAACCTTGCCCGATACGGCCACCAATGCGCGGCGCGTGGCGCTGATCGTGGCCATCGCCTTCTTCATGCAGCTGCTGGATTCGACGATCATCTCGACCTCGCTGCCGCAGATGGGCTCTTCGTTCGGCGTGCCGGCAGTGGCGATGAGCATCGGCATCACCGTCTATATGCTGACCATGGCGGTGTTCGTGCCGCTGTCGGGCTGGCTCGCCGACCGGTTCGGCGCGCGCAACATCTTCCTGCTGGCGATCATCCTTTTCACGCTGGCCTCGCTCGCCTGCGGTTTCTCTGAAAACCTGACCCAATTCGTCGCCGCGCGTGTCGTGCAAGGGCTGGGCAGCGCGCTGATGACACCGGTCGGCCGCATTCTTGTCTTGCGCAATGCGTCGAAGTCCGAGCTGATCAACGCCACCGCGCTGATCACCTGGCCGGCGCTGTTCGCGCCGGTCGTCGGGCCTGTGCTCGGCGGCTTCATCACCACCTATCTGTCCTGGCATTGGAATTTCTTCATCAACATCCCGCTCGGCGTGATCGGTCTGGCACTGGTTGCCCGCTTCATTCCGGGCGACCGCGAGGCCGATCCCAAGCCGCTCGACTGGCCGGGGTTTTTCCTGACATCGGCGGGACTTGCTTGCCTGCTCTACGGCCTCGAGCGCATCGCGCATCCTGAGGACGGCTTGCTGCCGACGATGGCGCTGATTGCCGCCGGCATCGTCATCGGCTGGCTGGCGGTTCGGCATCTCAGGCGCGCACCGCATCCGCTGCTCGAGCTCTCGTCGTTCAAGGTGCTGACCTTCGCCATCTCGACGCTTGCCGCTGGCACTTTTTTCCGGGTGGCGATCAACGCCACGCCGTTCCTGTTGCCGTTGCTGTACCAGGTCGGCTTCGGTTTGAGCCCCGTCGACGCCGGCATGATGATCCTGGCCTATTTCCTCGGCAATCTCGGTATGAAGACGGTGACGACACCGACGCTGCGGCGCTTCGGCTTCCGCTCGGTGCTGGTCGTCAACGGCCTGATCGCCTCCGCATCGATCATGGCGTGTGCAACGATCTCGCCGCAGACGCCGCCAGCGCTGGTGATTGCATTGATGCTCATCGCCGGCCTGTCGCGCTCGATGCAGTTCACCGCCCTCAACACGCTGGCCTTCGCCGATATCGACGCGGCCCAGCGCTCCTCGGCGGCGACGCTGTCCAGCATGCTGCAGCAAGTGGCGATGCTGTTCGGCGTCGCGGTGGCGGCGGCGATCCTCAACCTGTCGCAGATCGCCAGGGACCGGCCGGCGCTCGACCTCGTCGATTTTCGAATCGCCTTCATGGCGATCGGCGCCGTCGGACTGGTGGCGGCGTTGCGTTTCCTCGTGCTGCCGCCGGGTGCGGGCGCCGAGGTTTCAGGCCACTCGACGGGGGATTGAAATCGGATTTTTCCGCTCGAAGCAGAGATTAATTCCACCTTCTCCTTTCGCCGTGGGGTGGGCCTTTCACCAGTGGCCGCGATGGCGCAACCAATTGCCAAAAAATCCAGACTTTTCCGGACATTGCGCCAGTTTTGGCAATCAATGCGTCCACCCGATGAATATCGCCACCGGCCGGGCTTCTGAACGCGGATTCATTTGACGAACCGGCGCTGAGCCGATTAGCTTTCTTCCCAGGGATGGCAGCGCTGCCATTGGGGCGTAAGCAGACATGAACGCGATTGGCTGGCCGAATTTCAGGAGCCTGAACCAGGAAGGCATCGTCTTTGCCATCGCGATCGTGCTGTTCGTTGCTGCTGCCATCGGCCTGCCGGGCTTCATCAGTCCGAACAATCTCGTCGCCATCGTGCGTTCTGTCTCGGTGCTCGGTATTTTGGCGCTCGGCATGGCCGTCGTCATCATCGGCCGGGGCATCGACCTTTCGGCGGTGGCGATCATGGCAATGTCTGTCGCCTGGTATCTGCAGCTTTTGAATTCGGGGACGCCCGACGGGTTGGCCTTCGCCTATGTGCTGGCCGGCGTGCTCGCCATCGGCCTGCTCAACGGCTTTCTCGTCGCCTATGCCGATGTGCCGGCGATCTTCGTGACGCTGGCGACCGGTTCCTTCGTCTTCGGCTATGTGCGCTCGCAATTGATCACGCAGGATGCCGTGCCGGTGCCGCAGGGCCACTGGGTCGAGTTGCTCGGCGGCCTGCGCTTCCTCGACATTCCCATCGAGGTGTTCGTCTTCGCGGGTCTCGCTTTCCTGGTTTTCCTGTTCCTGCGCTACACCAAATGGGGCCGCTACATCTATTTCGCCGGCGACAATCCGGTCGCGGCGCGCAACATCGGCATTCCGGTGCGGCCGATGCTGGTGCTGCGTTATGTGCTGTCTGCCTTGGTCGCGCTGATTGCCGGCCTGCTGACGGCGGCCAGCCTGCATTCGATCAACACCCGCGTCGTGAATTCGACGCTGCTCTACGACATTGTGCTGGTGGCGGTGATCGGCGGCATCGGCCTGTCCGGCGGGCGGGGCGGGGTGCGCAATGTGCTGGTCGGGGCGGCGCTGATCGGCATTCTCTTGAACGCCATGACCATCATCGACATTCCGCTGCTCTACCAGAACCTGATCAAGGCGGCGATCCTGCTAGCAGCGATCATCGTCGACGGCATCATCAATCCACGTGACGAACAGACCGCGCAACAGGGTGACATTTAGACCAGAAGCGGACGGTTGGGGCCATCCGCGAACACAACAGCAAAACAGAGGATGTGACATGAAACTGATCAAGACACTCATGGCTGCCGCGACGGCGCTTGCCGTTACCGGCTTCGTGGCGCCCAGCTTCGCCGCCGACGATCCGGGCCCGGCAGCTTATGCGCAAGCGCTCAAGGGCAAGCGCGTGATGCTGGTGCCGCTAGCGATGGGCTTCGACCTGGCGCAGGGCTGGGCGCATTATCTGAAGACCGAAGTCGAGGCCTGGGGCGGCGTGTTCGAGACGCGCGACCCGAACTGGGTGGTCGATGCCGGCGCACAGGCGATCACCGATGCCATCTCGTCGGACACAAGGCCTGACGTGCTGATCATCCACGCGCCGGACCTCAACTCCTATTCCAAGCTGATGAAGAAGGCGCAGGCCGCCGGCACCTATGTGCTCTTGGTCGACAATCCCGCCAACTTCCCGGCCGACGCCTTTGTCGGCAGCGACTGGGACCGGCTCGGCCAGCTCGAGGCCGAAGCGGCGATCAAGGGCTGTGGCGAAAACTCGTCGAAGAAGATCGGCCTGGTGCAGGGCGACCAGGCGAACTCCTCCAGCCTCTACCAGTACGCCGGCATCATGAAGGTGCTGGACAAGCATCCCGACTTCAAGGTGGTGGCCAAGCCCGACTCCAACTGGGATGCGACGACCTCGCGCAACGTGACGACGACGATGCTGCAACAGAATCCGGACATATGCTCGATCATCGATTTCTGGGATGGTGACGCCACCGGCGCTTCCGCCGCGATCCGCGATGCCAAGCTCGAGGGCAAGGTGTTCCTGGTCACCACCGGCGGTGGCGAGAAGACCGCCGATTGCGATAAGCTGCAGGACGGCACCTATGGCGCCGTTGTGATGACCGAGCTTGCCCGCCAATCGGGCGACATGAACGCCATCATCAAGTTCCTGCTGCAGAGCGGCCAGCCGGCCGGCACCTCGCACACCTACATCTACACGCTGGAGAAGGCGACGACCAAGGCTGACCTGAAGCCTGACAGCTGCTGGGACCTGAAGGCGCTGCAGGCCGAAGCGGCGGCGAAATAGACCGATCCTTGCCAACACCGATCAACGAGGTGGCCGGATTGCCCGGCCACCTCTTTCTCTTGCAGCCCCGATTTTGCAGCAGTGACCTGATGTCCTTTCGCGAACGCCTCCAGTCCTGGCGCTACAATCTCGTGCCCGACCATCTCGTCGGCGAGATTCTGACCAAGCGCTGGACCGACAACGCCATTCCGTTCCTGGCGCTGGTGGTGACATTGGCGACCTTCGGCTCGATCATTCCGGGCTTTTTCAAGCTGACTTCGCTGCAGGAATCGACCCGCCAGCTCGGCGAGTTCTCGATGGTCGTCACCGGCATGACGGTGGTGATGCTGGGCGGCGGTATCGACCTGTCGGTCGGTTCGATCTTCGCACTGTCCTGTTTCTCGGCCGTCTATGTCTTCTTCATTCTCGAACAATCGATCTGGCTGGCACTGGCCGCCTCGCTTGCCACCGGCCTCGTCTTCGGCGCCATCAACGGCTATCTCGTCGGCTACCTCAGACTGCGCGCCTTTCTCACCACGCTGGTCACCTTCATCTTCGGGCGGGCGCTGTTCGATATCCTCGTCACCACCTATGCCGCCGACGTGCAGCTCTCGACAGCAACTTCCGACGTGCTCGACTTCATCGGCGACAGCACCTTCTGGGGCCTCTCCGTCTCGGTGTGGCTGGCGATCATCCTGGCCATCGTCACCCATATCGCGTTGACCCGTTCGCGGCCGGGCTGGCATGTGCTGGCGGTCGGCGGCTCCAGGCGCTCGGCCCACAATGCCGGTATCCGCGTGCGCCGCACCGTGTTCATGACCTATGTCTTTTCCGGCTTCTGCGCCTCGATCGGCGGTTTTCTCATCGCCTGCCGCCTGAGCGGGGCAGGGCCGGGCACCGGCCTCAACCTCGAGATCATGGCGCTGACAGCGGCGGTGGTCGGTGGTGTCAGCCTTGGCGGCGGGCGCGGCTCGGTGATCAAGGGGCTGATGGGCGCTATCATCGTCTTGACCATGACAAATGGGCTGATCCGGCTGGGCTACGGCACTGGCACCAACCAGATGGTGCTCGGCATCATGCTGGCGGTGGCGGTGACCACCGACATTCGCTGGCTGAAGAACCGCCACAAGGTGCTGAACGAAGTCTATGTCGCCCCGGTTTATCTCAAGATGGGCGAAACGCAGTCGGCGGCGCCCGGCTCGGGAACACCCTACGAGCTCGACAACCGGTTGTCGGCCGCCGACCACATCGGGCTCGGCGAACTTGAAGGACCGGAGGATGTCATCCTCGACCGCGGCGACCATCTCTATTGCGGCACGCGCCATGGCGAGATCGTCCGCTTCTTCGCGCCGGACTATGGCAGGTCGGAAGTGTTTGCCCACATCGGCGGCTTTCCGCTCGGCCTGGCCTTCGACAAATCAGGCAATCTGATCAGCTGCGTCGGCGCCATGGGGCTCTATTCCGTCTCGCCGGAGCGCGAGGTGAAACGCCTGTCGGCCGAGACCTCGCGCTCATGGACCTCGATCGTCGACGATGCGCGGCTGCGCGATCCCAACGACTGCGACGTAGCACCCGACGGCCGCATCTATTTCACGGATTCCACCAAGCGCTACGACGCCCATGACTGGGCCCTGGACTCGATCGAGAACCGCGCCACCGGCCGGTTGCTGGTCTACGATCCGAAGGACGGATCGACGACGACGCTGCTCGATGGCTACCGCTACACCAACGGCGTCTGCATGGCGCATGACGGCAAGTCGCTGTTCTTCGCCGAAAGCTGGGCCTGCCGGGTGCACCGCTACTGGCTGGAAGGGCCGAAGGCCGGCACCGCCGAATGCGTCATCCGCGACATGCCGGGCTACCCCGACAACATCAACCGCGCCTCCGACGGCAATTACTGGATGGCGTGGCTCGGCATGCGCACGCCGAGCTTCGACCTGTCGCTGCGCCACCCCGACATGCGCAAGCGCATGACGCGCCGGTTGCCGCAGGACGAATGGCTGTTCCCCAACATCAACACCGGCGGCGTGGTGAAGTTCAACGAGACCGGCGGCATCGTCGAGGCGATGGGCGACCTCACCGGCGGCGCACACCCGATGGTAACATCGATGCGCGAGCACAAGGGATATCTGTTCGTCGGCGGCATCCTCAACAACCGCATTGGCCGCTACAAGATTTCAGGCGCCGACCCGAACTGGACCAGCCCCGCTTCCTACTGGGGGGCGGCGTCATGATCCTTGATCCCGTGCTTGACCTGTTTCGCGGCAAGGCGGTGACCATCCCGCCGCTCGACGGGGCCTTCCGCCCCAACACGCTGCTGGACGACGCGCCGGCTTTCACCGAACTCTCCGAGCCCGACAATCTGCTGATTTCCAGCGACAGGCTGTTGGCCTCCAGCGGCAACGCCATCCATTCGATTGCGGAGGGCGCCGCGCCATCCGTGGTCGAGACCTTTCCATCTTCCGTCACGGCGTTGGCGCTCTCGCCGGCCGGCGAGCTGACGGTCGGGCTCGAAAGCGGCAAGCTCGTCATTGCCGGCAAGGAGGTTTCGCTGCCGGCCGGGATCCGCTGCATCACCGCGCTTGCCTATGCCGACGACGGCATGCTCTGGCTGGCCAATGGCTCGGCTGAACATGCGCCGTCGCAATGGGCCGCCGACCTGATGAAGAAGGGCGCCTCGGGTTCGCTGTGGAAGCAAGACGCGGCGGGCGGCGGCTTCCGCAAGGTGGCCGACGAGATCGCCTTTCCCTATGGGCTGCATCCCATGGGGCGGGATGTGCTGGTCAGCGAAAGCTGGCGTCACCAACTCGTCCGCTTCGACGGCGCAAACGGCAACCGCTCGACGGTGTTGACGCATCTGCCCGGCTATCCCGCACGGCTGTCGCCCTCCGCCGATGGCGGTGCATGGCTGGCCTTGTTCGCGCCGCGCAACCGGCTGATCGAATTCGTGCTGCAGGAAACGCACTACCGCCAGGACATGCTGGAACAGGTGCCGCCGGCCTACTGGATCGCGCCGGCCCTGGCCTCCAGCCGCAGCTTCCTCGAACCGCTGCAATGCGGCGGCATCCGCACCATGGGCATCCACAAGCCATGGTCGCCAAGCCGCTCCTACGGGTTGGTGGTCAGGCTCGACCGGCAGCTGCAGCCGCAATTCAGCCTGCACAGCCGTGCCAACGGCACGCGCCACGGCATTTGCAGCGCCGCGGAAAGGGATGGCCGGCTGTTCATCGCCTCCAGGGGCGGCGACTGCGTGCTGTCCGTCGCCACGGGAGGCTTCTGATGGAACCGATCGTCCGCCTGGAGAATGTCACCAAGGCGTATCGCGGCGTGCCCGCGGTGAAAAACGTCAGCTTTGAATTGCGCAAGGGCGAGATCCACGCGCTGCTCGGCGAGAACGGCGCGGGTAAGTCGACGCTGACCAAGATCATCGCCGGGGTGGTCGACGTGACGTCGGGCAAGATGTTCCATAAGGGCCAGGAGATCGCCTACGCCTCGCCGCATGCCGCCCTTGAGGCCGGTATCGCCATGGTGTTCCAGGAGACCAGCCTGGTGCCAACGATGACGGTGGCGCAGAACCTCTATCTCGGCACCGAAAAGTTCCTCAACCGGCTGCGCGGCACCTACATTTCGGCGCAGCAATTCCTGCAGTCGCTGAATTTTCCGGTCGACCCGAATGCCATGGTGGCGACGCTGGGTGCGGCCAAGCGGCAGATGGTCGAGATCGCGCGCGCCGTCCACCACAATGCCGAGATCATCATCTTCGACGAGCCGACGGCGACGCTGACGCCGGAAGAGAAACGGCATTTCTTCGCGCTGATCCGCCGGCTGAAGGCGAGCGGCGTGTCGATCGTCTTCATCAGCCACGCACTGGAGGAGGCGCTGATGATTGCCGACCGCATCACCATCCTGCGCGATGGCGAGCTGGTCATCACCGACGACACGTCGGCCTTCGACCGCGATCGGATCGTCGCCGCCATGGTCGGGCGTACGCTGTCGGGGCAGATCTACCGCCAGCGCGACGAGGCGAAGCTGCGCAAGGCGGGCCGGAAGGTACTGTCGGTGCAGGACATTTCGATGAGCAATGTCGTGCGCAACAATTCGTTCTCGATTTTCGAAGGACAGATCACCGGCGTGTTCGGGCTGATCGGCTCGGGCCGCACCGAGACCTTCAAGATCGTCTCCGGCATCTACAAGCGCGATTTTTTGCGCGGCGGGGCGATCGAACTCGACGACAGGCCGGTGCGCTATCTCATGCCGAGCGAGGCGGTGGCCGACGGCATTGTCTATGTCACCGAGGACCGCAAGAGCGAAGGCATCTTCGAGACGATGGGCATTGCCGAAAACCTGTTCGGCGGGCTGCTGGCGGCGGGCCGCGAAAAGGCCTGGGTGATCAACCAGCAGGAGATGCGCGCGCTGTCGGCCGATTGGACCAAGACGCTGAACATCAAGTCGATCAACGACAATGCGCGCGTCGTCGAGCTTTCCGGCGGCAACCAGCAGAAGGTGGTGATCGGCAAGGGACTGGTGCAGCAGCCGCGCATCGTCATCTTCGACGAACCGACGCGCGGCGTCGATGTCGGCGCGATCGCCGAGATCCACCAGATCATCAACCGGCTGGCCGATGAGGGCCTCGCCGTCGTCGTCATCTCGTCCTACCTGCCGGAGATCATGAACCTGTCCGATCGCATCCTGGTCTGCCGCCAGGGCCGCATCGTCGAGGAGTTTTCGCCGGCGGAGGCGACGGAGGAGAAGATCATGTACGCGGCCGTGCACTAGGTTCAGGCGAGGCCGGCCCGCAAATGGCTGATACCTGAATCTCCACGCCGCCGCTTGAAAAGTAAGCTATCCAATGGATTGGCCGCGATTGCTCAGGGCCCGCTTCAATGCGCTCACACGACGATTCAAACGAAAGGACCAGCCATGGCTACCACAAAACTTCTGACCGATGCCGAGGTGGAAAAAATCCCGGCCGTGAAAGCCGTCTTCGACGACATCCGCGCGACGCGTAAATCCGATTTCGTCAACAATTTCTGGCGCGGGCTGGCCGATGATCCGGCGGCGCTGAAGCGGATCTGGGAACAGCTGAGGGCGGTGATGGTCGCTGACAGCGCCATCGACCCGCTGACCAAGGAGATGATCTACATCGCCGTGTCGACCGCCAATGGCTGCTCCTACTGTGTTCACTCGCATACGGCGGCAGCGCGGGCCAAGGGCATGACCGATGCGCAGCATGGCGAGCTGGTGTCGATCATCGGGCTGGCCGGCCAGACCAACCATCTGGTCACGGCGATGCAGATTCCGGTCGACCCGCAGTTCGAGGTGAAGTGAGGGCGGCTGCTTTCCGGGGCTGGAATTTTCATGGACAAAAGCACCAGATTTCCAACGTCGCTCTCTGGCTACGAGATTGAAGGCCTGATTGGAATTGACGCTCCCCGACTGGTGCCGCTGTATCAGGGCTGCTCTGACTATGTCGTGCTGGAAAGAGGCGAGCCGCCAAACGCTGCCACTGCAAAGGAGGAATTTGAGAACTTTCCACCGAACCGGACGGAAGCCGACAAGTTCGTATTCGGGGTGAAGGCAATCGATGGTGAATTCGTCGGCTTGCTGGCCTGGGACCGCAATTATCCGCGAGTGGAGTGTTGGTGGATCGCGTTGTTCATGATCGACAAAGCGCTTCGAGGAAGAGGCTTAGGGCGAGCACTTTGCGACGACTTTTTCAGCTGGCTGAAATCTCGGCATGTCAAACGCGTGGAACTCGGCGTGATCGCAGAAAATGAGCAGGCTCTTCGCTTTTGGCAGGGGCAAGGTTTCGAGCTGGTGCGGACGGCGGGGCCAGTCAGCATTTGGGCAAAACGGCATATGGTCCAGGTTTTAGGTCGGCCGTTGTGAGGGCGCGTCACATCGGCCGATAAACCCTCTCCGCCGTGTTCCAGAAAATATCCGCCTCAGCTTTCGCGCCATGCTTTGCCGCCGCGGCGCGGTGCGCCGTGATCAGCTCGGCGTGACTGGTCCAGAGTTTCTCGATGGGGAAGTTCGAGCCGAACATCAGGTGGTCCGCTCCCAGGATGTCGATCGCATTGTCGACGATATAGGCGATCAGCGCCGGGTCGTTGCGGTGGACGAAGGTACCGAGACCGGACAGCTTGGCGTAGAAATTGGGCGCCGCCGACAGCGTGCGCAGGCCGGCTTTCCAGGCCTCGGTGGTTTCCGGCTCCATGCCGGTCAGCATGCCGGCATGGGTGAGGATGAAATCGATCTCTGGGTTCTCGCCAACCAGCGTCAGCCCGTCCTTCATTTGGGCCGGGAAAAGCTGCAGGTCGAAGGACAGGCCGTAGTCCTTCAGCCGGACGACATTGGCACGCACCTTCGGATCGATGACCTGATCAGCCGAGGCGGCGAAGCGGAAGGCCGGCGTCTCGTGCCAGTGCAGCTGCATGCGCACGCCGCGCAGCAAGGGGCACTTCATCAGACGGTCGATCTGGGGCCTGATATCGTCCACTGTCATGTCGGTATAGCCGACGATGGCATGCGGCCAGCCGGTCTCGTCGGCGGTCTTCTGCAGGAAAGCGACTTCCTTCTCGAAATCCTCCTTGGCCCAGTTGGTCTGGACATAGACGGCTTTCTCGACACCCGCGCCTTGCTGATCGGCAAGGAATTCCTCGATCGGGTAGTCGCGGCGGATCGGCTCGTAGGGGCCAAAAATGCGCGGCACCATCGGCCCGACCAGCCAGGGCTGGTCCTTTTGGCGCCAGATGTGGAAATGCGCGTCGATTGCTTTCTGCATCACGAAACCCTCTTCCAGATTGCCGCCGCCGCCGGAGCAGGGCGGGCGAGCAACAGGATGAAATCGGTGAGGCCCTTGAGTGACGAGCCATCGATGAGATCGTCGAGCACCGGCAGGATGGCGCGAAGTGCGGCCGTTGCCGGCCGGAAGCGCGGGTCGCCGGCCAGCGGTGTCGCCAGCGACAGCCGAAAGGCGCGGGCGCTCAGCCGGCGCATCGCCGTCTCCAGTTCGGCATGGTCGCCGCGCTCCAGCGCGTCCGAGAGGATGACAACGGCAGCACCGCGGGCGAAGGCGGAAAAGCGCGGCACCGAGAGGAAAGCGAGCAGCGTCGGCCCCATGCGGGTGCCGCCGTCCCAGTCGTCGACCTGGGCCGCGGCACGGGCCAGCGCCTGGTCGCGGTCGCGGATGCGAAGTGCGGTGGTGATGCGGGTCAGCCGCGTGCCGAAGGTGAAGATTTCGGCGCGGTCAGCACCTTGCACGGCGGCATGCGCCAGCTTGAGATAATCGGATGTGTGCAGCTTCATCGAGCCGGAGACGTCGACCAGGACCAGCAGCTTGCGCGGCACGGTCTGGCGGCGGCGCAGCAACGGCGAGGGCACGTCGCCATCGGCGCTGACGATTTCCCTGAGCGAGCGGCGCAAATCGAGCTTGCCGCGCGAGTGGGTGCGCACGGTGCGGAAGGAACGGCGGGCGGGCAGGGCGGACGCGAGCTTGCGGCGAAAGGCGGCCAGGCCATCGCCGTCGCGCTGGAAGTCGCGGGTGCTCAGCTGTTCGGCGCCGGAGGACAGTTCACCGCCTTGTTGCTGGCTGATCACCTCGGTCTCTTCCTGGCTGGCGCCGCCATCGTCCTTGATGCGGGTTTCCTCGTCTGCTTCGCCTTCGACCACGGCAGCGGCGTTGCCGTAAAAATGGTTCTGGAAATGCGCCTCGAATTCGGCACGGCGGTCGGGCGGCGGCGCCAGCGTGGCAAGGGCCGCCTCGCGGATGTCGGCCATCGATCGCGGCCCGAGCAATGTCACCGCTTGCATGAATCCTGACACCTGTTCCGGCGCGACGGCAAAGCCGTAGCGGCGCAACAAACGGCCGAAGCCGAGCAAAGGGGCCGCCGCCCGGGGCAAGGCCGGCAGGCGCTCCGCGCTCACGCCAGTGCCTCCTCGACAATCCGGCCAAGCTCCGGCGCGATATAGGACAGGTCCTCCTCGTCCTTGATCAGCACGCCGATGGCACGGCGGAAGGCCTCGGGCCATGGGCTGCCGCCCTTTTCCAGAATGGTGGCGGCGTTGGCCCATTCGACCGCCTCGGCGATACCGGGCGGCTTGGCCAGCGGGCGGGCGCGGATGATCCGCACGGCCGCCGCCACCGCGCGCGCCGTGCTTTCAGCAACATCGCCGGCGCGCAGCATGATGATGGCGGCCTCGCGCTCGGCGTCGGGATAGCCGATCCAGTGGTAGACGCAACGGCGGCGCAGCGCCTCGGCCAGTTCACGGGTGCGGTTCGAGGTCAGGATGACGATCGGCTGCGCGGTGGCGCGGATGGTGCCGCGCTCGGGAATGCTGATCTGGAAATCGGAGAGGAATTCCAAAAGCAGCGCTTCGAATTCATGGTCCGAACGGTCGATCTCGTCGACCAGCAGCACACGCTGCCCGGGTGCCTTGAGCACCTGCAGCAGCGGCCGGGCGATCAGGAAACGATCGTCATAGATGTCGATCTCATGCTCGCCGGCATGGCGGATGGCGAGCAACTGGCGCTGGTAGTTCCATTCGTAGAGCGCGTGCGCGGCGTCGATGCCTTCATAGCATTGCAGCCGCACCAGATCGCGGCCGAGCAGCTGCGCGATCGCCTTGGCCGCTTCCGTCTTGCCGACGCCGGGCGCGCCTTCGAGCAGCAGCGGCTTGCCGAGCCGGATCGCCAGGAAGATGGCGGTCGCCAGGCTGTCATCGGCCAGATAACGCGAGGCGGCCAGGTGCTCCGCCACCGCCTCCGGCGAGGTCGCTGATGTCTCGGCGTTCACCTCAGGCATTTCGACCACTCAGTTCGGCGCCCGCGCCTTGAGCGCGCGCAGGATGCGCTCCGGCGTGATCGGCAGCGTGTCGATGCGCACGCCGACAGCGTCGAAGACTGCATTGGCGACCGCCGGAATTTGTGGATTGGCGCACATTTCGCCCGGTCCCTTGGCGCCGTAAGGCCCGTCGGCCGACGGCCGCTCCAGCACGATGATCTCGGTTTGCGCGAGATCGCCCGGTCCCGGCATCAGATACTGATTGAAGTCGGTGCCGCCATGGTCGCGATTGGGATAATAGGGCTCAGTCGTCTCATAGAGCGCGTGGCTGATGCCCATCCACGAGCCGCCAACCAGCTGCTGTTCGACCATTTTCGGGTTCAGCGCCCGGCCGATCTCGAAGATGTTTTTCACCGATAGTACGGTGACCTCGCCGGTCTCGTCGTCGACTTCGACCTCGGCCACGGTGCAGGCGTGCGCATAACAGGTCGACGGCTTCATCGCGCCCGTTTCCTTCTCCGGATAGGAACGCGGGATCAGGAACATGCCGCGCCCCGAAATCGAGCGGCCGCGCTTGAAATGCGCCGACAGCGCGACATCGAAGATCGAGATCGACTTCTGCGGCGCGCCCTTGACCAGGATGTTGCCCTGGCCGTCGGTCTCGAGATCGGAGGCGTTTACTTCCAGCTCCTCGGCGGCCACTTCCAGCATCACCTGGCGCGCTTCCTTGGCTGCCTGAATGACGGCGTTGCCGGCGCGGTGGGTGCCGCGCGAGGCGAAGGTGCCCATGCAGTGCGGACCGGTGTCGGTGTCGGCGGTGTCGACGACGACGCGGTCGGTCGGCACGCCGATCGTCTCGGCGCAGATCTGCGCCATGATCTGCTTCATGCCCTGGCCGAGGTCGACCGATGACAGCGTTACCATGAAATTGCCGGTCGGCGTCGAATGCACCAAGGCCTGGGTCGGGTCGCCGCCGAGATTCATGCCGGTCGGATAGTTGATCGCGGCAACGCCGCGTCCGCGCCTGATCGCCATATCAAGTTCCCTTCACGTAGGACGACATCGCCATGAATTTCTCCGCCACCGGCCAGTTGGCGGCGCGCGAGGCCTCCTGCATGCACTCGATCAGCGCGGCCCCTTCGGTCCGCTGGCGATGCGCCTTCATGTCGCCGTCACGATAGGCGTTGATGAAGCGGAATTCGAGCGGATCCATGCCGATCAGCCGCGCCAGCTTGTCCATCTGCACCTCGAGTGCGAAATCGCCGATGGTAACGCCGAAGCCGCGCATGGCGGAAGACGGCGTGCGGTTGGTGTAGACGCAGTAGGTATCGATCCAGACATTGGGGATGGTGTAGGGGCCGGGGTAGTGCCCAGCGCCCTTTTGGGCGCCGTAGGGCGAGTGGCGCGAATAGGCGCCGGCATCGGTGTAGCCAGTGACCTTGCGGGCAACGACGCGGCCATCCTTCATGACGCCGTCCTTGATGACGACCTTTTCGGCCGCGCGGGGTGACGAAATCTGCATCTCCTCCTCGCGGCCGTAGATGAAGGAGACCGGGCGACCGGTGAGCTTGGCGCCGAGAATGGCGATCGGCTCGACGATGACGTCGACCTTGCCGCCGAAGCCGCCGCCGACGGTGCCGCCGACGAAATGCAGCTTATTGCCGGGCATCTGCAGGATGATCGAGGCATTGTCGAGGGTGAAGAACATCGCCTGCGTGTTGGTGTAGCAGGTGAACCGGTCATTGCCTTCGGGCGCCACCACGCAGCCGGTGGTTTCGGTCGGCGCATGCTCGATCGGCGAGGACTGGTAGCTCTGCTCCAGGATATGGTCGGCGCCGGCGAAGCCCGCCTCGACATCGCCGAAGCGCACCTTGCGGCACTCGCCGCTGTCATAGAGATAATAATTCCGGCCGTGATATTCGTTGACCAGCGGCGCGCCGGGTTTCAGCGCCTCTTCCATGTCGAAGACGGCCGGCAGCACCTCATAGTCGACCTTGACCTTGGCGGCGGCCTCCTGTGCGGCGCGCTCGGTCTCGGCCAGCACGGCCACCACGGCCTCGCCCTTCCAGCGCACCTTGCCGTCGGCCAGTACCGTTTCGTCTTCCGGCCCGATCTGGATCAGGATCAGGATGGTGTAGACATTGTGCGGCACATCCCTGGCGGTGAGGATTTTCACCACGCCGGCATGCTTCTCGGCCTCCGAGGTATCGATGCTGCGGATGCGGGCATGGTGGTGCGGGCTGCGCACCATCTTCAGGTGCAGCATGCCGGGGAAATTGCGGTCGGCGAAAAACGCGGTCTTGCCGGTGACGTGGCCTGGAGAATCCGAGCGCGGCCTGGGCTGGCCAATCTCATGCAGATCGTCCTTGCGGACATCGGCGAAGTAGTTCTTGCGCAATTCCATTTTGCTCCCCTCAGGCCGCGTTCTGCGAATTGGCGCGGGCCGCAGTCAGCACCGCCTGGATGATCGGCTCGTAGCCGGTGCAGCGGCAGATGTTGCCCGACAACGCCTCGACCACCTCGTCGCGGCTGGGGTTGGGCGTGTGGTCGAGCAGCACCTTGGCGGCCATGATCATGCCCGGCGTGCAGAAGCCGCATTGCGTGGCGAAGGTGTCGAGGAAGGCACGCTGCAACGGGTGCAGGACGCCGCCCTCCGAAAGCCCCGACGTCGTGGTGATGGCAGCACCATTGCAGGTCTCGGCCAGGGTCAGGCAGGACAGCCTGAGTTCGCCGTCGATGATGACCGAGCAAGCACCGCAGCTGCCCTGATGACAGCCGCCTTTCGGCGAGGTGTCGCCTATCTTGTCACGCAAGGCGTGCAGCAGCGTCGTGCCGCTGTCGATGAATTCAGCCTGTTCCGCGCCATTGAGTGTGAATTGAACCGGGACCTTTGCCATTCTTCCTCCTTGCGCGCCTGCCCGATTTGATCGGACAGACGCGCGCCCCCCAACGGGTGTTTTCAGGTCAGCAGCAGCCGGCCGAGATGGACCGGCAGCACTTCGTTGCGATACCAGGCGCTGGCGATCGGATCGGTGATGGGCGAGGTGCCTTCACCCGCGGCAGCCAGCGCCGATGCAATGCCGCCTTTGGTCAGGCTTTGGCCGATCAGCGCCTTTTCCGCCGCTCTGGCACGCATTGGTCGGTCGGCCATGCAGCCAAGCGCGATCCGCGCCGAGGACACGGTGCCGTCACCGGCCAGCCCAAGCACCGCGGCGATGCTGAGCACCGAGACCCCCTTGGGCTTGACCCGCGACACTTTCAGGAAGCGAAAGCCGCCTTGCGGGGGGAGCGCGAAACCGACCGAGGTGACGATGGCGCGGTCGCTGTCGCGCCCGGCCAGAAAGGTTTCGATCGGCGTTTCGCCCCCATCAGTGCTGACCGTGGCATCGAGCGCCAGCAGGGCAACGGCGAAATCGCCATACGGCGCCGGTGCGAACAGATTGCCGCCGACGGTCGCCATGTTGCGGACTGCCGGGCCGCCGACGGCGCGGGCGGCACGGACCAGTGAACTGAGGTCCGGATGACGGGCGATCGCCGCCATGGTCACCGAAGCGCCGATGCGGGCTTTGCCGCCGCCGACAGCGATGGTGAACAGCGACGGATCGGTCGAGCGGACAAGGCTGGAGACCGAAACATCGCCTTCATTGGCGGCGCGCACCACCAGCGTGCCGCCACCGAGATAGCGGTTGCCCGGGGATTTCAGGGCCGCGTTGGCGTCCTTTACCGTTGCAAAAGTCTGCAGTGCTAGCGCCATGGCTTGGCTCCTCAGCTCTTGCCGGCGAAATGGCTCTTCAAGGCATTGAAGCCGCCCTGGAAGACGTTCGCGCCCATGCCCTCGGCCAGCTTGCCGGCTTCCTCGGGCGCCGCGTCGAAGCTCGCGGTCCATTCGGCATAGGTACGGTCGCCGTCGGTCACGCGCCGCAGCTGTAGCGTCGCCTTGTGGTTGGTGAGCGGCTGCGGCGTCTCCAGAATGGAGTAGCTGACGAGGAAATTCTGATCGGAGAAGTCGAGCAGCTTTTCGCGCAGGCGCGCGCCACTGATCAGCTGGAAATTGCGCACGCAGCCGATTGAAGTGGCGTCCTTGCCATCCTCGATATGGCTTTCGACCATGCGCGGATGCCAGCTTGGCAGGCCGTTGAAGTCGCGTATGCGCGCCCAGACCTTTTCGACCGGTGCGTCGATGACGCTTGAGATGGTGATATCAGCCATATGGATGTTCCCTTGCAAATGCGACGGTTGGGCAAGGGTAGGGCAGCCATTTCACGGACGCTTATCAATGCGTCTTGAGCGCCTATCAAGGAGTCTGAAAAAGCGTGGAGGCTGAAAAGGTAGCGGCAGGTTGGCTCAGGCGATTGCCCGCGCGGCCTCGCGATAGAGTGTCGGCGGCACGCCGACATGGTCGCGGAAGAAGCGCGAGAAATTGCCCTGCGTGGTGAAGCCGAGGTTGCAGGCGACCGAGATCAGCGGCTCCTGCGACCACTGCAATTGCCGCACCGCCTCTTCCATGCGCAGCGTGTTCCAGTAGACATTGGGGGTCAGATTGGTCTGTTCCTTGAACAGGGCGAAGAAGTGCGGCCGCGACAGGCCGACGGCGCGCGCCACGTCGTCGAAGCAGATGCGCTCGCAGACATTGGCCTTCATCAGCTGGATTGCCTTGCGGACGCGGAAATCCTGCATGGTGTTTATGCGGACGCGCGCCTCCTGCGGCGCCGTGGCATCAGCGGCATCGAGCACGCTGTCGATGAAGCGCTCGATCTCGTAATTGGCGACATCGTCGACGCTTTCATTGTCGCTGAGGTGATCGAGCAGATTGGCGGCAGCCTGATGCAGCCAGGGCTCCAGCGTGATCGCGGCTTGTGAAAACAGCGGCGCGGACGAGGGCAGGTCGCGGCGGCGCCGCGCCCAGTCAGGGTCGATATAGAAGGCGAGGAACAGGCCCGGCGTGCCGTTCTGCGACAGGACGTGGCTGTGCGGCTGAAAGGAATTGATGCCGGCGGCGGTGCAAGGCCCGAGCCGGACCGTCTCACGGCCGATGGTCATCTCGCCGGCCGTACCTTCCAGCCAGATGATCAGATGCGCCTCGACATGGGCATGGGTGACGAAGTCGCTTGCGACATTCAGGACAGAAACATGTCCGAACCGGCCCCAGTAGAGCCTGATCGCTTCCGTCATGGGTATATCCTCCCGCAGGCGACTGGCCTCCCTTCGCCTGCAGGAGGATTGTGCGGCGGAGTTCGGGCGCGCGTCAAGGTGCAGGTCGGCTGTGGCCTTCTGCTGCGTGCCTTGACAGTGGATTTTCAGACTGAGCGATAGGTAGTGAACCGAATAACGGTTGGATGGCCGCGCCGGCGTTGGTGCCTCAAACCGAAGCCGTCATGCCGCCGTCGACATAGAGCGTATGGCCGTTGACGAAGGACGATGCGTCGGAGGCGAGGAACACGGCGGCGCCGACCAGTTCATCGACATGGCCCCAGCGTCCGGCCGGCGTGCGCTTTTCCAGCCAGGCGGAAAATTCGAGATTGTCGACCAGCGCCTGGTTCATCTCGGTGCGGAAGTAGCCGGGCGCGATCGCATTGATCTGCAGGCCGTGCTTCGCCCAGTCGGCGCACATGCCTCGCGTCAGATTGCGGATCGCGCCCTTGGTTGCTGTGTAGGGCGCGATGTTCGGCCGGGCCAGTTCGCTCTGCACCGAGCCGATGTTGATGATCTTGCCCTTGCCACGGGGAATCATGTGGCGGGCCACGGCCTTGCCGGCATGGAAGGCGCCCGAGACATTGGTCTTGATCAGCCGCTCCCATTGCTCCTTGGGAAAGTCCTCGAGCGGGGCGCGGAACTGCACGCCGGCATTGTTGACGAGGATATCGATGGCGCCGATCTCGGCTTCGATGCGGGCGACGTCCGTGTTGACCGCTTGAAAATCGGTGACGTCGAAGATCGAGGCGTGCGCCTTGAAGCCTGCATCGCGCAGTTTTTCGACGGCGCTGCCGATCCTGGCGGTATCGCGGCCATTCAGCACCACGCTCGCGCCGTGTTCAGCCGGGCCACGCGCCAGGGCAAAGCCGATGCCCTAGCCGGAGCCGGTGATGAGCGCCAGTCGCCCATCAAGGCCGAACGGCGAGTTTGCCATGGACCGTCTCGGCTTAATCGTTGCGGCGGAAATTGCGGATGCGGTCGAACAGGACCGCCAGCAGGATGGCGCCGCCGATGAACACGCCCTGCCAGAAGGCATTGATGCCGAGCAGGCCGAGACTGTTGCGGATCACCTCGATGAGCGCCGCGCCGACGATGGCGCCGAAAGCGGTGCCGACGCCGCCGGCAAGGTTGGCGCCGCCGATGACGGTGGCGGCGATGACCTGAAGCTCCATGCCGGTGCCGAGATTGGTGGTGACGGCGCCCAGCCATCCGGTCTGGATGATACCGGCAATGCCGGCCGACAGCGCCGAAGTCATGTAGACGGCGACCTTGATCTGGCGCACCGGAACACCGGTCAGCGTCGCCGCATGCTCATTGCCGCCGATGGCGAAGATGTGCCGGCCGAACTTGGTCCAGCGCAGGATGAAGCCGGTGATCAGCGCCAAAAGGATCATGTAAAGCACTGGATTGGCGATGCCGAACACCCAGGCGCCGCCGCCCAGCGCCAGCAGCTTGTCGTGGTCCGGTCCGAACTGGAAGACCACGGTGTTGTTGGAAGCGACCATGGCCAGGCTGCGGGCGATCGACAACATGCCGAGCGTCACCACGAACGGTGGAAAGCCGAGATAGGCGATCAGAATGCCGTTGAAGGCGCCGATGGCAAGCGCAGTGGCGATAGAGGCCAGGATGCCGATCTCGATCGAGTAGCCGGCATGCATGGTGACGGCCAGCACCATCGACGACAGGCACAGCACCGAACCGACCGACAGGTCGATGCCGCCGGTGATGATGACGAAGGTCATGCCGAGCGCGATGATGGCGACGAAGGTGATGTTGCGGGTGATGTTGTAGAGGTTCTTCTGCGTGGCGAACGCGTCGGTGGCAAACGACAGGAACAGGCAGGCGAGAATGACCGCGATCACCACCCAGAAGGTCTGGCTGGCAAACAGCTTCGACAGCAAGGTGTGCTGTTTCTGTGCGATCGTCTGGTCAAGGGTGACTGCCATTATCGACCTTTATCTGCCGGTGAAACGCGCTGAAATCAAACCTGTTCGATAGCACCAGTGATCAGCCCGGTGACTTCCTCGGGCGAACTGGACGCGATCGTCTTGTCGGCGACCTTGCGGCCACGCCGCATGACGATAACGCGGTCGGCGACGGTGAAGACGTCGGGCATGCGGTGACTGATCAGCACGACGGCAATGCCCTGGTCGCGCAAATGGCGGATCAGGTTCAGCACCTCGGCGACCTGCCGCACCGAGATCGCCGCCGTCGGCTCGTCCATCAGCACGATCTTGGCTTGCGACAGCATGGTGCGAGCGATTGCCACCGCCTGGCGCTGGCCACCCGACATCTGCTTGACGAGGTCGCGCGGGCGCGTCTCGGATTTGAGCTCGGCGAAGATCTGGCCGGCGCGCTTGTACATAGAGGCGTAATCGAGAATGCGGAAGGGGCCGACGCCGCGGCGCAATTCACGGCCGAGATAGACATTCGCCGCCGCCGTCAAATTGTTGCAGAGGGCAAGATCCTGGTGGACGATCTCGATGCCATGCTGGCGCGCCTCGACCGGCTTGTGCAGAATCAAATCCTTGCCGTCCATCCGCATGCTGCCATGGCTCGGAGGGAAGTTGCCGGCGATCATCTTGACCAGTGTCGACTTGCCGGCGCCGTTGTCGCCCATCAGGCCGACCACCTGGCCGGGCTCGATCGACAACGACACGTCGTTGACCGCCTGGATGGCGCCGAAATGCTTGGATATGTTGGTGAGTTCGAGAACCGCCACCAGCCTTCTTGCCTCCCCGTGCTTTGCGACCTGCTGCTGTTCCCGGCGTGAATGCCGACGCTGCTTTGGTCTCGCTCTCCCCGGCTCCTCCCGGGACAGCGTTAGCGTTCTTTTACGCAAAAGCCGGCGCGCGTCAACCAATTGTCGGACGAATTAAGGCTGTATTATTTTAAAAATCCGTTTTGTAGGACAAATAGCATTGACGTTGGTGGCGAGCCGATATTAGCTAGGCGTCGGAGGAGATTATGCGGATCCCTGCTGGCGGTTCGCCGGGGTGGAATCAGCGGAGGTTTATCGGTCGAGGTTCCGGCGGCACCCGTGTGTTGGGCCGGTCTAAAGCCGTATCTGGAAATACTATCGATCTGTCTTGGCGACACGAGTGCTCGCGAAACGAACCTCGGTCATCACGCGTCCGGTCGATCTGTGTGGCGGGCACGCCGTGTCCGTCTGTTTCAAGGGAGGACTGACATGAGGAAATCACTTTTGCTCGCCGCCGTCGCTATGATGGCGCTTGGCGCCGGGCCGGCTTTGGCCAAGAAACAGCTCGTCATTGTCGTGAAAGGTCTCGACAATCCGTTCTTCGAAGCCATCCACCAGGGTTGCGAGAAATGGAACAAGGAAAACGCCAGCTCGGAATATGAGTGCTTCTACACCGGTCCGGCTTCGACCTCGGACGAAGCTGGCGAAGCGCAGATCGTCCAGGACATGCTGAGCAAGGCCGACACAGTGGCGATGGCGATTTCGCCGTCCAATGCGCCGTTGATCGCGCAGACGATCAAGACCGCGAATCCGACGATCCCGATCATGACCCTCGACGCGGATCTCAGCAAGGAAGATGCGGCGCTGCGCAAGACCTATCTCGGCACCGACAACTACCTGATGGGTCACAAGATCGGTGAGTACATCAAGAAGGGCAAGCCGAATGGCGGCACGATCTGCACCATCGAGGGCAATCCTGCGGCCGACAACATCCTGCGCCGCGCCCAAGGCATGCGTGACGCGCTGTCGGGCAAGGAAGGCCTCGCGGCGCTCGCCGGCGAAGGTGGCTGGACCGAAGTCGCCGGCTGCCCGGTGTTCACCAATGACGACGGCGCCAAGGGCGTGCAGGCGATGACCGACATCCTCGCCGCTAACCCCAAGCTGGATGCGTTCGGCATCATGGGCGGCTGGCCGCTGTTTGGCGCCCCGCAGCCCTATCGCGATCTGTTCGGACCGCTCAAGGACCGGATAGCCAGCAACGACTTCGTCATCGGAGCCGCCGACACGATCGGCGACGAAGTGGCGATCGCCAAGGATGGCCTCGTGACGGCTCTGGTCGGTCAGCGGCCGTTCGAAATGGGCTACAAGGCGCCGTCGGTGATGATCGACTTAATCTCAGGCAAGCCTGTCACCGATCCGGTGTTCACCGGTCTCGACGAATGCACCAAGGATACGGTCGACACCTGCATCCAGAAGTAGGTCGCGATTTTCGGGGCGCTCGGTAGCGGGCGCCCCGTCATTTCCTGAACGGGACGCTGTGGTTGGGGCAACGGGCTTCGGCTTTGACGCGCCCATGCTCTGGAATTTTCGGCAACGAGATCGGCGCGCCGTGCAGGTTCGGACCAGTCCGGACGACAACGGCCGACGCATTGGAACGTGAATGCCGGACGGAAAGTCAAAGAAGCGAGCCGACCGGGCCAAGGCACAAGCCAGCCGCCGTCCGGCTGTCATGCGCAGGGCTGGCGCCGCGCACTTTCCGGGCGCGAGCGTCCATGTCTCGCTCGCCGGCGAGATCGGTCTCAGGATCGTGCGCGGCGACTATCCGCCCGGCACCATCCTGCCCAACGAGGCCAAGTGGGCCGAGATATTCAATGTTAGCCGTTCGGCGGTGCGCGAAGCCATCAAGATGCTGATGGCCAAGAGCCTTCTGGCCTCACGCCCCAAGATCGGCAGCTGGGTCGAGCCGAAAGAGCGCTGGAACCTGCTCGATCGCGACGTGCTGGCCTGGTACGCGACGGCGCCCGACCGCGAGGCTTTCCTGCGCACCGTGCAGGAGTTTCGTCACATCATCGAGCCGGAAGCGTCGGCCTTTGCCGCAATGCGGCGCAGCGACGAGCAGATGGCGGAGATCAGCCAGGCCTGTCGCGAGATGGGCGATGCTTTGAGCCTGCAGGAACGTATCCGTGCCGACACGCGTTTTCATCTCGCCATCCTGCGCGCCTCCGGCAACGACCTGCTGGTGCCGCTCGGCGTGCTGATCGAATCGGCGCTCGACCATCTCTTCGTCTTCACGACGCAGCAGATCGGCGATCAGCGGCAGGCACAGAAGCTGCATGAGGCGATCGAGAAGAATATCCGCCTTCAGCGTCCGGCAGCCGCGCGCAACGCCGTGCACAAGCTGCTTGAAAACACCGATGACGGGATCGGGCGGTCAAGGCGGTGACCAGCGCCTTCGCTTGGGGATCACTCAAATCGTCTGTTTCTTGCCATCCCTGGTCGGCATCAGGTCAACGCCGTTGACCTTGGCGATATGCGTCGCCAGCATCGGCACGAATTGCTCGGCCGGGCCGGTGGCGAAGGCGCCGGCGAAGGAGTTCTTGGTGGCGTTGCCGAGTGGGTTGGCGATACCGGCCGCGCCGGCCATCGATTCCAGATAGGTCAGGTCCTTGAAGGCGTTGGCGATGGAGAATTTGTGGGCGTCGCGGTCGCCCTCCAGCGTCCAGCGCATGAAGGTCTGGTAGAAGCCGCAATCCATGCGGCCATTGCGGATGACGCTGTCGAAGCGCGGCGGCGAGATGCCGACCTTTTGCGCCAGCGCCAGCGCCTCGGAATAGATCGCCGCATAGCCGAGCGAGATGAAGTTGTTGAGCAGCTTCATGCGGTGGCCGTCGCCGGTGTCGCCGATATGAACGATGCGGCCGGCCCAGGTTTCCAGCACCGGCTTCAGCCGGGCAAAGACGGCGTCAGGCGCGCCGACCATGGCGTCGAGCGTGCCTTCCCAGGCCTCCTTCGGCGTGCGGCTCAGCGGCGCGTCGACATAGTCGATGCCGAGCGCCTTGAGTTCTGCCGCCAGCGCCACGGTCGAGACCGGATCGGAGGTCGAGCAGTCGACGACGACCGAGCCCTTTTTCAAGCCCTCCTTGAGGCCGCCGGGACCGCGAATGACGGCTTCGACCTCGCGCGAACCGGTGACGCAGATGAAGACGATTGTCGATGCCGCTGCCACGTCGCGCGAAGTCGATGCTTCCGCGGCACCGCGGCCAAGCAGATCCTCCGCCGGCTTGCGGTTCTTGCGGCCGAGAAAGGTCAGGCTGTAGCCCTTGTCGACGATGTTCTTGGCGATCCCGTGCCCCATCAGGCCAAGCCCGATAAAGCCGATCTTTTCGCTCGCGGCGGTCGTGTTCATGTCTTCAAGTCCTGTTGCAATGATTGATGGTCAGCGCTGCCGTTTTGCAGGCGAGGATGGTTGCGGATCGCGATATTGTCTGACAATACACATGAATCCCAGAGGATGTGGAGAGCAAAATGACGAAGCGGATCATGTTCACCGGCGGCAGCGGCAAGGCCGGACGCCATGTCGTGCAGTATCTGGTGGAGCAGGGCTGCCAGGTGCTCAACATCGATACCAAGCCGCTCGACAATCCCAAGGTGCGCACGCTGATCACCGACATCACCGACAGCGGGCAGGTGTTCAACGCGCTGTCGAGCTATATGGGCCTGCATGAATTCGACCCGTCGCTGCGCGCGCAGCCGGTCGATGCCGTGGTACATTTCGCCGCCATTCCGCGCATCATGATCACCACCGACAATGAGGTGTTCCGCATCAACGCGCTCGGCACCTACAATGTCATCGAGGCGGCGGTGAAGCTCGGCATCCGCAAGGTGGTGATCGCCTCCAGCGAGACGACCTACGGGCTGGTGTTCGCCAACGAGCCGCGTGATCCCCAATATTTCCCGCTCGACGAAGACTACGATGTCGATCCGATGGACAGCTATGCGCTGTCCAAGGTCGTCAACGAGAAGACGGCGCGGGCCTTCGCGCTGCGCAGCGGCATCGACATCTACGCCTTGCGCATCGGCAACGTCATCGAGCCGCATGAATATTCGCTGTTTCCGAAATGGTTCGCCGATGCGGGTTTCCGCAAGCGCATCGCCTGGAGCTATGTCGACGCGCGCGACCTCGGCCAGATCACGCTGCGCGCCATCGAAAAGGACGGGCTCGGCTATCAGGTGTTCAACGCCGCCAATGACGACACCTCATCCGACCTGCCGACCGCCGAACTCCTGAAGCGGTTCTATCCAGGCGTCCCGGTCAAGGCCGAACTCGGCGAGTACGAGACGCTGCTCTCCAACCGCAAGGCGCGGGACATGCTGGGTTTCCGCCCGGAGCATAGCTGGCGCAAATACGTCAAGCAGGCCTGATCCACCGGAGCAGCCGAGGCTGATCTGTGCACAGCGGCAAGCTTTGCGGCCCAAGCCGCTTGCCGCGCTTGACAGCCTCTTCAATCCGGACTTTCTGGAGCTATGCGGGACGCAAAGCCGAACAAGGAAAAATCGCCAGCGAAAGCGGCCTCCGTCGAGCGCCAGGCCGGCGTTCGCCGACCTGACGCGGCGCGCATTCCAGGGTCGAGCGTCCATGCTTCGCTGGCGAGCGAGATTGGTCTCAGGATCGTGCGCGGTGACTACCCGCCCGGCACCATCCTGCCCAATGAAGCGAAATGGTCGGAGACCTTCAGCGTCAGCCGCTCTGCTGTGCGTGAAGCGATCAAGATGCTGATGGCCAAGAGCCTGCTCGCCTCACGTCCCAAGATCGGCAGCTGGGTCGAGCCGAAGGAGCGCTGGAACCTGCTCGACCGCGATGTGCTGGCCTGGTACGCGACGTCACCGGATCGCGAGGTGTTCCTCAAGACCGTGCAGGAGTTCCGCCACATCATCGAGCCGGAAGCGACCGCCTTTGCCGCCATGCGGCGGACCGACGAACAGATGGCCGAGATCAGCCAGGCCTGCCGCGAGATGGGTGGAGCGGCCAGTCTGCAGGAGCGCACCCGCGCCGACACGCGCTTTCACCTCGCCATCCTGCGCGCCTCCGGCAACGATCTTCTGGTGCCGCTCGGCGTGCTGATCGAATCTGCCTTCGATCACCTGTTCGCCTACACCACCCGGGCCGTGGACGATCTCAATCATGCGCAGAAGCTGCATGAGGCGATCGAGAAAAACATCCGCCTGCAGCGGCCGGATGCGGCGCGCAACGCGGTGCGCAAGTTGTTGGCCAACACCGACAGCGTCATCCGATCGCGCTAGGCGCCTGCCGGCCGCCGCTAATCCTCCTTGTCACGTCCGAAGGCGGTGCGCAGTTCGTCCTTGGCGTCCTCAAGCACCTTTTTGCGCGTGGCGGGCAGGTTCTTGCCGGCGCGGTTGATGTAGAAATTCAGCATCGACATGGCGGACTGGAACGGCTCGGCCTTGCGCCGATGGCTGTGTTCGGCGGATCGCTTAAGCGAGGCGGCGATCTTCCTGGCTTCGTTGGATTGAAAGACGTGGTCCTCAAGATCCATTGCGTCGCTGTGCTCGGTCACCTCGGCCGACCATTTTTTCTTGGCGATCATGGCAGGACTCCTTTGCAGGTGCTTGCCGGGAAACTCCGCACATTGGCATCGGTTCCAACATTCGCCCTTGGTCTGGAGCCACGGATTCGCCCGCTGTGGTGCTGCTGCGCGCTGCGAATGCGCCGATAGTAGCGCAACGGTAGCCGATTTGAGACCGCCGACAGGAAATGCCTTGACCCGAACCGACTTGAGCCTGCCGAGCCCCGGCATCGACAGTACCTACGCCTGGATGCGGCTCGCCATATCGATGCTGCTGGCGACGATCGGAGCCGTCGGCATGTGGGCAGTCGTCGTCGTGCTGCCCGCCGTGCAGGCCGAGTTCGGCGTTGATCGCGCAGCGGCGTCTATGCCCTACACCGCGACCATGGTCGGTTTCGCCGCCGGCAATGTGCTGGTCGGCCGCGCCATCGACCGCATGGGCTACTGGATCCCGGCGCTGCTCTCCTCGGTGGCGCTCGCCGCCGGCCTTCTGCTCGCGGCGCTGTCGACCTCGATCCTGCAATTCACCCTTGCTCAAGGGGTGCTGATCGGTGTCGGAACATCGGTGATCTTCGGGCCGCTGATTGCCGATATCTCGCATTGGTTCAATCGCCGGCGCGGTGTCGCGGTGACCGCGGCGGCGGCCGGCAACTACCTCGCCGGAGCGATATGGCCGACCATCATGCCAACGCTGATGAAGGCGGAAGGCTGGCGCTTCACCTATGCCGCCATCGGCGTCTTCTGCCTGGTCACCATGGTGCCGCTGGTGCTGTTGCTAAGGCGCGGTGCCCCACTGGCGGCCGCCGCCGGTTCGCCCGGAAGCCGGCGGGTGCAGCCGATTTCGCTGTCGCCGGCGGCGTTGCAGGTGCTGCTGGTGGTCGCCGGCCTCGGCTGCTGCGTGGCGATGTCGATGCCGCAGGTGCATATCGTCGCCTATTGCATGGATCTCGGCTACGGCATGGCGCATGGCGCCGACATGCTGTCGATCATGATGGCGGCGGGCGTCGTCAGCCGGCTGGCATCCGGCTTTCTCGCCGACCGCATTGGCGGCGTGAAGACTCTGCTCATCGGCTCGGTGCTGCAGTGCCTGTCGCTGCTGTTCTACATTCCCTTCGACGGCCTCGCCTCACTCTATGTCGTGTCGCTGGTGTTCGGCCTGTCGCAAGGCGGCATCGTGCCCTGCTACGCGATCATCGTGCGCGAATACATGCCGGCCAAAGAGGCCGGCCAGCGCATCGGCATCGTCATGATGGCGACGATCTTCGGCATGGCGATCGGCGGCTGGATGTCGGGCTGGATCTACGACCTGACCGGCTCCTACGCCGCGGCGTTCCTCAACGGCATCGCCTGGAATCTGCTGAACATACTGGCGGTCGGGTTGTTCTCGTGGAAGGCAAGGCAAAGCGCCGCGGCGATGGCCTGAACGGGCAGGGCTGTTTCCCGTTGCTTGACAACGACAACAGGCTGCGCGACGCCAGAAGACAAGTGGGTGCGGCAAAGCGGGCCGGTGAGATGACGACAGCAAGGACGATCGTATCGCGACCGCGCTTTGGTGGGCGCATTTCCGAGCGAGCGGGTCCTTGATCAAGCCGCGCTCGCGCCGGGGCGGCGGGCGCCCGACCATATCGGATGTCGCGCGCAAGGCCGGCGTCGGCGCCATCACCGTGTCGCGCGCGCTGCGCGAGCCGGAGCGCGTCTCGGAGGAATTGCGCCGCCAGATCCAGGCCGCCGTCGACGAACTCGGCTATGTGCCGGACCCGAATGCGCGGGCATTGGCCTCGGCGCGTGCCGAGGTGTTCGGCGTGCTGGTGCCATCGCTCACCAACAACGTCTTTGCCGAGGTGGTGCGCGGCATCTATGACAGCCTGTCGGCCAGCCCGTTCCGCATCCAGCTCGGCAACACCCATTATTCCGGCCTCGAGGAAGAGCGGCTGCTGCAGGTGTTCGGCTCGCAGCGGCCGGCAGCGCTGATCGTCGCCGGCATCGACCAGACACCTGTGTCACGAAAACTGTTGGAGAACGCCGGCTGTCCGGTGGTGCAGGTCATGGAAACCGGGCCCGACCCTGTCGACATGATGGTCGGCTTCTCGCATTTCGACGGCGGCAGGACGGCGACCGAGCACCTGATCGAGGCGGGTTACCGCCGCATCGGCTTTATCGGCGCGCGCATGGACCCGCGCTCGCAGCGGCGCTTGGCGGGTTACCGCGCGGCGATGGAGGCCGCCGGCCTGTTCGACCCGCGCCTTGTCACCACCACGCCGGTGCCGTCCAGCGTGTCGCTCGGTCGCGAAATGTTGCGCGACGCGCTGGCCAAGGTCCCGACGCTCGACGGTGTGTTCTGCAACAATGACGACATCGCGCTCGGCGTGTTGTTCGAGTGCCATCGCGCCTCGATCGCGGTGCCGAAGACGATCGGCATCGTCGGCTTCAACGACCTCGACATGATGCAGGTGGCGTTTCCTTCGATCACCAGCATCCGCACCCACCGCTATGAGATCGGCAGGCGTGCGGTCGCCATGGCGCTGGCGGCAATCGCGGGCAACAGGCCGGAACAACGGACCGTCGATCTCGGTTTCGAACTCAAGCGCCGCGAGAGCACCGCCCGTTGAAACACACAGAAGCGACTGTGCGGATGCCGGTTTACACAACGTC
Organism: Mesorhizobium calcicola; assembly: GCF_042682105.1. NCBI lineage: Bacteria > Pseudomonadati > Pseudomonadota > Alphaproteobacteria > Hyphomicrobiales > Phyllobacteriaceae > Mesorhizobium > Mesorhizobium calcicola. The sequence continues at coordinate 58,533 of NZ_JBHUGY010000076.1, forward strand.
ATGGTAGCGCTACCAATTGCTTTGCGCGAAAATTCATAGCCAAGGTCGATGCCTGTTTATTATACATAAGCGACAGCTGATACTTGTTTATTATGTATAATATGATAGTTTTGGTTTTCGCTTGAGGGGCGACAAAGGGGAGGGGACCAGGTCGGCACGGCCACCTGAAAAGCGCGACCGGCAAGGCGGGAGGTGCCTGGCCAGACGTGAATTGTACTTCAGCCAACAACAAATAGAATTGCAACTGGGAGGAATATCGATGATCAAGTCACTCGTTGGTGGCATCGTTGCCGCCACTGCATTCGTCATGCTCAACTCGGCCGCAATGGCCGCCGGCCCCGAAATCGGGAAGGGACCAGCCGCCGAGCCGGACTGCTTCGCGCCCTGGGCCGCAGATACGCAGTTCTTCAAGTTTCCCAAAAAAGATGGCCCATACCGGATCGCGCTCGCCAATGGCTATATCGCCAACACCTGGCGCATCCAGATGATCCAGACCGCCAAGGCTTACGCAGCGCAAAAGGACGTCGCCGCCAAGCTGAAGGAATTCAAGGTGGTGTCGACCGGCGAGGATGTGCCGGCGCAGATTTCTGCGATCAACAACTTCATCGATTCCGGCTATGACGCCATTGTTGTCAACGCGCAGAACCCGACCGCTTTCGCGCCGGTCATCAAGCGCGCCAAGGTAGCCGGCGTCGTGCTGGTCGCCTTCGACAACATTCTCGACACCAAGGATGCCATCAACGTCAATGTCGATCAGAAGGGCCTCGGCGAACTTTGGGGCAAATGGCTGATCAGCCATATACCCGATGGCGGCAAGATTCTTGAAGTGCGCGGCGTTGCCGGCACGTCGGTCGACACCGATCGCCACAATGGCATCCATGAGGCTCTCGACGCTTCGGGTAAGAAATGGGACGTCACCGAAGTTGCCGGCAAGTGGGACGATCCGACGGCGCAGAAGGTCACGGCTGACGCGATCGCCACCAATGGTCCGTTCGTCGGCATCACCGGCCAGGGCGGCGATACCGGTATCGTGCAGGCGATGATCGACGCCAAGCATCCGTTCGTACCGTTCGGCGGCGAAACGGAGAACGGCTTCCGCAAGTTCTGCGCGGCCCATGCAGCGGACGGGCTGAAGTGCTCGTCGGCCGGTACCGGCCCGGCCCAGGTGGCGGTTGCCATCAAGACGGCGATCTCAGCCCTTGAAGGCAATGTCGTCCCGCAGTCGGTCAAGCTGCCGCTTGCGATCGTCGAGGATCCGAACTTCAAGGCAGGTCAGGATTTCTTCCCCGATCAGTCCGACAATTTCTTCGTCGGCAATTCCTTCCCGACCTGCGGTATCAATTTCACCGCGCAGGAAATCATGGGCCAGACCAAGGCTGACCAGTAGGCTGCACCCCGGCGCCGCGGGATATCCCGCGGCGCCGACCACTCGATATCCCTAGTCGTCAAAGTGCCTCGGGAGGGCCGATGGACGGTGCGGTTCCGCTCTTCCGGATGGAAGGCATATCCAAGCGCTATGGTGGTGTTCGGGCGCTGGAAAAGGCCGAGCTTTCGGTCTCGTCCGGCAGCATTCACGCCATCCTCGGCGAAAACGGCGCCGGCAAATCGACGCTGATCAAGGTCATGGCGGGTGTCGTCGCGCCCGACGAAGGCCGCATGACGCTAGACGGCCGCGAGGTGACGTTCGCGTCGCCGGCTGCCGCCAACCAGGCCGGCATCGTCTGCATCTTCCAGGAACTGTCGCTGGTTCCCGAGCTCAGCGTCGCCGACAACATTGTCATCTCGGACCCGCCGACGCGGTTCGGCATGATCGACCGCAAGGCACAACGCCGGATCGCGGAGGTCGCGCTGGCGCGCGCGGGCGCCGCAGACATCCACCCGCTGGCGCTGGTCAAGGACCTGCCGCTGTCGCGCCGCCAGATGGTCGAGATCGCCAAGGCGCTGGCACGCAAGCCGCGCATCCTGATCCTCGACGAGGCGACCTCGGCGCTGACCGCGACGGATGTCGCCAAGATTTTCGGCGTGCTGAAGCGGCTGCGCTCGGAAGGGCTGGCACTGCTCTATATCTCGCACCGCATGAACGAGATCGCCGAACTGGCCGACCAATGCACGGTGTTTCGCAACGGTCGCAATGTCGCCAGTTACGCGGCGGGCACAAAGAGCGACAATGAAGTCGTCGAACTGATGATCGGGCGCGAATACAGCCATATCTTTCCGCCGAAGCCGACACGCGCTTCGGCTGCCGCCGTTCCGGTGTTGGAGGCACGCCAGCTTTCATGGACCGACCGGTTGGATAATGTCTCGCTGACGGTTGGGGCAGGCGAGGTGGTCGGTCTTGGCGGTCTCGACGGTCAGGGCCAGCGCGAATTGCTGCTTGCCTTCTTTGGTGTGCTGCGCGGTCTGTCGGGCCAGATCCTCATCGACGGCAAGCCCGTCGCCATCGCCAGCCCCGCTGCCGCGCGCGAAGACGGTATCGGCATGGCGCTCATTCCCGAAGATCGCAAGACCGAAGGCCTGATGCTGCCGATGACGGTGCACGAGAATCTGTCTTTCGCCGCCCTCGACCGGCTGTCGAGAGCCGGCGTCATCGACCGTGCCGCCGAACAGCGGCTGATCGACGATATGGTCGGCCTGTTGGCGATCAAGACGGCGGGCCTCGACATTCCGGTCGGCGCACTGTCGGGCGGCAATCAGCAGAAGGTGGTCATCGCCAAATGGCTGATGCGCCAGCCGCGCATCATCCTGCTCAACGATCCGACGCGCGGCATCGACGTCGGCACCAAGCAGGAGCTCTACCAACTGATGCGCAAGCTCGCCGACGCGGGTGCGGCGATCCTGTTCTATTCGACCGACTATGACGAGCTGATCGGCTGCTGCGACCGCGTGCTGGTGCTCTATGACGGAGCGGTCAAGCGCGAGCTGGTCGGCGCCGAGATCACCGAGCGGGCGCTGATTGCCAGCGCGCTCAACATCCAAGGCGAGGAAAGCCCCGTGAGCCAAGGAGCAGACGCGTGAAGGATTGGCGCTACTGGCTGGCCGAGCAGCGCGGAACGCTGCTGGCGCTCGGCATCTTCATCGTCATGTTCGTCATCTACACCTCGAACCATCCGGCGGGCTTCACCGCCAATGTGGTGCAGACGGCGGCAAACAAAGGGGTGCTGCTCGCCTTCGTCGCCATGGCGCAGACGCTGGTGGTGATCACCGCCGGCATCGACCTTTCCGTCGGCATGATCTTCCTGCTCACCAATTGCCTCGCCTCCTGGCTGGTGGTGGGCACGCCGATGCAGACGACGCTTGGCGTCATCGCCGTGCTGGCGGCGGGGCTGCTGTGCGGGGCGATCAATGGGGCGATCGTCATCTATGGACGGCTGCAGCCGATCGTAGCCACCATCGCCACTGGTGCCGTCTATTTCGGCATTGCCCTGCTGCTGCGACCTTTTCCGGGCGGCTCGGTCAACGAGGACCTCGCCGACGCTTTGACCGGACGACTGTTCGGCGTGGTGCCGGCAAGCTTGGTCGTGCTGTTGGCCGTCGTGTTCGTCGTCTGGGTGCCGTTCAGCCGCTCGGTGCTCGGTCGAGCCGCCTACGCTGCCGGATCGTCGGAGACGGCGGCCTACATGTCCGGCGTGCCGATCCGGCGCGGCAAGTTCGCCGTCTACACTCTGGCCGGGCTGCTGGCAGCGATCGGCGGGCTGTTCCTCACCTTCTTCACCTATACGGGCGAGGCAGCCTATGCCAGCGGCAACGCCTACACGCTGTTTTCGATCGCTGCCGTGGTGCTTGGCGGCGTCTCGTTGTTCGGCGGCAAGGGCAGCGCCATCGGCGCCATCTTCGGCGCGCTCGCCTTCCGCACCATCGGCGACCTTTTGTTCGTCTTCGATTTCGATCCGCTCTGGCAGCCGCTGTTCCAGGGCGTTATCCTGCTGATCGCCGTCAGCCTCGGCGCCTTCGCCCTGTTTCGGGTCCGCAACCGGCTGGAGTGGTTCCTGTGAGCGAAACGACGCTTGGCGGCATTGCCGGCCGCATGCCCAGATTCATCCGCCGCGCCGATCCGGCGGTGCTGACAGCCTTTGCCTGCATCGTGCTGTTGCTGTTCCTGGGCAGCCTCTATTCCAGAAGCTTCCTGTCGCCTGAATATCTTCTGCAGCAGCTCAAGGTGGCGTCGTTCCTCGGCGTCATCGCCACCGGCATGATGCTGGTCATCCTGCTTGGCCAGATCGACCTGTCGGTGCCATGGGCGGTCGCAGTGGGCGCCATGATGGCCAGTGCGGCAGCCGCTTATGGCCCGGTCGGCGTGGCGCTGGCTATTCCGTTCGGCATCGTCTGCGGCATGCTCATCGGCGTCGTCAACGGCATCGGCGTCGCCTATCTGCGCATCCCCTCGATGATCATCACGCTGGCCACCAACGCCGTCGCGCAAGGGCTGATGGTGGTCTACACCGGCGGCTTCTCGCCACAGGATGCGGCGACCGGCGCGATGCGCTACCTGGCGACAGGTTTTGCCATTCCGGGCGTGCCCAACGCGGTCATTATCTGGGCGCTGATCGGCACGGCGATGGTGTTCGTGCTGACCCGCACCAGCTTCGGCCGCACCGTCTATGGCATCGGCAACCGTGAGCGCGCGGCCTATCTCTCAGGCATCGACACGCGGCGCGTGATGATGATCGCCTTTGCCGTTTCCGGCGGGCTCTCGGCGTTCGGCGGCGTGCTTCTGGCCGGCTATGCGTCCAAGGCGGCGCAGTCGATGGGCGACGCCTATCTGCTGCCGTCGATCGCGGCGGTGGTGCTTGGCGGCACCTCGATCCTGGGCGGACGCGGCTCCTATCTCGGCACCGTCGCCGGCGTCATCCTGATCACGCTGCTGCAATCCATCCTGTCGGTCATGCAGATGCCGGAGGCGGGGCGTCAGATCATCTATGGCATCGTCATTGTCGCCATGCTGCTGCTCTACGGCCGCGCGCCGGCAAGCCGCTGACAGTGGACGAAAAGGCAGCACAGGCGCCGACGGGCGCTCCCGGTTCGGCGCCGGTCATCGTGGTGATGGGCGTCGCTGGCTGCGGCAAGTCTGCCGTCGGCATCGCGCTGGCGGCCGCGCTAGGCGTTGCCTTTATCGAGGGCGACCTGCTGCATCCGCCCGAAAACGTCGCGCGCATGGCCAGCGGCGAGCCGCTCACAGATCAACTGCGCGAAGGCTGGCTCGACGCGATCGGCGAGCGCATCGCGGCTTCTGTGGGGCAAGGGCAGGGCGTGGTTGCCGCCTGTTCGGCACTGAAGCGCGGCTATCGCTCGCGTTTGAGCGGCTTCTGCCGGGATATCGTCTTCCTCTATCTGGAGATCGATCCTGCCACGGCCAGAAAACGCGTTGGCAACCGCAAGGGCCATTTCATGCCGGCAAGCCTGGTCGACAGCCAGTTCGCCATCCTCGAGCCGCCGGCTGCCGACGAGCGGGCATTGACACTCGATGCGACGCGCCCGGTTGGCGAACTCGTCGCTGCCGCGGTCCGCAAGATACGCGGATCATGAGCCCGCGTTTCGCGAACTAAATCTGCGACGTCAGCTCGACCGGAAAATCATCATTGTCGGCGTCGCGCATGGCGGCGAGGCTGCGATTGTCCAGCACTTCGGCGATCGCCTGCCGCACCTCCAGCATCATGTGCCGGACCTGGCAGGTCGCCTCGTCACAGTCCTCGCAGCGCTGATACTGCGTGCGGCTGGCGCAGGGGATCGGCGCCAGCGGTCCGTCAAGTACGCGCACGACATGGCCGATCTTGATTTCGGAGGCAGGCCGGGCGAGGCGATAGCCGCCCTCCTTGCCCTTGCGGCTCTGGACGAAGCCGGCGTTGCGCAACTCGCCCAGGATGGCATCGAGGAATTTCTTCGGGATGTTGTTGGCGACCGCGATGTCGTTGACGAAGGCCAATTGGCCAACCGGCAGGCCGGACAGATGCACGAGGGCCTTGAGGCCGTATTTGCCTTTTTTCGTCAGCATGCCCAGATCAACCCATAAATCCCCAACCACCCGCATCTGGCGACTGTTTGTGTGCAAATAATGACGGTTTGATTCACGCGATGATGTTTCGCAAAAACAAGCCGCCCGATGGCACGTTAGGCACAAGCGCGTTGATTCTTTGTAACGTTTTGCCCGGATGGCGGCCATAGAGCCTGTTCCATCCCGATAGAATCGGGGTTGCCGGCGCACGAAACGAAAAAGCCGGCAAGCGCCGGCTTTTTCGTTCACCTTGGATGGTGCTGCCGTCAGCGGCTGCCGTAGGTCTGGTCGAGCAGGCCGCCGGCGGCGAAATGCTCCTTTTGCAACTTGTCCCAGCCGCCGAAGACGTCTTCCACCGTCAGCAGGCGGACATCGGGAAAGTCGGCCTTGTACTTGGCGGCGACAGCCGCGTCGCGGACCCGGTTGCCGTTCTGGGCGAGGATGTCCTGACCCTCGGGCGTGTAGAGGAAATCGAGATAGGTCTTGGCCAGATCGCGGGTGCCATGCTCGTCGGCCACCTTGTCGACGATCGCCACCGGGAATTCGGCCAGCAGGCTGACCGAGGGCGTGACCTGCTCGAACTTGTCGTCGCCATACTGCTTGCGGATGCCACGCGTCTCGGACTCGAAGGTGATCAGCACGTCACCGATCTCGCGCTGCACGAAGGTGGTGGTCGCGGCGCGGCCGGCGGTGTCGAAGATCGGCACGTTGTTGAACAGCTTGGTGATGAATTCCTTCACCTTGGCGTCGTCGCCCTTGAAGGCTTCCTTGGCGTAGGCGGTGGCCGCCAGATAGGTGTAGCGCGCATTGCCCGAAGTTTTCGGGTTGGGGAAGATCACCTGCACGTCGTCGCGCACCAGATCGTTCCAGTCCTTGATGTGCTTGGGATTGCCGGCGCGCACCAGGAAGGACGGCAGCGAATAGAAGGGCGAGGCGTTGTCGGGAAAATCCTTCTGCCAGTCGGCCGAAACGAGGCCCTTCTTGACCAGGAAGTCGATGTCGGTGACCTGGTTGAAGGTGACGACATCGGCGCCAAGGCCCTCGGCGATGGCGCGTGCCTGCGCCGAGGTGCCGGCATGCGACTGATCGACGGTGACGCCGGGATGCTGGGCGATGAAGGCCTTGTTGACCTGGACGAACAGTTCGCGGCCGACATCATAGGAAGCGTTGAGCAGTTTGTCGGCCGACCAGGCTTGGGAGGTTGCCAGGAAGAGGCCGGCGACGGTGGCGACGCCAAGGAAAAGTCGCTTCATGAAAAAGACTCCGATGCAATGCGTTTGTGATCGGACCATAGCCGTGGCGCATGATGCGCGACGAGGCATAGGTTCAGGGCTTGACCCCCGTTGCTGGAAAAACCGTTGCTGAAACAAACGGCTCGTAGTTTTTTCTTTCAAGTAGGGTCTCTTTTGATGGCCTTCGGAAGCCGGTTCTCCTCGGCACCTCACTGGCTAGATTATAAATAGATACACATTGTGTATGCGGAGTGTTATGGTGGGGAAGGAGTCCTCCATGACAAAGACCACACCCGAGACCCACGCCAAGCCTGTCAATCTGCGCATCCGAGAGGATGTGCGCATGCTGATTGACCGCGCCGCTAAAATACGCGGGAAGACTCGGTCCGACTTCATGATCGATGCTGCGTACCGGGCGGCCGAAGATACGCTCCTCGACCAGGCCTTGATCAAGGTGGATCCCGAGAGCTACCGGCATTATCTCGACATCCTTGATGGACCGCCGAGCGGTGAAGGTTTTGCACGCCTTATGAACGTGCCCAAGCCATGGCAGGGCTGATGCTATCGGCGCCCGCGCCGCTGGCCGAAAACCACGATGTCGAACTTTTCCAAAACGGGACGGAAAGTCTCGACCAGTGGCTTCGCCTCAGGGCGCGGGCCAACCAAGTCAGCGGCGCGTCGCGTACTTATGTGGTGGCGGAAGGCGCGCGCGTCGTCGGTTACTACTGTCTCTCTTCGGGCGGGCTTGATCTCGTGGAAGCGCCCGGCGCCATTCGTCGCAACATGCCAGATCCCATTCCGATGGTCATGCTCGGGCGCCTCGCCGTGGATGCTGGTTGGCAAGGGAAGGGACTAGGCGCGGCGCTGTTGCAAGACGCCGTACTGCGCGCCGGTCAGGCCGCGACAATCCTGGGCATTCGCGGCATTTTTGTTCATGCCATATCGGATGAAGCGAAAGCCTTCTATGAGCGCTACGGCTTTGCGGCTTCCCCGAAAAATCCGATGACCTTGGTGCTGTCTTTGAAAGGCGCGCCGAAAGGGTAGTCGATTTCGCTCAGCACGAAAGAGGCACCATCAGGCCGGGATGTTCCTCAGTGCACCAGATTCACAGGACCCTCATAGCTAGAGCGGTTTGCGTTTTGTCTGAATCAGGATTCCCAAGATTGAGCAAATCAGATTCGATGTTCTGACCGTTGGAGGTCGGGACAGATGGCCAAGCCTTATTCGATGGATTTGCGGGAACGGGCACTGGCTCGCCTTGAAGAAGGCGAGACGAGCCGAGAGGTGGCTGCGGCGCTGAAGGTGGCAGTTTCGAGCGTGATCAAGTGGGCGGCGCGCAAGCGTCGGCTGGGCAGTGCGGCACCCGGCAAGATGGGCGGTCATCGACCCTATCTGATTGACGGGGAGCATCGTGCTTTCGTCCTGAGCGAGGTCGAGCGGGATGCCAACATAACGCTTCATGAATTGACGGCCGCACTGGCTGACCGGGGTCTCATCATCCACCCCGCCAGCGTCGGTCGCTTCTTGCATCGCGAGGGCAAGAGCTTCAAAAAAAACCGTTCTGCCGGCTGAGCAGCTCAAGCCGAAGCTGATGCGTCGGCGGGCGCAATGGATGCGCTATCAGACCCGCATTGACCCAACGCGCCTGGTCTTCCTGGATGAAACGTGGGTCAAGACCAACATGGCGCCGTTGCGTGGCTGGGGTGTGCGCGGCAAGCGGCTGATGGCTCACGCGCCATATGGTCATTGGAAGACGATGACCTTCATCGCCGCGCTGCGGCATGATCGGGTAGAGGCGCCTTGGGTCATTGACGGACCCATCAATGCGCAGGCCTTCCGTGTCTATGTCGAAACCGAACTCATCAAGACACTGAAGCCGGGCGACATTGTCATTCTCGACAATCTCGGGTCTCACAAGGCCAAGCCGTCCGCGACATCGTCAGGGCCGCCGGAGCGCGGCTCTTCTTCCTGCCGCCCTACAGTCCAGATCTCAATCCAATCGAGAAGCTCTTCGCCAAGCTCAAGCACTGCATGCGACGTGCCGCCAAACGAAGCATCCAGGCCGTACACAACGCTATCGCCCGCACCCTCGACGACGTCACCCCAAATGAATGCAACAACTACATCGAAAGCGCAGGCTATAAGTCAACCTAAATGCGAACCGCTCTAGACGGCCGGGAACAGCTTCCAGCGACCAGGACGGAACGCCACCCGGCTTTTCTGCGCCGCGGGGTGATCGACCGGCAGTTCTATTTCGACCCGCTGGCGCTCGCCACCGATCTCGAGCTCGACGCGCCGCGTGCCGGCGACGCGGCGGCTGGCGGCGACCGTGCCGGCGATGCAGCCGCTGCAGCCGTCCAGCAGTTCGACATCGTGCGGACGGAAGAACAGCATCGCGTCGCCCGAGGGCTCGTTGGGCGCGGCAAGCCCGATCGGACGGTCGGCGAGCCAGATCTCGCCGTTCTCGACCTTGACGGGAAGCGAGCTCGATTCACCGATAAAGCCGTAGACGAAGGGCGAGTTCGGTGTGTCGTAGATGTCGTCGGCGGTGCCGACCTGCTCAATGCGGCCCTGGCTCATCACCACGACGCGGTCGGCAAGCTCCAGCGCCTCTTCCTGGTCATGGGTGACGAAGACGGTGGTGTGGCCGGTGGCGTCATGGATCTCGCGCAGCCAGCGGCGCAATTCCCTGCGCACCTGTGCGTCGAGCGCGCCGAACGGCTCGTCGAGCAGCAGCACCTTGGGTTCGATCGCCATGGCGCGCGCCAGCGCCACGCGCTGACGCTGGCCGCCGGATAACTGTGCCGGATAGCGTTTTTCCAGCCCCGAAAGCTGAACGAGATCGAGCAGCTCGGTGGCACGACGGCGGATCTCCTGCGCCGGCGGGCGCGACGGCCCGTGCCGGACCTTGAGGCCGAAACCGATGTTGTCGGCCACCGTCATGTGCCGGAACAGCGCATAATGCTGGAAGACGAAGCCGACATTGCGCTCCTGGATCGATTTCTGCGAGGCATCCTCGTCGCCGAAGAAGATTTTTCCCCTTGTCGGCCGCTCCAGCCCGGCAATCAGCCTGAGCAGGGTCGTCTTGCCGGATCCGGACGGCCCCAGCAGCGCGATCAGTTCGCCCGACTTGATATCCAGTGACACGTCATGCAGCGCCGGAAACCGGTCAAACTCCTTGCGCACGTTGGCAACGCGAACTTCCATGCAAATCCCTCTGTCAGTGTCCGCGCGTCGCGGCGATCTCGGCGCCGTAGCGCATCTCGAGAAGTGTTTTCAAGACCAGCGTGACGAGCGCCAGGCCCGCAAGCAATGAAGCCACGGCAAAGGCGCCGACGGCGTTGTACTCGTTATAGAGGATTTCGACATGCAGCGGCATGGTGTTGGTCAGGCCGCGTATGTGGCCCGACACCACCGACACCGCGCCGAATTCGCCCATGGCGCGGGCGTTGCACAGCAGCACGCCGTAGAGCAGGCCCCATTTGACGTTGGGCAGCGTCACATACCAGAAGGTCTGCCAGCCATTGGCGCCGAGCGAAAGGGCGGCCTCCTCGTCGCCATTGCTCTGTTCCTGCATCAACGGGATCAGTTCGCGGGCAACGAAGGGGAAGGTGACGAACACGGTGGCCAACACAATGCCGGGCACGGCGAACAAGATCTGGATGCCATGTGCCTTCAGCCACTCGCCGAGCAACCCTTGCGCGCCGAACAGCAGCACATAGACCAGGCCCGAGATGACCGGCGAGACCGAGAAGGGCAGGTCGATCAGCGTGGTGAGAAACGCCTTGCCCTTGAACTCGAACTTGGCAATGGCCCAGGCGGCGGAGATGCCGAAGACGACATTGAGCGGCACCGAGATCGCCGCGACAAGCAGTGTCAGACGGATGGCCGAGCGCGCGTCCGGCTCGCCCAATGCCTGCGTATAGGCGCCGACGCCTTTTGCCAGCGCCTCGTGGAAGACGATGATCAGCGGCAAAAGCAGGAAGACGCCGAGGAAGACAAAAGCGATCGCCATCAGCACGGCTTGCGCGGGACGGCTTTCGGTCACCGCCGCCGAGCGGCTCTCATGGTAGGGCTCGTAGGATTTGATTTCGGGATCAGCCATAGCGCTTGCGGCTCCATGTCTGCACGAGATTGACGACCAGAAGCATGACGAACGACAGAGCCAGCATGATCGCAGCGATCGCGGTCGCCGCCGGGTAGTTGTATTCCTCCAGCCGGATGACGATCAGAAGCGGCGCGATCTCGGATTTGTAGGGCAGGTTGCCGGCAATGAAGATGACCGAGCCGTATTCGCCGACGCCGCGCGCGAAGGCCAGCGAGAAGCCGGTGATGATGGCCGGTGCCAGGCCCGGAAACAGCACGCGGGTGATGATCTGGAAGCGGCTGGCGCCGAGCGTGGCGGCGGCTTCTTCCACCTCCTTGTCGATCTCTTCCATGATCGGCTGCACGGTGCGCACGACGAAGGGCAGGCCGATGAAAACCAGCGCGATGACGATGCCGAGCGGCGTGTAGGCGACCTTGATGCCGAGTGGCATCAGCAATTTGCCGATCCAGCCGTTCGGCGCGTAGAGCGTGGTCAGCGCGATGCCAGCCACCGCCGTCGGCAGCGCGAACGGCAGGTCTACCATGGCATCGACGATGCGGCGGCCGGGAAAACGGTAGCGCACCAGCACCCAGGCGACCAGCGTGCCGAAGACGACGTTGACGGCAGCCGCGATGAAGGCGGTGCCGAAGCTGATTTCCAGCGCATTGAGAGTGCGGCGGTCGGTGGCGATTGCCCAGAATTCGGGCCAGCCAAGGGCGGCCGAGCGCCAGAGCAGCCCGGACAGCGGGATGAGGATGATGAGGGTGAGGTAGGCAAGCGAGAAGCCGAGCGTCAGTCCGAAACCCGGAATGACGCTGGGCTGTCTGAACCGCCACCCCGCCTGCGCGGGTGCTGTGGTCATATCGTCCTGATCTAGATCTAGCTCACTGGGCCGGCTTGTAGATCTGGTCGAATATACCACCGTCGCCGAAATGATAAGGCTGTGCTTTCTTCCAGCCGCCAAAAAGTGGATCGTCGATGGAGATCAGCTTGATATCCGGTGTCTTGGGAAGATCAGCCGGGGCTACAAGTTCGGGCTTGGCCGGACGATAATGGTTCTTGGCGATGATCGTCTGGCCTTCCTTGGAATAGAGCCAGCCCAGATACGCTTCGGCGACCTTGCGTGTGCCCTTGGCGTCGACATTGGCGTCGACAACCGCCACCGGCGGCTCGGCCAGGATCGACGTCGGGGGATAGACGATGTCGAAATTGTCGGCGCCGAACTCGTCGAGTGCCAGATAGGCATCATTTTCCCAGGCGATCAGCACGTCGCCGATGCCTTTTTGCGCGAAGGTCACGGTCGAGCCGCGGGCGCCGGTGTCAAGCACCGGGGCATTGGCATAGAGCTTGCCGACGAATTCCTTGGTCTTGGCCTCGTCGCCGCCATCATTGGCGTTGGCGTAGGCCCAGGCGGCGAGATAGTTCCAGCGCGCCCCGCCGGAGGTCTTGGGATTGGGCGTGATCACCTGGGTGCCATCCTTGACGAGGTCGTTCCAGTCGTGGATGCCCATGGGATTGCCCTTGCGGACGAGAAAGACGATCGTCGAGGTGTAAGGCGCTGAATTGTTTTCGAATTTGGTGCGCCAGTCGGGATTGATCTTCTTCGACTTCGAGACGATGGCATTGATGTCGCCTTCGAGCGCCAGCGTCACCACATCGGCGTCGAGGCCGTCGATGACGGCACGGGCCTGGGCGCCCGATCCGCCATGCGACTGCTGGATCGTGACGGTCTCGCCGGTCTCGGCCTTCCAATGCGCGGTGAAGGCTTCGTCATAGGCCTTGTAGAGCTCGCGTGTCGGATCGTAGGACACGTTGAGAATGGTGGTATCGGCAAACGCGAAACCGAGCGTGCCGAACTGGACAGATGTGGCGACCAGTGCGCCGAGCAGTTTCCTGAAATGAGGTTTGGTCATTTCTGCCTCCGTTGAACCCGCGCCAAATCTACCGAACTGATAGAAATTAGATGCATTCAATGTTGCCTTTTTTACCCCTCTGAAGAAAATATTCGACGATCTTTCGCTGTGTGGAGAAATTTCTTCCTCACGGCTGCACTGTGCGACCTTCGAGCCTGCCTGACGTTTGATCTAGGCTTGGGCTCGGCCGGGACAAGGACTTCGCCGGCCAGGCCCGATTCGCTTAGCCTTCGCTGTCGATGGTGATCAGCGAAGCCATGTTCGGGCTGTTGGGCGGCACGGATGAAGGGCAGCGGCAGCCCGCAATGACGGCGACGTCGAACAGCTCGGTAATATGCCCTTTCAACTCGATCCACTCGGCTATGCCGCCGGTATGCAGGTCGATGATGTAGAGCGCGCAACGCGGCTCTGCGTCGCGCGTCTGCAGATTGTCCTGCAGCGGCAGGTCCTTGAACAGGCCATCGCGCGGCAGCGACGTGGTGACGATGGCAAAGCGGCCACGAAAGCTCAGGCCGCGCAGGAAGCCGGGGCAGAAGGCGATGTTCTGCCGCTGTCCGGTTGCGGGATCGATGCGGACCAGGAAGCCGCGGCCGGAATCGAGCACCCACAGCGCACCGTCATGGACGCGCGGCGAATGCGGCATCGACAAATCGTCGACCACCACCCTATCCTCGGTGATGTCGATGATCATGCCGCCTTCCCAGCGGCGGTCGCGCCAGCCGCCGACCGAGTCCGACCGGCTGATCGCGCTGACATAGCGGGCGCGCCCGTTCTGCATGGCGAGGCCGTTGAGATGGCAGCGGTCCTCCGGCACCAGCTTGCTGATGAAGGACGGCTTCCACAGCGGCCGGAAGGAGTGCGTCGGGCTCAGCGTCGCCAGGCAGGAGAACTTGGTGTTGATGAACAGGATCTGCCCGTCTTCGCGGACGGCCAGCTCATGGATGTCGAGGTCGCCGGTGTAGGAGGTGGCGCGCGGCATATACATGCGGTCGTAGATGGTGTTGGCGACCTGGTCGGGTCCGAGGATGTTTTCGAGCCGCCACACCGCCGTGTCGGAGGCAAGGACGATGCGCTGCCCGGCAACGGTCACGCCCATGGCCCTGACGAAACTGGTCTGGTGGATCGAGGCCTTCCTGTCGCCGGTGAGGCCGACCAGGAACAGCTGCCCGGTCTGGTAGGAGGTGAAGGCCAGCGAGCACTGCGCCGTCTCCATCCAGTTGATGAAACCACGCGACAGCGAGACGTTGGTCTGCTGCTCGGCCGGGCTGGCAGGCGGAGTTTCAGCCGGTTTCGCCGGGGCCTCGTCGGTGGCCTTGGATGTGCTCACGCTCGCTCCATGGAAAGACCCAGTCATGACTACGCCGGCCGCGAGGGCCGGTGCAAGACCTTCAAGATGCAATCCGCTGGGCTACCAGCCGTAACGGAGTGCCGCGCCGATGGAGCCGGCGCTGTACCTGTCGCCGAAGCGGACGCTGCCGCGGACCACGCCGGACCAGTTGCTGGCGCTGGCCACGTTCACACCGACGCCGACTTCGCCTGATGTGCCGTTGCCGGCGCTGTCGGTGGCCGAGAAGGCGCTGCCGGGGAAGTTGATGTCGACGGCATTGTCGCTGCCGAAGTGGTTCCAGACGCTCAGCGTCAGGTCGGGACTGACGGTCATGCCGTTCACCGGCATGTAGGTGCCGATGCGCACGCCGATCTTGGCGCGGCCGCTGCTGCCGTTCTGGAAGTCGATGGCACCGCCGAACAGCGAGACCGTGGCCATGTTGGTGTGAACCCACTCCAGGCTGGCCTGCGGCTCGATGAAGCCCCAGCCCATGACGACGCGGTAGCCGGTGTCGAGGCGCATGCCGATATTGGTGGCGTTGGTGCTCGCCTTGCCGCCGACGTCGTTGATGTCGACATCGAGGAAGTCTGCCTTGACGAGGCCGTCGAGGTAGAAGCCGCCGTTCAGGAAGGTGGCATAGGCGCCGACCGTGCCGCCCTTGTAGTTCCAGCTGTCATCCGTCGCCTTGAAGTCGAGCCTTGAGGTGACATAGCCGCCCATGACGCCGAACAGCATGTCGCCGCCGGCAACACCCTCCAGACCCATGTCGATGCCGCCCAGGAAGGCGCCCGTGCGCTGCTTGCGATCGAGATCGAGCGTCCCGGTCAACAGCGAGACCGGATCGGTGTAGTTTATGGTGCTGTCGCGATTTGACCAATCGCCCGACGCCCGCGCCCAGAGGCCGCCCATGCGTGCGGCGAGTTTGTCCTCCGGCATATCGGCATTGTGGACGCCGCTCTGCTCGATGCGCAGATCGGCCATGCGATCCTGCCAGAAACCGGTGGTGCCCAGCCACACATCCTGTGCGCCGGTGACGCCGGCAGGCAGTTCGAAAGCCGCGTTGCTGAGGCCAGTGGAACGCAGGCCGTGCGTGTTGCCCTGCAGGAACAGGCCATAGGTAAAGAAGCCGGCTTTGATGGGAGTGGCCAGATCGAAATCGCCCTCGGCGGTCGTTCCGGCCACCGTGACCACGGGGATGAAGACCGCCGGCGCGCCGGCGCGGGTGGCGTTCACGACCAGATCGGTATGACCGGAGGCATTGCCGCCGATTGTCAGCGTGTCGGCCGTGCCGGAGGAAAAATCGACATCGACACCGAGCACCGAATTGCCCTGGCCGGTGAAGTTGCCGCTTATGGTCAGCTTGTCGCCGGTCACGCCATCGATCATCGTCGTCAGGCCAGCACCCGAACCGGTGCTGCCGTTGACGAAGTTTTCGAGACCGAGCAGGCCGACCGTGTTGGGCGACGAACCGAAATAGCTGCCCGACGCGTTGATGGTGCCGTCGTTGTTGAGCGTATCGTTGCCGGCGCCGAACTTGCTGTCGGTGAATGCCCTGAAGACACCGTTGCCATTGATGTTCATGACATTTCCGGCGTCGCTCAGTTCGACCCGGCCAAGGATCACGCCATCATTGTTGATCGCCGCGGTTCCGGCCAACGACTTGATGGCGAGGTTGTTCCCGGCACTGAGGGAACCGGAAGCATCGACGTTGATCGTCGATCCCGCCGTCGAATCGGACCGGATGCCGCCGAGAGCGCCATGGATGCTGGATCGGCCGTTGATAACAACCGTGCTCGACGCTCCGTTTGCGTCGGCAATCACGCCAAAGCCGCCGACACCGGTAGTGTTGCCGCTGGTCGTGATGGTGATGCTGCTGTTGGCTCCGGCGGTGAACGCCGAGATTGCCGCATCGCCACTCAGGGAGCTTACAGAGGCTTGGTTGGTGATGATGACATTGCTGTCGTCGCCATTCGACTTGGCGTAGACGCCGGCGCTGGTCGAGACGATCGCGCCGCTGTTGGTGACCGTGACGGTGCCGTGGGAACCATATGTGTAGGCGCCGATACCCTTGGCGCCTGCATTGATCGCGGCGGCATTGGTGACTTCGACCGTGCCGCCGTCGTTGGCGTTGGGGGGAGCGCCGTCCAGGCTGCCGGCCTGGGCAAAGATGCCGAATGCATCGCTGACGGTGGTGGTGATCGTGCCGCCGGCCTTGTTGTTGACGACGACGTTGCCGTTGGAGCCGGAGTAGTAGTTGGCCATCGCCCAAATCCCGGCCGCGTTGGCGCCGACCGTATGGATCGCACCGTTGTTGGTGACATTGAGCTGGCTATTGTCGCCGTCGACGTCGGCGAAGATACCCGACGAGCCGCCGAAACTCGAAGTGCTGGCACCGGTTTCGATGGCGCCGCTATTGTCGACGCTCACCATGCCGCCCGCGCCGGTCGAGCGCGCGAAGATGCCGACGGAATCGGCGCCTGTGGTTATCGCAGCCGTGTTGGTGACCGAGACCTGCGGGTTGGGACTCGCAGCACACAGACAGGTTCCGTTGTCGGCCTCGATACCGCTGGAATTGGCGCCGCCGGCGGTGGTGTCGATGGCGCCGCTGTTGGTGATGCTGATGGTCGAGTCGCTGCCATCGGCCACGGCCAGGATGCCGCTGGAGCCATCATATCCGCCGTTACCGGAGGTGATGGCGGCCTTGTTGGTGATGGTGATGCCAGAGCCGCCGCCATAGGCGAAGCTGCCGATGCCGACATAGCCGGAACTGATCGTGGCGGCATTGGTGATCTGGATGGTCCCGCCATTGTCGGGGGAACTGTCATTGCCGGCCATCGCAAAGATGCCGTAGGCACCCTTGGTGGTGACGATTGAACCGCCCGCCTTGTTATCGATGACGATGCTGCCGTTGGCGCCGTCATAGGCGTTGGCGTTCGCCCAGATGCCGGCCGCGTTGGTGCCGACCGTGGTGATCGTGCCGTCGTTGGTGATGCTGATCTGGCTGCCGTCGCCCTCGGCAATGGCGAAGATACCGGACGAGTAGCCGAAGGTCGAACCGCTGCTGGCACCAGTTTGGATAGCGCCACTGTTATCGATCATCACCGTGCTGCCCGAGCCGACCGAATAGGCGGAGATGCCGACGGAATCGACGCCGGTGGTTATGGCAGCCGTATTGGTGATCGAGATGTCCGCGCTGGAACCCGCGACTGGCGATCCGTTGACGGCCTCGATGCCGTTGGAATAGGCGCCGCCGGCCGTGGTGTCGATGGCGCCGCTGTTGGTGATGACGATGGTCGAGTCGCCACCATAGGCCAGTGCCCTGATGCCGGTGGAGCCGTGTCCGCCGGTGCCGGTGGTGATGGCGGCCTTGTTGGTGATGGTGATGTCGCCGCCGCTGCCATAGTTGACGGCGCCGATGCCAATGTAGCCCGAGTTGATCGTGGCGGCATTGGTGATCTC
This sequence comes from Mesorhizobium calcicola, assembly GCF_042682105.1. Lineage (NCBI taxonomy): Bacteria > Pseudomonadati > Pseudomonadota > Alphaproteobacteria > Hyphomicrobiales > Phyllobacteriaceae > Mesorhizobium > Mesorhizobium calcicola. The sequence continues at coordinate 76,540 of NZ_JBHUGY010000076.1, forward strand.
GATGGTGCCGGCCCCGTACGGGCCGATGCTGGCCGCAAAGATGCCGGCTGCATGGCTGCCGGTGGTGGTGATCGTGCCGCCCGACTTGTTGTCGATGACGATGCTGCTGTCGGAACCGGCGTAGTAGTTGGCCGCCCCAATGCCGATCGCGTCGTCACCGACCGTGCTGATCGACCCGTTGTTGTTGACGTTGATCTGGCCCTCTTCGCCGGCGACCGTGGCGAAGATGCCGAACGAATTGCCGCTCCCCGAGGTGCTGGGTCCGGTCTGGATGTTGCCGCTGTTGTCGATCGTCACCACGGCGCCATCGCCGATCGAACGGGCGAGGATGCCAGCGGAATCGGCTCCTGTGGTGATGGCGGCCGTGTTGGTGACGAAGATGTTGGTGTTGGAGCCCGCACACAGACAGGGTGTGTTGATGGCCTCGATGCCGATCGAATAGGCGCCGCCGGCCGTGGTGTCGATGACGCCGCTGTTGGTGATGCTGATGGTCGCGTCGCCGCCATTGGCCACCGCCTTGATGCCGTCGGACCCGTCATATCCGCCAGTGCCGGCGGTGATGTTGCCCTTGTTGTCTATGGTGATGTCGCCGCCGCTGCCATAGGTGAAGCCGGCGATGCCCATATAGCCGGCGCTGACCGTGGCAGTGTTGGTGATGGTCACCGTGCCGCCGTCGTTCGGTGCGATGCCGCCGGCCTGGGCAAGGATGCCGTAGGCGCCGGCGCCCGTGGTGGTAATGGCTGCCTTGTTGTCGATGACGATGCTGCCGTTGTCGCCATTGTAGTAATTGGCAATTGCCGAGATGCCGGAAGCGGTGTCGCCGATCGTGCTGATCGCGCCACTGTTGGTGACATTGATCTGGCTGTTGTCGCCGTCGACGGCGACGAAGATGCCGGACGATGTGCCGCTCGGCGAGGCGCTGGCGCCGGTCTGGATGGCGCCACTGTTGTCGATGGTCACGAGGTTGTTGGAACCGTAGCTGGCGTTGGCATAGATGCCTTCCGCGTTGGGGCCAGCGGTCAGGTTGCCCGAATTGGTGATGGTGATGTGCGTGTCGCCGCTAAGGACGGTGCCGCTCGTGGCGCCGTCGGTCGCCTCGATGCTGTCGCTGTAGGAGTTGATGGTGCCGCTGTTGTTGATGGTGATGTCGGCGCCAATGCCGTTGGTGCCGGCATAGATGCCGCGCGCGCCGGTCGATTGCGAATAGTCTGTGTTGGGCGGCTGCGGAACGAGCGAAGTCGACGTCGTCGTCAGCGGTCCGCTGTTGGTGATGTCGACAGTGTTGCCATTGCCGGTCGTCACAATGTCGATGGCGTTGTCGCCAGCCACGGTTGCCGTGCGTGCGACGGTGTTGGCGCACGAGATCGGCGTTGCCGCACCGTTGACCGTGATCGGCGAGGGCGAGGCCGGCTGCGTGCAGTTCGCCGCGAAGGACGGGGAGGCGGAGAACGCTATCAAGGTCGAGCCGAGTGCCGTGCCCAAAAGCAGCAGGTGGCGATGCTTTGGACATAGCTCAACAACGTCGCGCGCGAACGCGACGTCAAAACCCAACGTAAAGCCCATTGGAAGCCCTCCAGCGGCCATGGGTATCCTCACGGAAGAAAATTGCAATTTGAGTCTGTCCGGTCTCAGGACAATTACTGGTCACTGGCAATTTATGTTGTAATTATACAACAACTTTCCGAAGTGCTGGGTCGCGGCACAGCAGATCCGCCGGGCTTGGGCATCCCGGCCTCACTCGGCGGTGATGCGAAAGTCAAAACGCTGCCTGGCGAACGGTTCATGTGCCAGCGTGAAATGCCACCATTCGCGGGCGTAATTCTTGAAGCCGCCGGTGCGCATGACATTGACAAGCATCTTGCGGTTTGCCGCCGGTACACGGGCAAGCGGTCGGTGGGCGGTTTCGCTCATCGGGTCAAAGCAGTCGAAGCCGGTGCCGAAATCGAGCGTGTCGGCATCGACAGCCCCGCAGACCGGTTTCGGTGCCGGGGGCCGGTCGGCTCGCGCGATGGCAATATCGACGGTCGAGCCGCGAGAATGGCTGGACAATTCACCGACATAGCCCTTGGCGATGAGGTCGCCACGCTCGACCAGCGGATACCATTGCGGATCGGGCGGCCCGCCCTCTCGCGTCCATTCGCCCATATCGGTGACGGCACGGGCAGGGCGGTAGCAATCGAACACGACCAGCGTCAGGCCCTTGGCGGTGATCGCCTTCTGGATGCCGGAGAGCGCCCTGGCCGCCTGCTCGGTGAGGACGCACACCGCCGCGTCGTAGCCATTGGCTTTGCGATGGAGGAAATTATCCGATCCGGCGTAGCGGATGTCCTGGCGGATGGACGGGTCGACATCGGTGAGGCGAACAAAGCCGGCAGGCAGAGCGTCGGCATGTGCCGGCAGAGCGAAAGCCGCGACCATCAGCGCGCAAAAGCCAATGCGCTGAATCGCTTGGCTCATTCTATTCAAGGAACGCTTTCACTCGACGAACACTTTCACGCTGGCCGCGCGGCCGGCGGCGTCGATAACGGTCAGCGTCGAGTAGCCGGCGCCGTCCGGTTGCCACGTCGCGGTGCGGCGGCGGTCGATGCCGGTGAGCGGCTTGCCATTGGCCAGCCAGCGGAACGGCGCGCGGCCGCCTTGCAGCTTCAGCACCAGCGGCGAGGCATCGGCTGAGTTGGTGCCGAGATCGACGCGGGCGCCGTCCGGCGGAAAGATGATGGTCGGCGCGGGTTCGGTCGGCGTCGCCTGCACCAGGCCGTCCGAACCGGCGCCGAAGCGGGCGAGCGTTACCGGCAGGTCCTCGCGTTTGGGGCTGAAGATGCCGGGCGGCTTGCCCGGCAACGGGACGGTGGCGAGGCCGGAGCGAACAAAGCCATCGAACAGGATCGGCGCAGCCGAGACATAGCCGGACAGGCCAGGAACCGCGCCGGCATCGGGACGGCCGACCCAGACGCCCAGCACATAGCGGCCGTCGAAGCCGACCGACCAGGCGTCGCGGTAGCCGTAGGAGGTACCGGTCTTGTAGGCGATGCCGCGCTGCAAGGCGCCCTCGGGCGGCTTGACGCCCGACAGGATGTCGATGATCTGCCAGTTGGCCTGATTGTCGAGAATGGTGGCGGAGGTGCGCTCGGCATTGGCCGGCTCGGTGCCGTCATGCAGCGTGTGCGTCTTGCCGCCATTGGCGAGCCCTGTGTAGAGTTGGACGAGATCGCGCAGCGTAATCCCAACGCCGCCAAGGCCAATGGCGAGGCCCGGCGCCTCGTTGACCGGCAGCACGGGGCTCACGCCGGCCTGGCGGAAGCGTGCCATCAGCCGCGTTGGTCCGACCGCGTCGAGCACGCGGATCGCCGGCACGTTGAGCGACAGCTGCAGCGCCTGGCGGATGCTGACGTCGCCCTGGTAGCCCATGTCGAAATTCTTCGGCCGGTAGCCGGAGAAATCGACCGGGCTGTCGTCGATCAGCGTTTCCTGCGCCACCAGCCCCTGCTCGAAGGCAAGCCCGTAGATGAACGGCTTCAGCGTCGAGCCGGGCGAGCGGACGATCTTGGTCATGTCGATCCAGCCGGAGCGGCTGGCATCGAAGAAATTGGCCGAGCCGACTTCGCCGAGAATTTCGCCGGTGCGGGCGTCGGCCAGCACCATGGCGACGGAGAGGCGAGGTCCAAGCTTGGTGGCGGCGTCCCTGGCCACCTGCTCCAAGCCTTCCTGGACGCTCTTGCGGATCGTCAGTTGCAAGGGCTGGCCGGGCACCGCCTTGGGCAGCATCGCATAGGCGGCGTGCGCGGCAAGCGCCGGCAAGGTGCGGCGCAGGCCCGAGACATCGTCAAGGGCGGCGCGCGCGGCCTCGCGCTCACCGAGCAGGCCCGAGGAGACCATGCGGGTCAGCACCCGGTCGCGGGCCGCGTGGGCGATCTGCAGGTTGCGGTCGGGCCGGCGCTTTTCCGGCAGCTGCGGCAAGGCAACGAGCAGGGCGGCTTCGGAAACGGTGAGCCGCTTCGGCTCCTTGCCGAAATAGGCAAGCGAGGCGGCGCGCACGCCTTCTAGGTTGCCGCCATAGGGCGCCAGCGTCAGATAGCGTTCGAGGATCTCGCGCTTGGAAAGCCGGCGCTCGATCTGGATGGCGCGCAGCATCTGCTTGATCTTGGAACCGAGGCTGCGGCTTTCGCGCGGCTCGATCAGCCGGGCGAGCTGCATCGACAGGGTCGAGCCGCCGGAGACGATATGGCCGCTGGTGGCGAACTGGCCTGCCGCGCGAGCCAGCGCCAGCACGTCGACGCCCTCATGGTCCCAGAAGCGCTTGTCCTCATAGGTGACCAGCATGTCGACGAACTGCTTGTCGACCTGGTCGAGCCTGGTTTCGAGCCGCCAATAGCCGTCCGGCGTGGCAAAGGCGCGCAACAGCTGGCCGTCGCGGTCTTGCACTTCCGTCGAGACCGCGAGTTCGGCCGGCAGCGGTGGCGGAAAGGCGCGGTCGAGTTCCCAGAGGCCGGCGGCGGAAAAGGCAAGGACACCGGCGCAGGAAGCTACTGTTATGGCCGAACGGCGCAGGAGTTTTTTCGAGAGCATGGCGCTGCTCCTCATCCGCCTGCCGGCACCTTCTCCCCGCATAGCGACGGGGAGAAGGGGGCTGTCGTAAGCGCAGTCGCCATGTTCATGATCGCCACCATCGACGCCTTACGGCGCCTTGATCTCCATCATGCCGGTAGCGGTGCGGGCCGAATATTGCGGCCGGTACATATCCTCCACCGTTGCCGCCGGATGGGCGTAGGTGCCCGGCGTCACCGCGCGCACGACATAGGCGAGTGTCAGATTGTGGTCGTGGTCGCCGTCGGCCGGGTTGAACGCCGCGACGAAACGGTCGTCGCGGAATTCGAGATGGGCCGCATCGGTCTGCGCCAGCCAGGAGAAGTTCGTCAACTGGGCACTGGAGACCAGGCCCGGATTGTCGATCTCGAAGCCGGCCGGCAACAGGTCGGTGATCAGGAGGCGCGACGGCCAGCTGTTCTGTTCGTTGACCTTGAGCACGACGACATAGCGTTCGTTCTGGGTCGCCTCGGTGACATTGGCTTCGGTGCCATCGAGCTTGTAGTAGGTGCGGCCGATGGTGAAGCCGTCGCCGCTGGCCGGCAAGGGCTGGATCGGCGACGCCACGGTGGTGACGACGGCCTGCAGCGGGGTCTTGCCGGTGTTGGCGATGGCGAGCGGGCTGTCGACCAGGTCGCTGCCGTTGATCTGGTCGGAATAGCCGCCGGCATGCGGTGCGCCATTGACGGTCAGCGTGATCGAGTCATTGCCTTCCTTCAGCGCACGCGCCGCCAGCAGCATCCAGGAATCGTCCTGGGTGCTGGTCCAGCGGGCTCTGGCGCGTTCCCTGGTCACCAGCTTGATGAGTTCCGGCACGATGGTCGGCACCGGCTTCGATTCCGCCGCCAGCGCCAGCATCGCCGCGCCGTCACGCAGTGGCGAGCCATAGTCGGAGCGGTAGTAGTCGTAGCCGGTGGCCGACTTGGCCAGCTGCAGGGCGGTATTGAACGTCGATTCCGCACGCGGCGTGTCGCCGTAGAGCGCCAGGCTCGCCGCCAGCTGGGCAACCGCCATCGGGCTCGAGAAGGCTTCGAGCTGGGTGTCCGCGTAGTAGCGCAGATCGCCGACCGAGGCCTTCTTGTTGCGGGCCAGCACGTAGAGGGCGTAGGCGATCTCGCTGCCACGGTCCTGTACGCTCTGGTCGTAGCCGAGCGAGTTCTGCAGGTTGCTCAGCGCCTGGTTCATCGCCAGGCTCGGCACGTCGTATTTCTGTTCGCGCGCCCTGGTCAGGAAGTCGGTGACATAGGCATCGAGCCAGAGGTCGCCGGAGCCCGGACCCCACAGGCCGAAGCTGCCGGCCGAGGCCTGGTAGCTCAGAACCTTGTAGATGGCGTCCTGGATGCGACCATGCAGGTCGGGATCACTGGCCATGCCGATGCCGGACGCCATTTCATTGACGTAGAGCAGCGGCATGGCGCGGCTGGTGGTCTGCTCGGCGCAACCATAGGGGTAGCGGTCGAGCGTCATCAAAAGCGACGGCACGTCAAAAGCCGCCGCCTGCGAAACGCCGACGCTGACGGAAGCGCCGTCGAGCAGGCTTGCCGCCAAGAGCTCCTTATCGACGCGCAGGGCGCCGCCATTGCCCTTGAGGTCGACCACCAGGCGAGTGGTGAGCGGCAATTGCGCCGGACGAACCGGCACATAGAGCGTCTGCTCGACGGCGGTGCCGTCGGCATGGGCAAGCTTGATGGTGATCGAGGCATTGCCCGCCGTCTGTGCCGTCAGCGGCACGGTCAGCGTCTGCCGCTTGCCCTTGGCCAGCGTCAGCTTTTCGGGCAGTGGCTTGTCACCGGTCGACAGGCCGCCGGTCGTGTTTATCGACAGCCCATAGTCGCCGGCCGGACCATCGGTGTCGGCGACGTCGAGGCGCATGACGGCAGCGTCGCCAGGCGCCAGGAAGCGTGGCAGGCCGGCGGTGATCACGATGGGATCACGCACGATGACGTCGGACTGGGCATGGCCGACCGCTTCCTTGGTCCAGGCGACGGCCATGACGCGCACGGTGCCGTTGAACTGCGGGATGTCGAAGTCGATCCGCGCCTTGCCATCGGCATCGAGCTGGACGGGACCGGAGAAGAAGGCGACCAGCTTTTCGGTCGGCGGGCTGCCTTGCGTCTGCATGTTGGCACCGTCGCCGCCGGTCCTGAGCTTGCCGGTGTTACCGAGCGAGCCGTCGATCAGGCGGCCGTAGATGTCGCGGATTTCCATGCCCAGCATGCGCTGGCCGAAGAACCAGTCTTCCGGATCCGGCGCCTTGTAGTTGGTCAGGTTGAGGATGCCGACATCGACGGCGGCGACCATGACATAGGCATTGCTGCCCGGCTGCACGCCGGCCACCGCGACCGGGATCGACAGCTGCTGGCGCGGCATGGTCTTGTCTGGCGGCGTCAGGGTGATGGCGAGTTTCTTCGAGCCCGGATCGACCTTCAGCCATTTCACGCCGATGGCGCGGGCCGGCATGCGCGATTCCTGCGCATCGCCAGGCCGGAACAGGGTCGCCGTGACATAGGCGCCGGCGCCCCAGTCGTCGCCGACCGGGATGTCGACGGTGCTGCCGCCGGCCGGCACGGTTGCCGTGACGGTCTTCAACAGCTTGTCGGAGCCGATGTTGATCAGAAGTTCGCCGGCAAAATGCGGCGAGACCTTGAGCTTGGCCACTTCGCCGGCGGCATAGGTGTCCTTGTCGAGGGCGATCTCGAGGCCGTCGGGCGTTTCGGTGGTGGTCGAGGAAACGTACCAGCCGGCATCGAATTCGTAGCTGGTCGCCGGTCCCTCGGGATCGGCGGTTTCGACCTCGAGCCGGTACTGGCCCCAGTCGACCGGTACGGAGACCGTTGCATCGCCGTCGGCGCTGAGGTCGATCTGGCCGTTGGCGATCGACTTGGTGAGGGTGACCGGCTCGTAGTTCCACGAGTTGTTGGAGCGGTACCACTGGTAGTTGCGTTCGACCTTGACCAGCGTCCACAGCGCGCCTTTCAGCGCCTCGCGCTTGCCGTCGGGATCGACGGCGATCAGGCTGAACTTGGCCGTGCCGCCCTGCGGCACTTCACCGTCGGCGAAGTCCGGCCGGATGCCGATCATATGGCCTTGCGGGCGGATGCCGATGTTGAGCGAGCGCTCGATGGCGCGGCCGCCGGTTTCGCGCATCCTGACCGTCACCTTGGCATCGACCAGCTTGGTGGTCGAAGGCAGTTGATCGGCGGAGACCGGGAAAGTTACCTTGCCGTCGTCGCCAACCACCGGCAGATCGGTGAGGGGGGTGACCGTGGGTTCGGCCGACTGCTCGTCGGCGAGGCCGAAGGAAAAGCCCTGGAACCGGTCCCAATCGCGGGACGTCGACAGCGTCAACTCGCCCTCCAGCGCAAGGCCCGCCGCCGGCGCGCCGTAGAGGAAGCGGCCGTCAATGTTGATGTTGGCGGTTTCGCCCTGCGCGATCTCCTTCTTGTCGGCGGTCATGTCGAATTCGATGCGATCCGGCACGAAATCCTCGACCAGGAACATCTGGCTGGCGACCGCCGCCTGCTTTGGATCGGTGTAGATCGACACCGACCAGGTGCCGCGCATGGCGTTGGGTTCGAGCGGCAGGTCGACGGCATGGCCGCCGGCCGATGCGCCGTCGCTGACGATGCGGCGGTCCTCGACGCCGTCGGGGCGCGAGAAGATGAAGGTCAATGGCAGGTTCTCGACCGCCTTGGCGGCGCCATCGCGGGCAAGCGCCGCGACATGGACATCCTCGCCGGCGCGGTAGATGCCGCGTTCGGTCCAGGCATAGACGTCGAGCGCGCCGGGGGCCGCGCGCCCGGTGACGCCGCGGTCGGACAGGTCGAAGCCGGCCCGGCCCATGTCGAGGAAGACGAAATCATTGTCGCCCTGCTTGGCCATCAGCACCGCCGGCGCCATGCCGGCGTCGCCGCGGGTCAGGCCGGGGTTGAAGACGGCGTGGCCGTCCGCATCCGTGGTCGCGGTGCCGAGAACCTCGTTATTCCTGGCGACCAGCGTCAGTTCGGCGCCCGAGATCGGCTTGGCGCTGCCCAGCGAACGGGCAAAGACATTGAGCCCGTCCTGGCCGGTATAGGTCGACAGGCCGATGTCGGAGACGACGAACCATTGCGTGGCCATCGAGTTGTAGTCGTCGCTCTTGTCGTTGACGGCCTGAGCGGTCAGCACATAGACGCCGGGCTTGCGCTGCGGCAGTGCTTCGTCGACCGGGAAGGAGGTGGTGACCTCCTTGTTCAGGTCATTGGCGATGTCGAGTTGGCCTTGCCAGACCGGCTCGCCCATCTGCTCGGAAATGTTGGAGATATCATAGCCGTCGAGCTGGTGCAGGAACTGGTAGCCTGACAGAAGCTGCGCCAGCGAACGATCGCCGATGCGGTAGAGCTTCATCTCGGCGGCGTTCATGTTGACGGTGACGACCGGAATGCCGCGGCGCGCGCCGGCCGGCAGCACGAAGCTGTCGCCGGTGAAGCGGGCCGAGGGGGCGCGGTCCTGCACATAGATCGACAGCACCACGGGGGCGGCGGTCACCTCGCCAATGGCGGCCGGCAAGCCGGCGCGGAAGGTGACGTCGTAATGCTGGCCATGCTCGAGCCCTTCGACGCAGATCTGCTTGTCCTTGGCCTCGACGCCCTTGGGCGGCGCGTTGTCGACAGTGACGAATTGGGCGTAGTCGACGCCGGTCTTGACCAGATCCTCGGAGAATTGCGCGCAGATGCGCGGCGCGCTGGTGTCGGCATCGACGCTGTGGTCGATGACGCGGAAGCCCTTGCGGGCTTTGAGATCGGTATAATCGGCCTGAACCGCCGGCGAAGGTACCAGCGCGAGGCTGGCCTCATAGGCCTGCAGCGCCGGCCGGTAGAGGTCGCGCTTGTCGAGGCCGTTGCCGAGCAGCGCCAACACTTCGGCGCGCGTCTTGGCGGTGCGCAGCAACTTGTGGGCGTTGAAAGCGGCCGACGTGCCGTTTGCCGGCAAAGTGGACGCTTCCGAAGTGTTGGCGGACGGCTGGGTGGCCAGCGTTTCACGCGCCAGATTGAGCCAGAATTGGCCATCGTCGGGCAGCACCGAGACCGCAGCCTCGTATTTCAGCATGGCGGAGCGATGGTCGCCGGTAAGCACGGCCTGCTCGGCGGCGTTCGTCAGCGCGGCCAGCCCTTCGGTCGACTTGGTGTAGGCCGGACCGAGCAGCTTGTTGCGGTATTGCTGGGCCTGATCGGCCATCCAGTTGGGGAAGAAGGCGAGTTCCGGCGGCGCGCCGATGTCGGGGTCGCCGTCGATGTTGACGACCTTGCCGGCGACCGCGCCGTTGAACGATTTCAACTGGTTGTAGTCGGATTTGAGGAAACACCATTTGGCCTTGGTGTTGTAGGTGAAGGCGCGGCAGGCCGGATCGCCAAGACATGTCGTCTTGCACTGGTCGAGCGTGACATTCTGGTCGGATCTGAGATCAAAGCCGAAATAGTCGGAATTGTCCGTTGTCGCGATTCGCCGGGCCTCGGCCGCTTGCGCGACACCATTCCAGGCTAAGACATTGGCCCAGGCAAAAAAGAGAAGAATCAGGATCGACAGACCACGAGCCGCGCGCATTGCCATAACACCCTCCAGACACTGCTGACGTCAAGGCATGTTCAAGCTTCAGTCAAGCTTGTCAACACAGGACGCGGCAGGGTTCCGCCTGCCAACGGTTTCCTTTCCGGCCGATGGCCGGTAGTACCTCCATAGGACAGGGGATCACGCATTCTTGCGGCGACGCAGAAGGTGTGAATTCCAAGCCCGTCCTATTTCAGACAATTGGATTGTGGCCCCTTTACGAGCGCTTCAGAACTTCATTCCAATTTTAGTTTTTCAATCTAGGTTGTCTTAATGCCGGCGCATGAAGAGCGGATGTCAGGAGGTACCACGCCAGGGCGTGTGCTTTCGCGCGCCCTGCTCTTGGCCATGATCTGTTCGACCGCGCTTGTCGCCGAGGCCGGAAATGCCGCCGCTTTCGAGCTTTTCGGCATCAAGCTATGGGGATCGTCTGATAACGAGGACGCCGACATCGTCGATCCCCTGCGCTACGCCGTGACCATCACAGCACCCGATGCCGACAAGGATCTCGTCAAGAGGCTCGAAAATGCCTCGGCCCTGAAAAGTGACGAGGAGCGCCCGGTTTCCGGCTCGCTCGGGCTGATGGCCAAGGCGCGCAGCGATCGTGAGCAACTGGTCGCCGCGCTCTATGCCGATGCCCGCTACGAAGGCGTCGTCACCATCACCATCGACGGCAAGCCGCTCGACGATTTGCCGCCCGATGCCGAATTCAAGGGCCAGCAGCCGGTTCCGGTGGCCATCGACATCGCCAGCGGGCCGAAATTCACTCTCGGCAATATCCGGCTGGAGGGCGACGCGGCGGGGCTGATGAGCGCCGATTATGGCCTGATCGCCGGCGGTGACGCCGGTTCCGGCGCCGTGCTCAAGGCCGAGGCGCTGATCGTGCGGGCGTTGAAGCAGGAGGGCAGGCCGCTGGCCAAGGTGACCGACCGCCAGATCGTCGCCGACCATGCCACCTCGACGCTCGACGTGACACTGACGGTCGCCGCCGGGCCGGTCGCCGGCTACGGCGACACCACGGTGGAAGGCACCGAAAAGGTCGACCGCGAGTTCACCGAATACATGACCGGCCTCCAGCGCGGCCGGCAATACTCACCCGACGAGATCAGCGATGCGCGCGACCGGTTGCTGGCGCTCGAGGTCTTCAACAGCGTGACGTTCAAGGAAGCCGACAAGCTCGATGCCGACGGCAACATTCCCATCGGTGTTCAGGTCAGCGAGCGCAAGCCGCGCTATTTCGGCGTCGGCGGCACCTTCTCCAACACCGAGGGCCTCGGTCTGGAAGGCTATTGGGGCCACCGCAACCTGTTCGGCCGGGCTGAAAAGCTGCGCATCGACGGCGCCATCAGCGGCATCGGCAGCAATGATCTGAGCCAGCTCAACTACAATGCCGGCATCATGTTCGAAAAGCCCGGCGTGATCGGGCCGGCATCAAAATTCTTCGCCAGCTTCAAGACCGTGCTCGAGCATCCGGACGCCTATGACCATTTCTCGGTCAAGGGCAGCACCGGCCTGTCCTACGAACTGACCAAGAAGCAGACGGTATCGGCGGAAGTGTCGCTCGACTATTCCCGAATCCACGACGCTTTCGGCAAGCACAAATATCTGATCGCCAGCATTCCGCTGCAATATGTCTACGACAACAGGGACAACAGGCTGAACCCGACCGGCGGCTTCCGGGTGCTGGCCTATGCCGAACCGAGCTACGACATTTTGAGCGGTGCGGCCTTCCTCAAGCTGAAGGGCGAGGGATCGGCTTATCAGTCGCTGGATTCGGCTTCGAAGTTCGTGCTGGCCGAGCGTGTCGCCGTCGGCTCGATCGTCGGCACCAGCCTCGAACACGTCCCGGCCGACCGGCGCTTCTATTCCGGCGGTGGCGGCTCGGTGCGCGGCTATGCCTATCAAGGCATCGGCCCCAAGGACTTCAACGGCCAGCCGATCGGCGGCCTGTCCTTCTTCGAGACCTCGGTCGAAATGCGCATTGCGATCACAGACACGATCGGCATCGTGCCGTTCGTCGACGCAGGCACGGTGTCGACCAAATCGGTCCCCGATTTCGCCGACGTCAAGGTCGGCGCCGGTGTCGGCCTGCGCTATGTCACCCCGTTCGGGCCGCTGCGCATCGACGCCGCGGTGCCATTGAACCGCGATCCGGGCGATCCGCATTTTGGCATCTATGCCGGCATCGGACAGGCGTTCTGAGCGATGAAGACAGTCAGGCGCATCCTTCGCATTGTCCTCTACACGCTGCTCGTCGCGGTCGCCGGGGCGATCGGCGCGCTGGTGGTGCTGACCAAGACAGAGCGTGGACGCGACAATCTCGCCGGCATCATTTCGCGGCTGGCATCGAGCGACGACCGCAAAGTCACCGTCAGCGGCATCGACGGCATCTGGTCGGGCGCGCTCAGCGTCGACCATGTCGTGCTGGAAGACCGTGAAGGCGCCTGGCTGGTGGCGCGCAAGGTCGCAGTCGACTGGTCGCCGCTGGCGCTGTTGTCGAAAAGCATCAGCGCCGAGCGCATCGCGGCCGAGCGCATCGAACTGGCGCGGCTGCCGGTGGCCAGCACGCAGCCAGCGCAGAGCAGCGGCACGACGACCCTGCCGGTCTCGATTGACATCAGGCAGATCGATCTCCCCGAAATCGCGCTCGGGCAGGATCTGGCCGGCAGCGGTATCGCCGAACTTGCCGCCAAGGGCATGCTCAAGGCCGACGCCGCGCCGCTGGCGGTCGAGACGACGCTCAACGTCACCCGCCATGACGGCAAGCAAGGCAATGTCGACGCCAAAGTCCATTTCGCGCCAGCCGACAACAAGCTCGACCTCGATCTGAAGGCGTCGGAGCCGGCGGGCGGTATCATCGCCAACCTGCTCAATCTGCCTGATGCGCCGCCGGTCGACATCATTGTCTCGGGGACGGGTCCGCTGGCCAACTGGAGCGGTATCGGTACCTTCGTTGTCGATGGCCAGATCGTCACCCAGCTCACCGGGCGCCATCAACTGACCGACAAGGGCAATCACGTCGAAGCCAAAGGCGATGGCGATTTCGCCCGCTTCCTGCCGGAGAATTTGAAGCCGCTGTTTGCCGGCAAGACCAGCTTCGATTTCGCCGGTACCGCCACGTCAGCCGGCGGCGTCAGTGTCGACCGCGCCAACATCGACAGCGATGCGGTGCACGGCACCGCGGCCGGCATCGTCGATCCTGCCGGCGCCAGCGATCTGTCGGTCGAACTCGCCGCCAAGGGCGCGCCGGTGGTGATCGGTGTCGGCAGCAAGGCGCAGCCGATCACGCTGGCGATCAACAACGCCACCGCCCGCGCGTTCGGTGACGGCAAGACCCCGATCATCGACGTCGGCGCCTCTGTCGCTTCGATCGTCGCCGGCGGCACGCGGCTGGACGATCTGGCGGCGCAGATCCATTCCGACGGCTTCGACATCCAGAACCGCGCCGGACCGGTCACCGTCAAGCTGGAGGCGGGTGGTCTCAAAACCGACGTGGCGACACTGGCGCCGCTGGTCACCGGCAAGGTCAATGTCGACCTGGCCGGATCGGTCAGCAAGGACACCGTTGCCATCGACCAGGGCACGTTGCGCTCCGACGCGCTCAATGCCTCGCTGACGGCGACGGTGACGCTTGCCGACCTGTCGATGCAGCTCAAGATGAATGCCGATGCGGTGGCGACGGCCTTGCCGCCGCAGATCGCCTCGGTGCTCGGCGCCCGGGTGAAATTCTCGGCCGCCGCGACCCGCGATCCGCAGGGGTCGTTTGCCGCCAACTCGATCTCATTGACGTCCGGCACGCTCAGCGCCAGCGGCACCGCCAGCGCGCAAGGCACCGACATCCAGGCCGACATCAAAGGCAGGCTGGGCGATGTTTCTGTGCTGTCGCCGACGGTCGGCGTACCGGTTGCCGGCGGCGTCGATTTCGCATTGTCGGCAAGCGGCGCCAGGACAGCGCCGGATTTCACGATCTCCGCCGACAGCGACAGCCTGACGGCCTCGGGCCGCACGGTGAAGGCCATCAAGCTGACGGCAAGCGGCAAGGCCGATATTGCCAGCCCCGCCGCCAATGTTTCGCTGACCGGTTCCGTCAAAGACCAGCCGCTCGACATCAAGGCGGCGCTGGTGACGAGCGAGGGCAAGCGGTCGATCAATGGCTTCCTGGTCTCGCTGGGCGACAACAAGGTCTCGGGCGATCTCGCGCTGGATGAGAAATTCATGCCCTTGGGCACGCTGACGCTCGCCGCGCCTGCTATCGACCAATTGGCAGCGCTCGCCGGCCAGGCGGTGACGGGCGATATCGACGGCACCATCCGCTTCGCCAGGGATGGCGACGCGCCCTCGGTCGCCATCGACGCGAAGAGCACGTCGATTGCGCGCGGCGAGGTGACGGCCAAGGCCATCACCGTCAACGCGCTGATCGCCAACTATCTCAAGGCGCCGGCGATCGCCGGTTCGATCAAGGCCGACAGCGTCACCTCGGGCGCCACCGAAATCAGCGGCATCGGCGTCGACTTGAAGCGCGATGGCGACTGGACCAATTTTACCGGCGGCGCCACCATAGCGGGCATTCCGGCGACCGCTGCCGGCCGGGTCAAGATCGCTGACGGCACGACCAGCGTCGAGATCGCCTCTGGCGAAGCCACAGTTCGCGGCATCAAGGCGGCTATCGCGCAGCCATCGACGTTGAGCATCGCCAATGGCACGACCAGCATCGAAAAACTGGCGCTCGATGTCGGCGGCGGCTCGGTGACGTTGTCCGGCACCGCTGGCCAGGCGCTCGACCTCGCCGCGCAATTCTCGGCACTGCCTGCGGCACTCGCCAATGATTTTTCGCCCGGTCTCGATGCCGTGGGCACGCTCGGCGGCACTGCGCAAGTAACGGGCTCGCCGTCGGCGCCCGAGGTTCGGTTCAACGCACAACTGGCCGGCGTCGAAACCATCCAGACCCGCCAGGCCGGGCTCGGGCCGCTCGCCGTCGATGCGGTCGGCAGCTACACCATGGCCGGCGGCGTCGCCCTCGATCATGCGACGCTCTCCGGCGACAAGATTTCCGGCAAGGCGACGGGCACCCTCAATCCGAACGGTGCCAGCGATTTCGCCCTCGACCTCGCCTCGACCGGCCCCAGCCTGCCGCTGACGCTGGGCAGTGCTGAAAGCCCGATCAAGCTCGAACTGCAGGCGCTGTCGGTGAAAGCTGCCGGGCAAGGCACGCAGCCGCGTCTCGATATTTCGGCGAACCTGCCCTCGGTCGCCACCAACCTGACCAAGGTCGAGGGCGTCGTGGTCGCCCTGCATTCCGATGCTTTCGATCTGAAGGCCCGGACGGGTCCGATCTCCGGCACGGTATCAGCTGACAGGATCGGCCTCGACAATCCGACCATCGCACCGCTGATCGCCGGCAAGGTCACGGCGAAGGTGACCGGCAGCCTCGCCACGGACGCCGTCACCATCGACAGCGGCTCGGTGACGAGCGATGTGCTGAACAGCGGTTTTAGCGGCCGGGTATCGCTGGCCGACGGCGCCATCGACCTCAACTTGAAAGCCGATGCGGCTTCCGCGGCACTGCCGGCGGCGGCGCGCGGCGTGCTTGCCGAACGCACGGAGCTGAGTGCTGTGCTGAAGCGCGACGCTGCGGGCAATGTCAATGTCGACGGGTTGAGGCTGGCTTCGGGCGCGCTGACTGCCGAGGGCCAGGCGAGCCTCGCCGACAACAAGGTGGCCGCCGACATCAAGGGCTCTCTCACCGACATCTCCCTGCTGTCGAAAGACGCCAAGGGCGCCATCGCCTTCGCCCTCAACGCGCAGGGACCGGCGACCGCGCCCGACCTGTCGCTGACGGTCGACAGCGACCGGCTGCTGGTGGCAGCGCGCGAGATCACTGGGCTGAAGCTCACCGCCACCGGCAAGGCCGATGCCGCCAATCCGGCGGCGAATGTGCAGCTGACCGGCAATGTCGCCGGCCAGGCGCTGCAAGGCAGTGCGGTGCTGGACACGGCGGACGGCAAGAGTGCCATCAACGGCCTGTTGCTGGCGCTCGGCAAGAACAGGATCTCCGGCGATCTGGCGCTGGACGAAAAGTTCGTGCCGGTCGGCACCATCGCGCTCGACCTGCCCGACATCGGTCCGCTGGCGGCGCTTGCGCTGGAAAAGGCCGAGGGCGACGTGCGTGGCACCATCGCTTTTTCGAAGAATGGCGCCGCGCCGCAGGTCGCGATCAAGGCGGCGACGGCCTCGATTTCGCGCGGCGACCTCCAGGCGAAGGCCGTTTCCATCGATGCGCTGATCGCCAACTATCTCGCGGCACCGGTGATCTCCGGAAAAATCCGTGCCGACACCGTCACCTCCGGCGGCACCGTGATCAGCGGCATCAATGTCGATTTGAAGCGCGATGGCGACTGGACCGGCTTCTCCGGTGGGGCCGCGGTCAAGGGCATCCCGGCGCAGGCCGCGGGAAGGGTGAAGGTGGCCAACGGCACGACCACCATCGAGCTCGCTTCCGGCCAGGCGACCATCCAGGGCATCAAGGCAGCCATCGCCCAGGCCTCGACCGTCAGCATCGCCAATGGCACGACGACACTGGACCGGCTGGTGCTCAACCTTGGTGGCGGTACGGCGACGGTGACCGGCAAGGTCGGCACGGCGCTCGACATCAACGCGACGCTGGCGCGGGTGCCGATGTCGCTTGCCAACAGTTTCTCGCCGGGCCTCGATGCCGCCGGTTCGATCTCGGGCACCGTGAAGGTGACGGGTGCGCCGGCGAGCCCGGCCGCTGCGTTCAACATCGACGCGGCCGGCGTGCAGACCTCGCAGACCCGCGGTGCCGGTGTCAGCGCGGTGAGCGTTTCCTCTTCCGGCACCTTCGCCGTCAACAAGCTGACCTTCAACGCCAATGTCAGCGACGGAGCCGGCCTTGGCCTCAAGGGCGGCGGCACCGTGACGACAGCAGGCACGCCGGCGCTGGTGCTCGACTTCAATGGCGCCGTGCCCTTCGGCCTTCTCAGCCAGAAGCTTGCCGCGCAAGGTCTGTCGCTGTCTGGAACCGCCAATGTCAATGTGCAGGTGCGCGGTCCCGCGACATCGCCTGTCATCGGCGGCTCGGTCAGCGCCTCAGGCGCGCGCCTGGTCGATGCGCGCTCGGGCCTTGCGATCAACGATCTCGCCGCCGACGTGTCGATCGCCGGCGGCGTCGCCAGGATCAACCGGCTGACCGGCACGCTGTCGACGCGCGGCAGCCTGTCGGCGAGCGGCACGGTCGGCATCAACCCGGCGCAAGGGTTTCCGGCCGATCTGTCGATCAAGCTGGTCGACGGCCGCTATACGGACGGCCGGGTGGTGACCGCCAATCTCGGCGGCGACCTGACGATCAAGGGACCGCTGACCTCCGCACCGGTGATTGCCGGCACCATCAATCTCGCCAAGACGGTGATCACGGTTCCTGACAAGCTGCCAGGTTCGCTGGCGGCGCTCGACGTCAAGCACAAGAATGCGCCGGGCGCAGTGCGGGCGCAGGACAAGGCGCTGCGCCCGCCGACGACCAGTGGCGGTGGCGGCGGCAGCGGCCTCGCTCTCGATGTCACGGTCAACGCGCCGAACCAGATCTTCATCCAGGGCAGGGGCGTCGATGCCGAACTCGGCGGCTCGCTCCGGCTGACCGGCCCGGCGTCGTCGCCGCAAGCGGTCGGCACCTTCACCCTGCAGCGCGGTCGGCTGACGATCCTCGGCAAGCGGCTGACGTTCACCGAAGGCACGGTCGGCTTCTCCGGCTCGCTGGTGCCTTACCTCAACCTGACGGCGACAACGACGACGACCAGCACCACCGTCACCATCGTGGTGTCGGGCGAGGCGACCAATCCGAAATTCACCTTCTCCTCGGTGCCGGCGCTGCCCGAGGACGAGGTGCTGGCGCAGCTGGTCTTCGGGCGCTCGATGTCGAACCTGTCGCCGCTGCAGATCGCCCAGCTCGCCGAAGCGGCCGGACAACTGGCCGGGGTCGGTGGCTCGACGTCGCTGCTGGAAAACCTGCGCAGCGCGATCGGCGTCGACGATCTCGATGTCACCACCGACGACAAGGGGGGCACAGCGGTTTCGGCGGGCAAGTATTTGAACGACCGCACCTATGTGACGATCCAGAAAGGCGACAAGCCGGGTTCAGGCAAGGCGACCATCGACCTCAATGTCGGGCGCGGCGTCAAACTGCGCGGCGAGGCCAATGATGCCGGCGAAGCCAAGGGCGGCATTTTCTACGAGAAGGAATATTGATATTTCGACGGGGCTTTTGGCCTCATGGTGGCCCAAGGCTGGCGCTGTCCGGCGTTCAGTAAATGTCTCAGTTTATTCGACTATCGAGATTCCAGAGGAATCCGTCGGGCAGTAGCAAATTTGCGCCAAGACTGTCGTTATCACGCGAACCGCCCGCTTTCCAAAGTTGCACATTCGTTCACATATTCCCAATCCATGGCGGCTTTGACATCATGGCCTGGATGCGGAATGTTAAAAGGCGGAAAGCCAACAATGGGAGTTAAGTCATGACGATTTACAAGAGTAACGGCGATCGCGTTCCGGATCACATCCTGGCGATGGCCGAAGAAGCCAAGGCAGGCAAGGTGGATCGCCGCGAATTCCTCGCCCTGGCCAGCGTCTTCGGCGCATCCACTGCGATGGCCTACGGCATGCTTGGTCTTGCGGTGCCGACCGAGGCGCGAGCCGAAGATGCCCCTAAGAAGGGTGGTATCCTGAAGGTCGCCCAGTGGGTCAAGGATCCGAAGGATCCGCGCAAATCCGACTGGTCGGAGATCGCCAATGCCGAGCGCCAGGCGCTCGAGCCGCTGGTCAAGTACACCACCGAATACACGTTCCGTCCGTATCTGCTGGAGAGCTGGGATGTGAACGACGATGCCACCGAGTATGTGCTGCATGTGCGCAAGGGCGTGACCTGGCACAACGGCGATGCGTTCACCGCCGACGACGTGGTGCACAACTTCAACCGTTGGGGCGAGAAGGCCGCCGAAGGCAATTCCATGCCCGGCCGCCTCGGCACGCTGTTCGACGACAAGACCGGCAAGCTGCGTGAAGGCGCGGTCACCAAGGTCGACGACATGACCGTCAAGCTGTCGCTGACCAAGCCCGACATCTCGATCATTCCCGGCATCTGTGACTATGTCGCTCTCGTCGTCCACAAGAGCTTCGACGAGAAGGGCGGCGATTTCAAAGCCTGCCCGATCGGCACCGGTCCGTTCGAACTCGTCTCCTACGACGTCGGCCAGAAGGTGGTCTACAAGCGCCGCGCGGACAACAAATGGTGGGATGGCGACGTCTATCTCGACGGCGTCGAGTTCATCGACTACGGCACCGATCCGGCGGCCATGGTCAGCGCCTTCGAGGCGGGTGAAGTCCACACCAATTTCGAGACGTCGGCCGACTATGTGTCGATCCTCGACGGCATGAACCTGGTCAAGTCCGAAGTCGTCACCGCCTCGACCATCGTCTGCCGCACCAACGTCAACAACAAGCCTTACGACAACGAAAAGGTTCGCAAGGCGCTGCAGCTCGGCGTCGACAACAATGTCGTCCTCCAGCTCGGCTACGGCAATGCCGGCTCGGTCGCCGAAAACCACCATGTCTGCCCGATCCATCCGGAGTATTACGAGCTGCCGAAGCTCACCCGCGATCCGGCCAAGGCAAAAGCCTTGATGGCGGAAGCTGGCCAGGCCGACTTCGAACACGAGTTGATCACGGTCGATGAGGACTGGCACAAGAACACCGGCGATTCCATCGCCGCGCAGATGCGCGACGCCGGCATCAAGGTGAAGCGCACGGTGCTGCCGGGCTCGACATTCTGGAACGACTGGCTGAAGTATCCGCTGTCGATGACCAACTGGAACATGCGGCCGCTCGGCGTCCAGGTTCTGGCGCTGGCCTATCGCACCGGTGAGGCCTGGAACGAGTGTGCTTGGTCGAACCCCGAGTGGGACGCCAAGCTCAATGCCGCGCTTTCGGTTGCCGACGCCGCCAAGCGCAAGGAGATGATGAAGGATATCGAGCAGATCCTGCAGGATTCCGGCATCATCATCCAGCCCTACTGGCGCAAGCTCTACAGCCACTCGGTCGCCGCGGTTAAGAACTACAAGATGCACCCGACGTTCGAGCGCGACTACGGCAAGATCTGGCTCGACCAGGCCTGATCGGAGCGATCGGGGAAAGGGGTGCTATGCCCCTTTCCCTCGCTCTTGCATGGTTCCAAAACCGGAAGTCGGCGCAGCAAAAAGGTGCGGACTTTTCGGGCATGATCGTGCAATAAAACAGAGTTGATCGCATTCGAGGGCCTGTTTGACAGCCAGTTCTGCCGTCGCGGCTGAGGTGGTTTTCCAGCAGGCTTCAACCCCAACCAGACCGGCAGGGGACCGCCATGCTTTCTTTCGTTATCAGGCGTCTCGGCACCATGGCATTGACGATGCTGTGCCTGACGATGGTCGTCTTCTTCCTGATCAACCTTGAACCCAACCTGAAGAAGCTGGCGATCAGCCAGACCGAAATGCATACGTCGGCCGAGCAGCTCGAGAGCTGGCTGGTCAACCATGGCTACCGGCAGAACTTCTTCGTCCGCTATGGGCAGTGGCTGGGCATCGTGCCCAAACAGCCGGTAACCGACCCGGCGACCGGCAAGCCGGCGCAGCGTTTCTCCTTCTGCAACGATCCGCTCGTGCCAACGTTCTCCGGCATTCTGCAGGGCGATTTCGGTTGCTCGACCAAGTTCAAGACCGCCGTGTCGTCGAAGCTGTTTCCGGCGCTGAGCGCCACCGGCGTCCTGATGCTCTGCGTTCTGCTGGTGATGGTGCCGATCTCGCTCCTGATCGGGATCCTTGCCGGCATGCGCGAAGGTTCGCGGACAGACCGGACGCTGTCGGTGGCCTCGATCGCCTCGACGGCGACACCCGAATATGTGTCGGGCGTCATCTTCACCGTCATCTTCGCCTCATGGCTTGGCTGGCTGAACGGTTCGGCGGCTTCGGCCAGCCAGGGCATCACCTTCTACAATTTCACCTTGCCGGTGATGACGCTGGCGATTTACGGCATCGGCTACATCGCCCGCATGACGCGCGCTTCGATGGTCGAGGTGATGACGCAGCAATATATCCGGACCGCCCGACTGAAGGGTCTCTCCTTCGGCAGCGTGGTGGTCAAACATGCGTTGCGCAACGCGCTGATTGCGCCGTTCACGGTCATCATGCTGCAGTTTCCCTGGCTGCTCACCGGCGTCGTCATCGTCGAGGTGATGTTCCGCTACCAGGGCTTTGGCTACACGCTGGTCGAGGCGGCGGGCAACAACGACATCGACTTGCTGCTCGGCTGCTCGCTGGTTTCGGTGTTCATCGTCTTGATCACGCAGCTCATTTCCGATGTAGGCTACGCGTTTCTCAATCCGCGTATCAGAGTTCAGTAGGAGGCGAAGCGGATGCCGGTCCAATATCTCAGTGCCTTCACCGTCGTTCTCGAAGTGCTGTCACGCTTCTGGCCGGTCTGGATCGCGCTTCTCATCGTCATGGGCGCGAGCTTCGCCTACAAGAAGAAGCTGGCGCTCTACGGCCAGCTGTTCGACAGCGGCGTCGGCATCGTCGGCGTCGGCATCTGCCTGTTCTGGCTGTTCACGGCGATCTTCGCCGCAACCATCTCGCCTTTCGATCCGTTGGCCCAAGTCCCCATCATGAAGGACGCGCTGCCGGGCGCCATCGAACCGCAATCGGGGCTGACCTATCTCTTCGGCGGCGACAAGCTGGCGCGCGACGTGTTTTCGCGCATGGTCTATGGCAGCCAGATCGTGCTGATTATCGCGCCTGCCGCGACGGGATTCGCGCTGATGGTCGGCATCACGCTTGGCCTGCCGGCCGGCTACTATGGCGGCAAGATCGACACGGTGCTGTCGTTCCTGGCCAATCTGGTGCTGGCCTTCCCGGTGATCCTGCTGTTTTACCTGCTGGTGACGCCGGGCATCATGGATACGCCGATCCCCTATGCCATGGCCGGCGTGTTCTTCCTGTTCCCGATCATCTTCTTTAGCGTGCTGTTCTGGACACGCTACAAGAACCGGCCGGACCGGCTCTACATCCTGCTCGGCATCACCCTGATTGTCGGCGGCTGGATCTATGCCGGACTGGTGTTTGACGCCGATCCGCTGAAGGTCGTGCATATCGATCCCAACCAGCTCAACATCTTCGTGGCGGTGGTGTTCGCCTCCAGCCCCGGCGTGTTCCGCATCGTGCGCGGCCTGGTGATGGACATCAAGACGCGCGACTATGTGGCGGCGGCGCAGACGCGCGGTGAATCGCCCTGGTACATCATGCTATGGGAAATCCTGCCCAATGCGCGCGGGCCGCTGATCGTCGATGCCTGCCTGCGCATCGGCTACACCACGATCCTGCTCGGTACGCTCGGATATTTCGGCCTTGGCCTGGCGCCGGAAAGCCCGGACTGGGGTACTGCGATCAAGGATGCCAGCCGGCTGTTGCGCTCCTTCATCCACCCGGCGCTGCCGCCGACGATCGCACTGATGTCGTTCGTGCTGGGGCTCAATTTGCTCGCCGACTCCTTGCGCGAACAATCGATGAAAGACTGATTGACGGGCGTCGGCCCGCATCTGGTAAAATTGGATTGGAGCGACCCATGAACGAGGCAGTTCGAAATCCGGCCCAGCCGATCATCGAGATCGAAAACCTGTCGATCTCCTTCTTCACCCGCAAGGGCGAGATCCCGGCCGTCATGGATTTTTCTTGCACGGTCATGCCGGGCGAGGCGATGGGCATCGTCGGCGAATCCGGCTGCGGCAAGTCGACCGTGTCGCTCGGCATCATGCGCGACCTCTCCAACATCGGAAAGATCGTCGGCGGCAAGATCAAGTTCCAGGGCAAGGATATGGGCGAGCTTTCAGACGAGGAACTGCGCGCCATCCGCGGCAACAAGATCGCCATGATCTACCAGGAGCCGATGGCCAGCCTCAATCCGGCGATGAAGGTCGGCCAGCAATTGATGGAAGTGCCGCTGATCCACGACAAGGTGTCGAAGGAAGAGGCTTACAAACGCGCCCTCGAAATGGTGCGTTCGGTCAAGCTGCCCGATCCCGAGCGCATGATGCGCTCCTATCCGCACCAGCTCTCCGGCGGCCAGCAGCAGCGCATCGTCATTGCCATGGCGCTGCTGTCGAAGCCGGCGCTGCTTTTGCTCGACGAGCCGACGACGGCGCTCGACGTGACGGTGGAGGCGGGCATCGTCGAACTGGTCAAGGGGCTCGGCGAGAAGTTCGGCACGTCGATGATCTTCGTCTCGCACAATCTCGGCCTGATCCTCGAGACCTGCGACCGCATCACGGTGATGTATTCGGGCGAAGCGGTCGAGACCGGCAAGATCAAGGACGTGTTCGACCGGATGCGCCATCCCTACACGCAAGGGCTGTTCCGCTCGATCCCGTTGCCCGGCGCCGACAAGAACTCGCGGCCGCTGATCTCCATTCCTGGGCAATTGCCGCTGCCGCACGAGCGGCCCAAGGGCTGCAATTTCGGCCCGCGCTGCCACCATTTCGTCGAGGGCGTCTGCAACGCCGCCGAAATCCCGATGATCGAGGTCGCGGGGCACGAAGGCCATTTCTCGCGTTGCGTGCGCTTCAACGAGATCGACTGGGAAGCGCTGCCACCCGGCGCCAAGAAGGTCAAAGAGCGCGTCGTGCCCGGCGCGCCGGTGCTCAAGATCGAGGATTTGAGAAAATACTACAAGGTCGGCGGCAGCGAGGTGTTCGGCTCGAGCGAGGGCCGCGTCGTCAAGGCCAACGAGACGATCTCGTTCATGGCGCGAGAATCCGAAACCGTCGCCATCGTCGGCGAATCCGGCTGCGGAAAGTCGACGCTGGCCAAGGTGCTGCTCGGACTGGAGACGGCAAGTGCCGGCACTGTGACGCTGGGCAACAAGGAAATCCAGTCGACCGGCATCGAGAGCCGCAGTGTCGAAACCGTGTCGTCAATCCAGATGGTGTTCCAGAACCCGTTCGACACGCTCAATCCCAGCCATTCTGTCGGTTCGCAGATCATCCGCACGCTGGAGAAATTCAATGTCGGCAAGACGGTCGCCGACCGCCGCAAGCGCATGCTGGAATTGCTCGACCTGGTGAAGCTGCCGCGGGCGTTCGAGACCCGCAAGCCGCGCCAGCTGTCCGGCGGCCAGAAGCAGCGCATCGGCGTGGCGCGCGCCTTTGCCGGCGATGCCAAGGTGGTGGTCGCCGACGAGCCGGTGTCGGCATTGGACGTGTCCGTGCAGGCGGCGGTGACCGAACTCCTGATGGACATCCAGCGCAAGAACAAGACGACGATGCTGTTCATCAGCCACGATCTGTCGGTCGTGCGCTACATCGCCGACCGAGTCGTCGTCATGTATCTGGGCTATATCGTCGAGCAGGGTACGACCGACCAGATCTTCGCGCCGCCCTATCACCCCTATACCGAGGCGCTGCTGTCGGCGATCCCGATTGCCGACACGAGCGTGGTGAAAAAGCACATCGTCCTCGAAGGCGACATCCCCTCGGCGATGAACCCGCCGACCGGCTGCCCGTTCCAGACGCGTTGCGGCTACAAGAAACTGGTGCCGGACAATCTGTGCGAGACCAAGGTGCCGCCCGTCAAGCATCTCGGCGACGGCCATATGAGCCTGTGCTGGCTGGCCGACGACGTGCTGGCCAAGATGGAGCCGGTGATCAAGTTCGACAAGGACCATGCCGCGCATGAGGGCGTGCCGGAAGACGCGCCGCCTGTTTCGGAGGCGCCCACTTCCACGCCCAAGCCTCCACGCGGCAAAAAGCCGAACTGACGGCGGAGGCTGTTTCTTTTGACCAATTCCGGACGGAAAACCGTTTCAAACTTTTCCTGGAATTGCTCCGGTCAGCGCAGCGGCTGGATCAATTGCCGCACTGGCTCAATTGCTGCGCATAGTCCCGCGCCATCTTTTCGGTGGCCCGGGCGTAGCCCTGGACGCCGGCATCGCCGCGGTTGCCGCGGCCATAGGCGGTCCAGCCGAGATAGTAGGCGAGATAGAGATTGTAGGTGTCGTTGCGGGCGACGCCATAGCTGTCTGCCGTCTTGGAATGATACCAGCCAACGAAATCGACCGCGTCGGCGAATTTTGTCCGCCGCGCCGCCCAGTTGCCAGTCTCCGTCTGATATTGCGACCAGGTGCCGTCCAGCGCCTGTGAGAACCCCTTGGCCGACGAGACGTGTTTCCACGGAATGAAGCCGAGCAGCTTGGTGCGCGGCGGCCGGGCATTGCTCTTGAAGCCGGATTCCTTGCGCACCGTCGCCATCAGCACGGGCACCGGCACGCCGTATTTCCGCTGCGTGCGCTCGGCGGCCGACTGCCAGTTGTCGAACCAGCCGTCGTTCTGGTCGAAGACGGCGCAGACATTGTTGATATGACTGGGCGCCGTGGCACAGGCCGAAAGCGCCAGCAGCACGCAAACCGCACCAATTTTACTAAAACTCGAGCTACGCATTGGAAGAGCAATAGGGCGAAAATATAAAAGGAATCTTGCTGCGTCCGTTAACGCGTCATCGGCGCATCCACTCGAGAAAACTCCATAGTAATAATCCGACGCATTTCGTCGCTTTTTCTAAACAGACATTGCAGAAATGCCGCCGTGGCTAAAATCACGCCCGCAAACGGCGCATTTCTGACAGCTTGCCTGGTTTGCCGGCGCTTTGATATCCGGCATGAACGAACCAAGACGCAAACGCGGCGCCGAGCGCACCAGCAACAGGGGGCCGTCGGCCATCCCGCAATTGCCGCTCAGGCGGGTGACCAATCCCTATCCGCCGATGGCGATGCTCTCGGACGACCAGATCGAGCAGATCCATCAGGCGTCGATGCACATATTGGAGAATTTCGGCATCGAGGTGATGAGCCCGCGCGCGCTGTCGCTGTTCGAGAAGGCAGGGGCCAGGGTCGATCATGCCTCAGCCAATGTCCGCATCGATCGCGGCCTGGTCGCCGAGGCGCTGAAGACAACGCAATCCAGCTACACGCTGATGCCGCGCAATCGGGCCAACGCCGTTCATCTCGGCGGCAACACCATCAACTTCACCCTCGTCGCCGGCCCCCCCCAATGTGCACGACATGGAGCGCGGCCGCCGTGCAGGCAATTTGCGCGACTACCGCGATCTCACCCGGCTGGCGCAGCATTTCAACTGCATCCACATGCTCGGCAACCAGGTCTGCGCGCCGGTGGAGCTGCCTGCGAACTCCCGCCATCTCGACACCTACTTCACCAATCTGACGCTGACCGACAAGAGTTTCCATGTCTCGGCGATCGGCCGGGGCAGGGCGCTGGACGGCATCGAGATGATGGCGATCGCGCGCGGGCTGACACTGGACCAGATGCGCGACGATCCCGGCGTCACCACCATCATCTCGGTCAACTCGCCGCGCCGCTTCGACGAGATGATGGCCGAGGGGCTGATGACCATGGCCGAATTCGGCCAGTCAGTGGCGGTGACGCCGTTCACGCTGATGGGCGCCATGAGCCCGGTGACACTGGCCGGCGCGCTGGCGCAGCAGAATGCCGAGGCGCTGTTCGGCGTCGTGCTGACGCAGCTTGTGCGTCCGGGCGCACCAGTCATGTACGGCGCCTTCACCTCCAATGTCGACATGAAGTCGGGCGCGCCGGCCTTCGGCACGCCCGAAAACACCAAGGCCAACATCGCGTCCGGGCAACTGGCGCGGCGCTACGGACTGCCCTACCGCACGACGCCGGGCTCGGCCTCCAACGCCGCCGATGCACAAGGCGCCTATGAGACGCTGATGGCGCTGTGGGGCGCGGTGCTCGGCCATGGCAACCTCGTCTATCATGCCGCCGGCTGGCAGGAGGGCGGCCTGACGGCATCGTTCGAGAAGCTCATCATCGATGTCGAGATGATCCAGCACATGATGGAGTTTTTGCGCCCGATCGAGGTCAACGAGGCCGAGCTTGCCGTCGAAGCGCTGGGCGCGGTGCCGACCGGCGGTCATTTCTTCGGCGAGCCGCACACGCTGGAGCGCTACGCCACCGCCTTCTACCAGCCGATGCTGTCCAACTGGCAGAACTACGAAGCCTGGCAGGAGGCCGGCGGGCTCGACGCGACGGCGCGTGCGACGCGGCTGTGGAAGAAGGCGCTGGAGGATTATGTCGAGCCGGTGATGGATATCGCCGTGCGCGAGGCGCTTGAGGCTTACATGGCCAGGCGCAAGGAAGCGATCGGGCAGGGCGAGCCGTGATACCTCCCATATCGATACATCTCACCCATCCAACTCACTGATATCAGAGAAAAATCCATGAAATCGCATGCAAAGGTCGTGGTCATTGGCGGCGGTGTCGTCGGGTGCTCCGTGCTGTTCCATCTGGCCCGCCATGGCTGGACGGACGTCGTTCTTCTGGAACGCGACGAACTGACCTCGGGTTCGACCTGGCACGCGGCCGGCGGCATGCACACGATCAATGGCGACCCCAACGTCGCCAAGCTGCAGAAATACACGATCGGCCTCTACAAGGAGATCGAGGAGCTTTCCGGCCAGGCGACCGGCGTGCATCTGACCGGCGGCGTGCTTCTGGCGGCGACCGAGGCGCGGCTGGACTGGCTGCGCGGCGTCGTCGCCAAGGGCCGCTATCTCGGCATCGAGCTTGAGGAGATCTCGCCGAAAGAGGCGGCCGAGCTGATGCCGCTGCTCGATCCCAAGCAGTTCGTCGGCGCTGTCAGAAACAAGGAGGACGGTCATCTCGATCCGTCGGGGGTCACCCACGCCTATGCCAAGGCCGCGCGGAAGTTGGGCGCGGAGGTCGAGCGCTTCACCAAGGTGGAGGACATCGTGCGGCGCGCCGACGGGATGTGGCGCGTCATCACCAACAAGGGCGAGGTGGTGGCCGAGCATGTCGTCAATGCCGGCGGCCTGTGGGCGCGCGAGGTCGGCCGCATGGTTGGCCTCGAACTGCCGGTGCTGGCGATGGAGCACATGTACCTGATCACCGAGGACATGCCGGAGGTCGCCGCCTGGAACGCCAAGACCGGCACCGAGATCATCCACGCGGTCGATTTCGATGGCGAGCTCTATCTGCGCCAGGAGCGTGGCGGCATGCTGATGGGCACCTATGAGAAGGCCAACAAGCCGTGGTCCGAGTTCCAGACGCCATGGAATTTCGGCCATGAATTGCTGGCGCCGGACATCGACCGCATCGCGCCGTCGCTGGAGGTCGGGTTCCGGCATTTCCCGGCCTTCCAGAACACCGGCATCAAGCAGATCATCAACGGGCCTTTCACCTTCGCACCCGATGGCAACCCGCTGGTCGGGCCGGTGCGGGGCCTGCCGGGCTTCTGGGTCGCCTGCGGTGTCATGGCCGGCTTCAGCCAAGGCGGCGGCGTCGGCCTGGCGCTGTCCAACTGGATGATCGAAGGCGATCCCGGCGCCGATATCTGGGCGATGGATGTCGCGCGTTATGGCGATTGGGCGACGATGGCCTACACCAACGCCAAGGTGCGCGAGAACTATTCCAGGCGTTTTTCGATCCGCTTCCCCAATGAGGAACTGCCGGCCGGGCGGCCGCTGAAGACGACGCCGGTTTACGATTTGTTGTCCGCCAAAGGGGCGCAGTGGGGCGTCGCCTATGGGCTGGAGGTGCCGCTCTGGTATGCGCCCGAAGGCGTCAAGGACGAGTTCTCGTGGCGCCGCTCGAGCGATTTCACACAGGTCGCCAGGGAGGTCGCGACCGTTCGCGATGGTGTCGGCCTGTCCGAGATTTCAAGCTTCGCCAAATACAAGGTGACGGGCGAGGGGGCCGCCGCCTGGCTCGACCGGATGCTCGCCTGCAAACTGCCGAAGCCCGGCCGTATGACGCTGGCACCGATGCTGAAGGAAGACGGCAAGCTGATCGGTGATTTCACGCTCGCCAATCTCGATGGCGAAGGCTGGTTCCTCGCCGGCTCCGGCATCGCCGAGCAATACCATATGCGCTGGTTCGAGAAGCATTTGCCCGACGATGGTTCGGTGCATGTCGAGGCGCTGGGCCAGAAACTCACCGGCCTGTCGATTGCCGGGCCGACGGCGCGGGATGTGCTAGCGAAAGCCACGCGCTCGGACGTGTCGAATGCCGCGTTTCCGTTCATGGCCATGGGCAGGATGGACATCGGCATGGCGCCTTGCCTGGTCGGCCGCGTCAGCTACACCGGCGATCTCGGCTACGAGATGTGGGTGCCGCCGGAGTATCAGCGCGCCGCATTCCAGGCCTTGATGGCGGCCGGGGCGGAGTTCGGCATCGGCCTGTTCGGATCGCGTGCGCTCAACGCGCTCAGGCTCGAGAAGAACTACGGCTCATGGGGGCGCGAGTACCGGCCGATCTATGGGCCGCTGGAAGCCGGTCTCGACTGCTTCGTTGCCTATAGCAAGGAAGCGGATTTCATCGGCAAGGCCGCGGCACTCGCCGAGCGCAAGCAAGGCGGCAAGCTGCGGCTGCGCGCCTTCATCGTCGATGCCGACGACGCCGATGTCATCGGCGACGAGCCGATCTGGTTCGGCGGCGCGGTGCGCGGCTGGGTCACTTCGGGCGGCTACGCGCATCACTCGAAACAATCCGTCGCCGTCGGCTATGTGCCGAAGGAGATCGCCGACGAGAGCGACGGCTTCGAGATCGAGTTGCTGGGCAAACGCCATGCCGCGCGCATGCAGGCGGCGCCGCTGTTCGATACCAATTTCGAGCGGATGCGCGCGTGAAGCGCTTCGGCTTTGCCGATGCGCTTCAGGTTCTTTTTATGCATGTCGTTGTCCCAAAACCGCTGGCACTTTTGGGCGACATGCATTGGGCGCGCATCCCTTTCAAGACGGTCAGGCGCTGCGGCGAGTGTCCAGCGCAAAAGCACCGGCGCCGGCAAACACCAGATAGAGGAAGATGAAGCAGAACGAGATCGCCAGATCGCCGCCGTTGTTGACGGGGAAGAAGTCGCGCGGCATGTGCGCCATGAAATAGGCGATCGCCATTTCGCCGGCCAGCAGGAACGCGACCGGGCGGGTGAACAGGCCCAGCGCCAGCAGGATACCGCCGGCGAATTCGAGAATTCCAGCAGCGAGTGTCAGCCCGGTGAGGGCGTGGGGTTGGTCGCCGACCGGAAAATTGAACAATTTCTGGCTGCCGTGTTCGATGAACTGCAGCGCGGTCATGATGCGCAGCACGCCCAGAGCCTGCGGCTGGTATTTGGCGAGGCTTTCGAAAAGCTTCATAAATGACTCCATTTTGCTTCCGGACCGGCCATAAATTATCGCCCGGCAATGGACCATTCACTTCCCATGGCCTGCCATCAACAATCGGTGATTGGAAATGTTCCCCGGTTTGACCTTTCATATTGTTCTCGCCAGGGTTGCATTCATATCGCCATGGTTGTATTGATATGGACACTCTAAACCGTGGGGTTCCTTAGCTATGAAAAAAGTCGCCATCAGCCTATTCGCAATCCTTGCAGGGACCAGCTTCGCCATGGCCGAGGATGCCGGCTGCGAGGCCTTCAAATGGCCGGTGACGCGGGAACAGGCGTTGTTTGCCGCCGCGCCTGCAACGCCGTCTGGAGCGATGCTTGCGGTGGGCGCTGCCGCGGATCTGGCGCTGGTCCCGGCGGAGCAAGCCGGTTTTACGCTACCGCCCGAACATGCCCCCGCATCAGGCACGTTCGGTGCCGTGGCCAGCGTGGTGGTGCCGCCCGAGGGCACCATCCAGATAAGCCTGTCGGGCGAGGCCTGGGTCGATGTCATCCAGGACGGCCACGCCGTGAAGTCGGCGGGCTACAGCGGCGTGAAGACCTGTCCGAGCATCCGCAAGAGCGTGCGTTTCAAGCTTGCTGCCGGCCCGGCCACCGTCCAGTTCAGCGGCGCGAAAAAGGCTGAGCTGAAGGTCGCGGTGCTGACGCCGGAATAGACGGCCAGGCAGAGGAACGCGGCCTTTCATCACTGGTGCGATGAAAGGCCGGCGCTTCGTACCCACCGGTGGTGATCGCCGTCAGCGCACCGGCGCCATCAATGCGAAATGGGCGCCTTGCGGATCCTGGCACTGCACGACCCAGCTGCCGCCGGGGACCTCCATCGGGCCCATCAGGATCTTGCCGCCATTGTCGGTCACCCGCTTGGTCGCCGCGTCGATGGCCGGAACGTTGAAATAGAACTGCCAGACCGGGACCGGGATCTGTTCAGGCTTGTTCATGATACCGCCTCCGGATTCGGGGCCGGCGGTGAAGGTCTGGTAGGTGCCCATCGGGCCCATGTCGAAATCGCCGGCATCGACCCAGCCGAACTGGTCGGAATAGAAATCGAACGCCGCCTTCCAATCCGATGTGTAAAGCTCGTGCCAGCCGATATGGCCTGGCGTGCTGGCCGGCACGATGGGCTGGTCAGGGCCGTTCGGCTGCAGGAACATGAAGGTGGCGCCTTGCGGATCGGCGACGACGGCAAAGCGGCCGACGCCCGGAATGTCGTCGGGCCGGCGGTGAACCTTACCGCCAGCTTTCTCCAGCGATGCCGTCGCGGCATCGACATCCCTGGTATGGATGTAGCCGAGCCAGGCGGGCGGCATGCCCATCTTGGCGGCGTCCTCGGGTATCGTCATCAGCCCGCCGACGCCACGCTCGCCGACATTCATGACGATATAGCGCGGCATGCCCGGAGCCTTGTCGAAAGGCTGCGCCGTCCAGCCGACCACCTTGGTGTAGAACGCCTCGGCGGCGTCGAGGTCTGTGGTCATCAATTCGTACCAGAAGAAGGGCATCGGGGATTTTGGCATGGTCGGTCTCCTCACCGGTTATGCATTGATCGTCGGTCGATCCATCCTAGGACGATCTTCTCGATGGAAATCCGACAACCGCCCAAACAATAATGTCGATCCATGACAAGCGTTCCCAGGTTGCGCGCCCAGCGGTTTTCGATTTCTCTGCGGTATCGAGGGGGTGTCGTTTCATGCGCCGGATGTCGCTCACGCCTGAGCTTGTCGCATTGTGTCATCGGGAGGAGGCCGATCCTGGCCCGGACCCGAGCTGGACCGAGTTGAAAGACGAGGATTTCCGGCCCCTTGCCTTGCGGCTGTCCGGTGAAGCCGACGAGGGGCCGCTTTGGGTATTCGCCTATGGATCGCTGATCTGGAAGCCGGAGTTCGAGTCGGTCGAACGACAGCGGGCCACCGCTTTCGGCTGGCATCGCTCTTTCTGCCTCGACATGGTCCGTTGGCGCGGCAGCGCCGAGCAGCCGGGGCTGATGATGGCGCTCGAACGGGGCGGACGATGCAACGGCGTGATCTACCGCTTGCCGGAGGGCGAAAAACCGGCCCAGATCGAAAGGCTACTGCGGCGCGAGATCAGCGACCACGAAAGTATCGACACGGTCAGGTGGCTGCCGGTGCATACGGCACAAGGGTCGCTGCGGGCGCTTGGCTTCTGGGTTGGCGTGAAGGGCAGGGGAACGTCACTGAACCAGCCGTTGGACAGGGTGGCGAGCGTGCTGGCCAGAGCCTGCGGGCATATCGGGTCCGGCGCCGAATATCTCTACAACACGGTCAGTCATCTCGAAGCGTTCGGCATCCACGACCGCAATCTGTGGCGGTTGCAGGAACTGGTCGCGGACGAGGTTCGGGCTATCCATGGCCGCGCTGTCGAGCCCAGCCACTCGCTGACGCTGCAAACGCCATAACATGAGTAAAAATATCATGTTTTTATTCAGTCTTTTCATGACCTTGCACCGAAAATTGACCAATTGATAAAAAAATAAAACGTGCTAGCCTTCCCCAAAACGAAAATATGGGGAACTGACGATGCCAGAAGGCCAGTTCAAGGAAGGTATTGCCGGCGGCCGGCTTGCGGCCGACCAGTATGCGGACAATTTTTCCGACCTGCACCCGCCGCTCGATCATCACGAGGCGCTGGTCGAATCCGACCGCTGCTATTTCTGCTACGACGCGCCGTGCATGAATGCATGCCCGACCTCGATCGACATTCCCCTGTTCATCCGCCAGATCTCGACCGGCAATCCGATCGGTTCGGCCAAGACCATCTTCGACCAGAACATTCTGGGCGGCATGTGCGCCCGCGTCTGCCCGACCGAGACGCTCTGCGAGGAGGTCTGCGTGCGCGAAGTGGCGGAAGGCAAGCCGGTGCAGATCGGCCGCCTGCAGCGCTACGCCACCGATGTCGCGATGAGCGAGAACAAGCAGTTTTACCAACGCGCCACTGCCACCGGCAAGACGGTTGCGGTGGTCGGCGCCGGGCCGGCAGGCCTTGCCGCCGCGCACCGGCTTGCTCGTCATGGTCATGACGTGACCATCCTGGAGGCACGTCCGAAGGCCGGCGGGCTTAACGAGTATGGCATTGCCGCCTACAAGAGCGTCGACAATTTCGCCCAGGCCGAGGTCGACTACGTCACTGCCATCGGCGGCATCGACATCCAGAACGGCAAGGCGCTTGGCCGTGACTATCAGCTGTCCGACCTGATCCGGAACTATGACGCGGTGTTTCTCGGCATGGGGCTTGGCGGCGTCAATGCGCTGCGCGCCGACGGCGAGGATGCCGACGGCGTCACCAATGCGGTCGAGTTCATTGCCGAACTGCGGCAGGCCAGTGATCTCGCCAGCCTGCCGGTCGGCCGCCGCGTCGTCGTCATCGGCGGTGGCATGACGGCGATCGACGCGGCCGTGCAGTCGAAGCTGCTCGGCGCCGAGGAGGTGACGATCTGCTACCGGCGTGGCCAGGAGCACATGAACGCTTCCGGGTTCGAGCAGGATCTGGCCGCCGCCAACGGCGTCACCATCCGCCACTGGCTGCAGCCGAAGCGGGTGATTGCCGAAGGCGGCAAGGTGTCTGCCATCGAACTCGAATACACCGCCATGAACGGCGACAGGCTTGCCGGCACCGGCGAGAGGCTGACGCTCGTTGCCGACCAGGTGTTCAAGGCGATCGGCCAGAGTTTCGTGCCGGCCGCGCTCAATGGCAGCGGTGCCGAGATCGAACTCGAAGCCGGCCGCATCAAGGTCGATGCGGAAGGACGCACCTCGCTCGCCAAGGTCTGGGCCGGCGGCGACTGCATCTTCGGCGGCGACGACCTGACCGTCTCGGCGGTCGCGCAAGGCCGCGACGCGGCGGAGAGCATCCACAGGAGCCTCTCTCAGGGATAGGATCATGGCCACGGTGGAACCGGGCATCGCCCGTCACTACGACATATCGGGTCTGGAGGAGCGGATCCTTGCCGCGTTCGCCGATAGGGGTGTGGACGTTGCCCATCTGCGCGCCAGCGATCTCGAGGCGGTCGACGAATTTCACATCGGCGGCTTCGCCGCCACCAGGGAACTCATCGAGCAGATGGGGCTGAAGCCGGGGGCCAAGGTTCTCGACATTGGATCAGGCGTGGGCGGTCCGGCCCGCTTTGTCGCCAACAGCGTTGGCGCCGATGTCACCGGCATCGACCTGACGCAGAGCTATGTCGATATCGCGACCAGCCTGTCGAAGAGAACCGGGATGGCCGGCAAGACGCGGTTCGTGCAAGGCAGCGCGCTGGACATGCCATTCGCGGATGCCAGCTTCGATGCGGCTGTCATCCTGCATGTCGGTATGAACCTTCCCGACAAGCCGAGGCTGATGAGCGAGGCTGCCCGCGTGCTGCAGCCGGGTGGTGTTTTCGCCGTCTACGATGTGATGCGCCTGAAAGACGGAGCGCTGACCTATCCGCTGCCATGGGCATCGGATGAAACCATGTCCTTCGTCGCAACGCCTGACGTCTATCGCTCGGCTGCGGTCGCCGCCGGGTTCTCGGTGACCGCCGAGCGTCCGCGCGGCGCCTTTGCCATCGAGTTCTTCGCGACGATGCGTGCGCGAATGGCTGCCGCGCAAGCGGAAGGCAACAAGCCGCCGCTCGGCGTCGGCCTCATCATGGGCGAGGACGCCCGCACCAAGATCGCCAATATCACCGCCGCGCTTGAAGGCGGCATTCTTGCACCCGTCGAACTGCTCCTTCGTCTCGGTTGAAAGGGGACCTGTCATGGCAGACATCCGCAACAATTTTGTCGGCATCAAATCGCCCAATCCGTTCTGGCTGGCCTCGGCGCCGCCGACCGACAAGGCCTACAACGTGATCCGTGCCTTCAAGGCCGGCTGGGGCGGCGTGGTGTGGAAGACGCTGGGCGAGGAGGGCCCGCCGGTGGTCAACGTCAACGGCCCGCGCTACGGCGCGATCTGGGGCGCCGACCGGCGCCTGCTCGGCCTCAACAACATCGAGCTGATCACCGACCGCGACCTGCAGGTCAATCTGCGCGAGATCAAGCAGGTCAAGAAGGACTGGCCCGACCGCGCCATCGTCGTCTCGCTGATGGTGCCTTGCGTCGAGGAGAGCTGGAAGGCGATCCTGCCGGTGGTCGAGGAGACCGAGGCCGACGGCATCGAGCTCAATTTCGGCTGCCCGCACGGTATGTCGGAGCGCGGCATGGGTGCCGCCGTCGGCCAGGTGCCGGAATACATCGAAATGGTGGTGCGCTGGTGCAAGGCCAACACCCGCATGCCGGTCATCACCAAGCTGACGCCCAACATCACCGATGTGCGCAAGCCGGCGCGCGCCGCCCTTGCCGGCGGCACCGACGCGGTGTCGCTGATCAACACCATCAATTCGATCACCGGCGTCGACCTCGACAGTTTCGCGCCGCAGCCGACCATCGACGGCAAGGGCTCGCATGGCGGCTATTGCGGCCCGGCGGTGAAGCCGATCGCCATGAACATGGTGGCCGAGATCGCGCGTGATCCCGAAACTCACGGCCTGCCGATCTCCGGCATCGGCGGCATCACCACCTGGCGCGATGCGGCTGAGTTCATGGCGCTCGGCGCCGGCAATGTGCAGGTCTGCACGGCAGCGATGACCTACGGCTTCAAGATCGTGCAGGAGATGATCGCCGGTCTGGAGAACTGGATGGACGAGAAGGGCCATGCCTCGCTCGACGACATTGTCGGCCGCGCCACGCCCAACGTCACCGACTGGCAGTACCTTAACCTCAACTATGTCGCCAAGGCCCGTATCGACCAGGACGCCTGCATCAAATGCGGCCGCTGCCACATCGCCTGCGAGGACACCTCGCATCAGGCGATCACCAGCATGGTCGATGGCAAGAGACACTTCGAGGTGATCGAGGCCGAATGCGTCGGCTGCAATCTGTGCGTCAATGTCTGCCCGGTCGAGAACTGCATCACCATGGAGCCGCTGGCGGCCGGCGTCATGGACCAGCGCACCGGCAAGCCGGTGTCGCCGATCTATGCGAACTGGACGACCCACCCGAACAATCCGATGGCCAAGGTGGCGGCGGAGTAGGGGCTGCCATTCGTCGAAAAAAGCGGCGCCTTCGGGCGCCGTTTTTCATTTTCCTATTGCAGATAGCAAGTATCCACGATAAAAGATATCCATGAATTGGAGATCGACACGATGAAGCTGGGCGAGGGCGTTGAAGCGGCCATCCACTGCGCCGCCATGCTGGCCGGCGTCGACGGCGACGCGACGATATCGGGCGCCGCGATGGCGGAGGCCTTTGGCCTGTCGCCGAGCTATCTCCTGAAGCATCTCAACATGCTGAGCGCGGCGCGTATCCTGGAATCGGTCTCGGGCCCGGCCGGTGGCTACCGGTTGGCGCGGCCGGCCGAGCGCATCACACTGCTCGATATCGTGCTCGCCGTCGAAGGGCGCGAGCCGGCCTTTCGGTGTGGCGAGATCCGCCGCAACGGTCCGGTCAGGCTCGATGCCTCGGCCTATGTCAAACTGTGCGGCATCAATGTCGCGATGCTGAAGGCCGAGCGCGCTTATCGCGCGGCGCTCGCCGAGGCAAAGCTGTCCGACATCGTGGCGGAATACATGACCGATGCCGATCCGCGTTCGGTCGCCGCCGGCTGCGCCTTCGTGGCGCGCCATCAGCGGCCGCGGAAATCCAGTTCAACCAAGCAAGCGTAAAGGACAGTCGAATGAAACAGAGGCTGCAATTTTTTGCCAAGGCGCCGGAAATCATGAAAGCGGTGTCGGCGCTCAACAAGGCGGTCGATGAATGCGGGCTCGAGGTGAGTTTGCTGCACCTGATCAAATTGCGGGCATCACAGATCAATGGCTGCTCGTTCTGCGTCGAAATGCACAGCCGCGAGGCGAGGCACGACGGCGAGACCGAGCAACGGCTCTATCTGGTTTCAGCCTGGAAGGAATCGCCGCTGTTTTCCGAGCGCGAACGCGCCGCCTTCGCCTGGACCGAGGCCGTCACTTTGATCGCCAACAACGGCGTGTCGGACGAACTCTATGCCAAGACGCTCGAGCATTTTTCGGAAGAAGAGCTGGTCAAGCTGTCCGTCGCGCTCGGCATGATCAACACCTGGAACCGGCTCTGCATCCCGTTCCACGCCCTTCATCCGATGCCGGCGGCCAAGGCGGCCTGATTGAGCGATTGTGTTTTGGAGCGCCGTCGAGGAGGCGGCGCTCCAGTTGTTCTAAAAGGGAGAGTTTGATGCCCGTCGATTTTCGGCCCTGTTGGTTCTCGGCCGCCTGTTGCTCGGCGCAGCCTTCATCTTCGCCGGCCTGCGCAACATCCAGAACGCGACCTTCCTGACCCAACTGATAGCCGCGCGCGGCGTGCCGCAGGCGCGGTTGGCGCTGTCGGCCGGCATTGTCCTGCAGATCATTGCCGGCGCCTTGGTGATAGCAGGCGTCTGGACGGCAATTGCCTGCGCGGTGCTGCTGCTGTTCCTCGTGGTTGCCACGCCGATGTTCCACAATTTCTGGGACCACCGAGGCCCGGAACGCGCTTCGCGCATCAATGGCTTCGTCGGCAATGTCGCGCTGGGCGGTGGTTTTCTGACGCTGATCGCGCAATCTGTATGACCGAGCCGACGGTGGCCGCCATTTCCCTTGGATGCGCGGTTCGATAGCGACCGCGGCACGGTAGCGCCGCCGCATCGATCTTAAATCGGAACCAATCGGGCCGTTGACGCATTTCGCACCTGTATGCCGAGCATCCCGGGATGAAATATGAAAATTGCCCATGTCGCGCCGCTTTATGAATCGGTGCCGCCACGGCTTTATGGCGGTACCGAGCGCATCGTCTCGTATCTGACCGAAGCGCTGGTCGATCTGGGTCACGAGGTGACGCTGTTTGCCAGCGGCGACAGCCAGACCTCCGCGAAGCTGGTGGCTGGCCGGGAATGCGCCCTTCGCCTCGATCCGCGTCCGCTCAAATCCGAGATCGCGGCGCATCTTTCGATGCTCGCCGAGGTGCGCAAACGCGCGCGAGAGTTTGACGTCATCCACTTCCACCTCAGCCACTTCCTGCACTTTTCCTTCTTCGAGGACATGGCGCAGCGGACGGTGACGACGCCGCATGGCAGGCTGGACTATGTCGACCTGGCGCCGGCCTATGAGCGTTTCCCGCGCTTTCCGATGATTTCCATTTCGCACAGCCAGAAGGCAGGCCTTGCCAGGGCCAACTGGTTGGCGACGGTCCACCACGGACTGCCGACCAATATCTACGAACCGACTTTCGAGACGACGCGCGAAGTACCCTATCTCGCCTTCCTCGGCCGGCTTTCACGCGACAAGCGCCCGGATCGCGCCATCGAGATCGCCTTGCGGTCGGGGCTCAGGCTGAAGCTTGCAGCAAAGATCGGCGACGACGATCGCGCCTATTTCCACGAGGTGGTCGAGCCTTTGCTCGACGACGATCGTATCGACTATGTCGGCGAGATCGAGGAGGGCGAGAAGGCGAAGTTTCTCGGCAACGCTGCCGGTCTGCTGTTCCCGATCGACTGGCCGGAGCCGTTCGGACTTGCCGCCATCGAGGCAATGGCTTGCGGCACGCCGGTGATCGCCTGGAATTGCGGCGCACTGCCCGAGATCATCGATCAGGGCGTGACCGGCTTTGTCGCTGACACAATGGATGACGCCGTCGCCGCGGTGCCGGGCTTGCTGCGGCTCGACAGGCGAAAGGTGAGAGCTGTTTTCGAAAAGCGCTTTTCCGCCAGAAGAATGGCCGGCGACTATCTGGCCGCCTATGCGCGCCTGACCGGCGTCCCGAGTGAGGCGAAGGCGTCGTGAGCAGCGACGGGAACGAAACGACAGGGATCCGTGACGAATGACCCAACTCGACGAGCGCCAGCTCGATCCCGCCGTAGCGCTTGCCTCGCTCGACGCGACCGCTCCTCGTGAGCCGCACCGGCTGTTTGCACTCAAGCAGGGCGACTGTTTCGCGGTTGCCGATGCCTATGGCGACATACGCGGCGCCGGCGACGGTTTCTTCCGTGACGACACACGGGTGCTCTCCGAATTCCGGCTGACCGTCGGCGGCAGGCAGACATCGCTGCTTGGCGCCTCGCTCAGCCAGGACAATGTGCTGTTCACCACCAACCTGACCAATCTGCCGATGCTCAGCGCCGGCGGTCGCGATATTCCGCAGGGCGCGATTCATGTCGAACGCGTCCGGCTGCTTTGGCAGGACAGGCTGTTCGAACGCATCACCCTTTCCAACTACAGCCGGGAAACCTCGACAATCGGCGTTTCCCTGCACTTTGCCGCCGATTTCCGGGACATGTTCGAGGTGCGCGGCTCGACACGGCTGCGGCGCGGCATGACCCATGTGGCCGAGATGGATGCGACATCCGTCCTGCTGCGCTACGATGGGCTGGACGGGCTGGCGCGCGCGTCGGCGATCTCGTTCTCGCAGGCACCTGACCAGCTGACAGCCGACCGCGCCGATTTCCTGCTCGCGGTCACCAAGCGCAGCAGCAAGGTGCTCTATGTCGAGGTCGGTTCCGAGGTGGCGGATGCGCCCGATCGCGACCGTTTCCGCGCCGCCGCCGCCCGGGCGCGCTTTGGCATGCGGGCCAAGCGCCGCCATGGCGCGACGGTGCACAGTTCCGGTCGCGTCTTCAACGACTGGGTCGAGCGCGCCCGCGCCGATGTCGCGCTGCTGACCACCGAGCTTGCGACCGGACCCTATCCCTACGCGGGCATCCCCTGGTTCTCGACGGCGTTCGGCCGTGACGGCGTCATCTCGGCATTGCAGATGCTCTGGCTCAACCCAGGCCTGGCACGGGGCGTGCTGGCCTTCCTGGCCCAGCACCAGGCGACGGAGACGTCGCCGTTCAGCGATTCGCAGCCGGGCAAGATCATGCACGAGACGCGCAAGGGCGAAATGGCGGCGCTGCGGGAGCTTCCCTTCGGCCGCTACTATGGCGGCGTCGATACGACGCCGCTCTATATCCATCTCGCCTGTGCCTATGCCGATCGTACCGGTGACATGGCGTTCATCGACAGCCTGTGGCCGTCGCTGTGCGCGGCGGCCGAATGGACGGAGGAGGCGGGCCGCGAGACCGGATTCGTGACCTACCAACGGGCTGCCGAGTCCGGCCTTGCCAACCAGGGATGGAAGGACAGCTTCGATTCCGTCTTTCATGCCGATGGCCGCATCCCCAAGGGTCCGATCGCGCTGGTCGAGGTGCAAGGCTATGTCTTTGCCGCCTTCCGGGGGTTGGCGGCGCTCGCCCGTCGCCGGGGCGAGGACGAGAGAGCCGATCACTGGGAAAGCCGCGCCGAGGCCATGCGGGCGGCGGTGGAACGCGATTTCTGGCTCGACGATCTCGGCTTCTATGCCCTGGCGATAGACGGTGCCGGCGAGCCCTGCAAGGTGCGGACCTCGAATGCGGGCCATCTTCTGCTTGTCGGCCTTCCCGAGCCGGCGCGGGCGCAGATGGTGGCCGATCAGCTGCTTTCGGCCTCCTTCCATTCCGGCTGGGGACTGAGGACGCTTGCCGACGATGCCGTGTTCTTCAACCCGATGTCGTACCACAATGGCTCGATCTGGCCGCACGACACCGCCATGTGCGGCGCCGGCCTGGCGCGCTATGGCGAGCGTGACAGCGTGGTCCGCCTGATGAGCGGCACGTTCGAATCCGCGGTCCATTTCAACATGCGGTTGCCCGAACTCTTCTGCGGTTTTACGCGCGCGCCGGGTGAAGCACCGATCGCTTATCCCGTCGCCTGCTTGCCGCAGGCGTGGTCGGCGGGCTCCGCCTTCATGCTGATGCAGGCCTGCCTTGGGCTGGAAATCGATGGCTGGGATGGGGAAATCCGCGTCACCCGTCCGAGGCTGCCGATCGGCATCGACACGCTCACGCTGCGGCATCTGGGCGTCGGCGAAAGAGTGGTCGATCTCACGTTCCAGCGCGTCGGCGACCGGGTCGTCGCCTTTCTCGCCGACCGGCATGAGGGTCTGGTGCCGCTCATCGTCAGAACATGATGCGCGCCAGATTGACTGGAACCGATCCCGGCTTTGTGCGTTGCAACAAAACAGGTCCGGGCGACGATCAGGTCGCCGGCGGACAGTTTCAAATCGGAAACACGAACAAAAGGCCGCCGAACGGCCTAAGGTGAGTTGACATACCAATGACAGATTATGGTGCGGGCCTGCTCTGGGTTCTGATCTTCGCGAGCCTCGGCCTTTCCGCTCTTGCCGTTTTTTTCTCCATATCGCGGCAACGCCGCAGTTCTCCTCCCACGGTTGCACATCCGGCCGGTGAGGACGTGGCCGCGGAAGCGGCGCGCAAGGTGATACGGGAGTTCGAAAAGAACGGCCAATCGGCCGATGCCGCCCTGGTGACATGGTCGCCCGAAACATTGCGCAAGATCCTGGCCGACGATCTGCCCGATGCGCAGGTGATCGTGGTTTCCAACCGCGAACCATACATCCACAACGTCAGGGACAATGGCGTCGAACTGCTCGTGCCGGCCAGCGGACTGGTTTCGGCGCTGGAGCCGATTACCCGCGCCTGCGCCGGCACCTGGATCGCCTATGGCGGTGGAACGGCGGACCGTCTCATGGTCGACGAGGACGATCGGGTCCAGGTGCCGCCCGGCAATCCGTCCTACACGCTGCGCAGGGTCTGGCTGACGGAGGAAGAGCATCAGGGCTACTATCTCGGCTTCGCCAATGAGGGTCTCTGGCCGCTGTGCCATATCGCCTTCACCCGGCCGATCTTTCGCGCCTCGGACTGGGAGGCCTATGAAGCCGTCAACCGGAAGTTCGCCGACACGGTGGTGGCCGAGGCGCGCAACGAACGGCCGATCGTGCTGGTCCAGGACTACCACTTCGCGCTGCTGCCGCGGATGATCCGCGAGCGCCTGCCCGAGGCGATCGTCATCACCTTCTGGCACATCCCATGGCCGAACTCGGAAGTGTACAGCATCTGCCCATGGCGTGAGCGCATCCTCGAGGGTTTGCTCGGCAGCTCGATCATCGGCTTCCACACCCAGTTCCACGCCAACAATTTCACCGAAAGCGTCGATCGCTTCCTGGAAAGCCGCATCGAGCGGGCCGATGCGGCCATCTCCTATGGCGGGCAAACGACGTTGGTGCACGCCTATCCCATCTCGATAGAATGGCCGGCGGACCTTCTGGCAAGATTACCTGACGTCGACGATTGCCGCGCCCGCCTGCGCGCCAGGTTCGGGCTGAAAGCGGATGTGAAGCTTGGCGTCGGCGTCGAACGTCTCGACTACACCAAGGGCATTCTTGATCGGTTCCAAGCGCTGGACGAATTGTTCAAACGACACCCGGAATGGATCGGAAAACTGGTCTTGCTGCAGATAGCGGCGCCCAGCCGCGGCACGCTCCCGGCCTACAAGCAACTCCACGACGAATGCCACCGGTATGCCGAAGAGCTCAACGAGCGCTATGGCAGCGACGGCTACAGGCCGGTGATCATGGTGGCCGAACATCACACGCAGGAGCAGATCTATGAGATCTATCGTGCCGCCGACATCTGCATGGTCACCAGCCTGCATGACGGCATGAACCTGGTCGCAAAGGAATTCGTTGCGGCGCGCAGCGACGAACAGGGTGTCTTGATGCTCAGCACATTCGCCGGTGCCTCGCGCGAATTGCTGGAGGCACTGATCGTCAACCCCTACGATGCCGCCATGATGAGCGAGGCGCTGCTGCAGGCGCTGACCATGACGCCGGACGAGCAACGCGAGCGCATGCGGCCGATGCGGCAGATGGTCCGCGACAACAATGTCTATCGCTGGGCCGGCAGCATGCTTCTGGATGCGGCGCGCTTGCGCAAGCGCGGTGACGTCGATCGGGCAACCGGCACTGGCGACCGACAGGCTCCAAGCGCCGACAATGTTGTTTCTATGTTCGAGCGCAAACGGCTGGCAATGTCATGAGCCAGACTCTGCCAAAGCCACAGACTGTGCTGACCGGCGAATGGGCGCTGTTCCTCGACATTGACGGCACCCTGCTGGAACATGCCGAACACCCGGACGCCGTCTCGGTCAGCGCCGAGCTTCGCTCTTTGCTGCAAGGCCTGGATCACAAGTTGAGCGGGGCATTGGCCGTCATTACAGGCCGCTCCGTGGCGGCCGTGGACCAGTTGTTTCACCCTTTGAAACTGCGCGCGGCTGGGCTTTATGGCCTGGAACACAGGCTGCAGCCGGACGACGACGTCGAAGTCGCTGGAGAGCCGGCGGATATTGCCGCCCTTGCCGACGAGATCGAGGCCGAGCTCGGTCATGGGCAGGCCTATATCGAGCGCAAGGGTCGTGTGCTGGCCATCCACACGCGCGCTGCCCCGCACCTGCTTCCGCGCGCGACGCAGCTTGTCGAGCAGGCATTGGCCAGCCTGCCCGAGGGCTACCGGGTGGTTGCAGGCAATGCCGGCGTGGAACTGCTGCCGCTCGAGGCAGCCAAGGGTGCCGCGATCCGGCGGTTCATGGGTATGGCGCCCTTCACTGGCCGCCGCCCCGTCTTCCTGGGCGACGACACGCCGGACGAAAACGGCTTCGAAGCCGTCAACGATGCCGGCGGCATATCGATACGGGTCAAACCACCCGCCCACACCACCGCGCGGCACGGCCTTGCCGGCGTTGCCGAAACGCTCGCCTGGCTGAGAGGCCAACTTTAGGTTCGGCCTCAAGCCGCAAACCGCAGACCGCCGGCGATGACGGCGACGGCGGAGGACGCCGGGTGAAATCCTCGGCTTTGCCTGGAGTTGGATCTTCGGCGATTTGTGGTTTCTCGCGCAGGGTGATTTGTCGATCAGGTGTAAATTGCTCCGTTGCGATTGCTCTGTATGATCGATCCAGTTTCGCTTGTCGGAGCCTTTATGGAGCAAAGCTGGAACAGCTTCTGGGG
Organism: Mesorhizobium calcicola; assembly: GCF_042682105.1. Lineage (NCBI taxonomy): Bacteria > Pseudomonadati > Pseudomonadota > Alphaproteobacteria > Hyphomicrobiales > Phyllobacteriaceae > Mesorhizobium > Mesorhizobium calcicola. Next base: position 120,920 of record NZ_JBHUGY010000076.1, read on the forward strand.
GAGCGTTTCGCAAGCCTTCCACCACGCGCTGTCGCCGTTTCGGGCGATCGCCGAAGCGTTCGGCTACGTCCCCACCGACATGCAGATCTGGTGCTTCCTGTGCGGCGTCTTTGTCCTGGTGCTGGTCGTTCCCTACACTTATGGTGATCTCGTGCTGCGCCGCCGCAGCGCCCATGCCACGGGCAAGGTCGTGAAAATCGACAGCTCCGGCGATTCGCCAAGCACTCCAACCATCGAATTCACGGATCGACTCGGCAAGATCCGGCGCTTCGACTCGAACCTACCGGTCAATAACGTGACCGGCTCGATCGGTGCCGCGGTCAAGGTGATATACGACCCGCTGCATCCTGACCGCGCGCGTGAAGCGGGGCGGTCGGTCATGAAGGCGGCGCATACGGCAATCTGGTATACGATCTTTGCCGCGCTAATGGCTCTGGCCTTCTGGCCAGGCCTGACTCCCAATTGAGCCTCGCTCTCAGGAAAGCGCCTTCGCCGTGCCGCTCAAGCCGCAAATCGCAGACCGCCGTCGCAGGTCAGGACCTGGCCGGTCATGAAGCCGTTGGAGACGAGGAAGGCGATGGCGTCGGCGACGTCCTCGGCGCGGCCGATGCGGCCGACCGGGGTCTTGCCGGCATAATCGGCAAAGATCGCCTGCCGCTGTTCCTCGGCCAGGAAATCCCACCAGGGCGTGTCGATGACGCCGGGCGCCACGACATTGACGCGCAGCGGCTTCAGCTCCATGGCCAGGATCGGCACCACGGTTAAAAGCATGCCGTTGATGGCGGCGATACCGGCGACGCCCGGCGTCGCAAGCTGAGCCGAGACCGCCGAGATGAAGGTGGCCGATCCGCTCTTGTTCAGCGTCGGCAGGGCGGCCTGCAGACAGGACAGCTGCGGCCTTACCTTCTCGTCGACACCGCTGCCGATGTCGGTCAGGTCAAGCGTCTGGAAGGGGCCAAGGCCCTTGCCGCCGCTGGCTGCCAGGACCAGGTGATCGAAGGGGCCGAGGCGCTCGAAGAACCGGCTGACCTCGTCCGGCTTCGCGGCATCGAATGCGGCCTTGTCGACAGCGCCGCCAAGGCTCTTCCATGCGCTGTTGAGCCTGTCCTGGTTGCGCCCGGTGATGGTCACCCTCATGCCGGGGCCAATCAGTTTGCGCGCCGTCGCCAGGCCGATGCCGGACGAGCCGCCGATGATAACGGCATGTTCGATTGCCTTGGTCATGAATGCTGTTCCTTCGATGTTGAAGAGGTCAAGCCGACGAGATCCAGGCTCAGACTGCGCAATTGCTGCCTTGCCCCGGCGTTGTAGGCCTGGGCGTCGGCGCGGGCTTCCCGCAGGCCGTCGAAATAGAGGCCGCTGCGTCCTTCGAGCGATGGCGATGTCGCAAGGTTGAGGATCGTCTCGGCGCCGGTCTCGACCGAACTCCATGGCGTCACGCCTGCCTGGCGGACCATGGTGGTGTTCATGTAGCTGGCCGGATGCAGCGCGTTGACGGTGACGGCGCTCCCCTTCAGATCCTGCGCAAGGTCGACGGTGAACAGGATCTGCGCCAGCTTGCTCTGGCAGTAGGCGCGCACGCCGTCGTAGGTGCGGGTCAACATGACATCGCCGAAGTCGATCGCCCGCTGCCCGGACGAGGCGACATTGACGATGCGTGCCGGCGCGCTTGCCTTCAGCAATGGCAGAAGTTGCGATGTCAGCAGGAAACCGGCGAGATAGTTGACCGCGAAGCGCAATTCGTGGCCGTCGGCGCTGACCTGCCTTTTGGCACCAGCCGTGCCGATGCCGGCATTGTTGATGAGGATATCGAGGCGGTCCGTCCTGGCGCGCACGACCTCGGCGAGGCGGCGCACCTCCACCAGCGAGGAGAGGTCGGCGACCAGAAGCTCGGCCTTGCCCCCGGCCGCTTCGATCTCAGTGACCGTCGCCTTGCCGCGCGTCGCATCGCGGCCATGCACCAGCACGCGGGCGCCATCAGCGCCGAGCCTTTGCGCCACCACGCGGCCAACGCCATCGGTCGACCCGGTGATGAGGATTGTCTTGTCTTTGAGTTCCATATTCAGAGCCTCCGTTTCGTCGCTCCGAAGCAAAGATGGGACAGCAGGCGCGCGCCAAACAGTTCAAACTTTATCCTGGTATCAATACTGCTATAATAGGCTCATGGATTCCCGCTCCGCCCCGACACATGCCGCCGAAGACAGCCGCCGGCGCGAGCTGGGCGCCTTCCTGCGCTCGCGCCGCGAAAGGCTGACGCCCTCGGCCGCCGGCGTTGCCGCCGGTCTCAGGCGGCGTACGCCGGGCCTGCGCCGTGAGGAGGTGGCGATGATCGCCGGCGTCGGCACCACCTGGTACACATGGCTGGAGCAGGGGCGGGAGGTCAGGCCTTCGGTCGAGGTGCTGACGGCGCTTGCCGAGGCGCTGCGCCTCGACGCCGCCGAAAGACAGCACCTGTTCATCCTCGCTGGACGCCAGCAGCCGCAGCATCGCGCCGTGGCGCCGGAAAAGGTCGACGGCCCCTTGCTGCACATGCTGCAAAGCCTGGTGCTGCAGCCGGCCTATGTCGTCGGCCGGCGCTGGGACGTGCTGGCCTGGAACCCGGCGGCGGCGGCCGTGTTCGGCGACTACGGTGTGCTGGAGGGCGATGCCCGCAACATCGTCCACATGGTGTTCACCAATCCGCACCACCGGCGGCTGCTGGTCGACTGGGAACAGCTGGCGCGCATCGTGCTGGCCTCGTTCCGGGCCGCAAGCGCCAAATATGTCGGCGATCCGGATTTCGAGCGGCTGATCGAGTTGATGACGCGCTCGAGCCCCGAATTTCGGGCCTGGTGGCCGCAGCGCGACGTCGCGCACCGATTGTCGGGGGTGAAGCATGTCCGGCACCCGACCGTTGGCGCTATGACCTTCGAGCATATGAGCTTGTCGATCGGCGACGGCTCCGACATGAAGCTGATCGTCTACACGCCGCTTGCCGAGCAGAACTCGATCGCCAAGCTGCAGACATTGCTGGACGCGCTGCCGGCCGAACGGCGCAGCGCGTGATACCAGCCGAAAGTTAGTTTTTCGGCTTCAGCCCGTCGAGGAACAACTGCTCCAGGAAGCGCGCGGCATCCTCGAAGCGACCATCGCCGCCGCGGTCGGCGCCGAGCACGGCGCGAACCTGGACGTCGAAATCGGCATAATGCTGCGTCGTCGCCCAGATCGAGAAGATCAGATGCCAGGGGTCGGTCCTGGCGATCTTGCCGGCGCGCATCCAGCCCTTGATGACAGCGGCCTTCTCGTCGACCAGCGTCTTCAGTTCGCCGGTCAGCAGCGGCATGATGCGCGGCGCGCCTTGCAGGATCTCGTTGGCGAACAGCCGGCTCTCGCGCGGAAAATCGCGCGCCATCTCCAGCTTGCGCCTGATGTAGCTGCGCAATTCGGTGAGGGGATCGCCGATGTCGTCCAATTCGCGCAGCGGCGCCAGCCAGGTGTCGAGCAGGCGCTGCATCAGCGTCTCGTGAATATCCTCCTTGCGGCGGAAGTAGTAAAGCAGGTTCGGCTTCGACATTCCGGCGGCTTCGGCGATCTGGTCGATGGTCGACCCGCGAAAACCGTTGGTGGAGAAAACCTCGAGCGCCGCCTCCAGGATGAGTTCACGCTTTTCCTGCTGGATGCGGGTGCGGCGAGGGGCGTCCGTGCTGGTGGTCACCGTTGCGGGCCCTCGCGTTGACGGTCATCTGGACCAATTCTCTGGACCAGTTTTTCTTTGGCCTGTGGAACGCACTTCAGGTGCCGCATTTCCGCTAGTAATCCCTTGACCGCCGACAGGGCGGTGCTAACGTTTGTCCAATCGGTCAAAAATTTGCGTAGCATGAAAACGCGGCAAAGACCAAGCGTTGGGCGCACCGAAACAAGGTTACAAGGGGAAGTCTTGGTCATGTCCAACCGGCTGAAAGTCACGCCGAACGATCTCAGCGCATTCTGGATGCCGTTCACGGCAAACCGGCAGTTCAAACAGGCCCCGCGCATGATGGTGTCCGCCAAGGACATGCATTACACGACCAGCGATGGCCGCAAGGTGCTCGACGGCACCGCCGGCCTCTGGTGCGTCAATGCCGGCCACTGCCGGCCGAAGATCACCGAAGCCATCCAGCACCAGGCGGCGGAACTCGACTATGCTCCGGCCTTCCAGATGGGCCATCCGATTGTCTTCGAACTGGCGAACCGCCTGGTCGACATCGCGCCGAAGGGCATGGACCACGTGTTCTTCACCAACTCCGGCTCGGAATCGGTCGACACCGCACTGAAGATGGCGATAGCCTATCACCGTGCCAAGGGTGAGGGCTCGCGCACCCGCCTGATCGGTCGCGAACGCGGCTATCACGGCGTCAATTTCGGCGGCATCTCGGTCGGCGGCATCGTCAGCAACCGCAAGATGTTCGGCACGCTGCTCGGTGGCGTCGACCACATGCCGCACACCCATCTGCCGGAGAAGAATGCGTTCTCGAAGGGCGTGCCGGAGCATGGGGCGGAACTCGCCAACGAGCTGGAGCGCATCGTCGCCCTGCATGACGCCTCGACCATCGCCGCCGTCATCGTCGAGCCGGTCGCCGGCTCCACCGGCGTCATCCTGCCGCCCAAGGGTTACCTGCAGAAGCTGCGCGAGATCTGCACCAAGCACGGCATCCTGTTGATCTTCGACGAGGTCATCACCGGCTTCGGCCGTCTCGGCACGCCGTTCGCGGCCGACTATTTCGGCGTCACGCCCGACATCATGACCACTGCCAAGGGCGTCTCCAACGGCGTCATCCCGATGGGCGCGGTGTTCGTGAAGAAGGAAATCCACGACGCCTTCATGACTGGCCCAGAACATATGATCGAGTTCTTCCACGGCTACACCTATTCTGGCAACCCGATCGCCTGCGCGGCGGCTTTGGGCACGCTCGATACCTACAAGGAAGAGGGCCTGCTGACCCGTGGCGAGGAACTGGCGCCGTACTGGGAAGACGCGCTGCATTCGCTGAAGGGCGAACCGAACGTCATCGATATCCGGAACATCGGCCTGATCGGCGCGATCGAGCTGGCGCCGATCGCGGGCCAGCCGACCAAGCGTGCCTTCTCGGCCTTCGTCAAGGCGTTCGAGCGCGGCGCGCTGATCCGCACCACGGGCGACATCATCGCGCTGTCGCCGCCGCTGATCATCACCAAGGGCCAGATCAATGAATTGATCGACCACGTGCGGGATGTGCTGCGCTCGATAGACTGAATCTGCTTTACCTGGACGGGTGGTGGCGGGAACCGCCGTCCGCCCAGGACATGAAATGAGAGGACTTGGAATGGCCGCGCCCGGCGAGAATCTGCGAATCAATTCAGACCGTTTGTGGGATTCGATAATGGAAATGGCGAAGATCGGCCCCGGCATTGCCGGCGGCAACAATCGCCAGACCGTAACCGACGAGGATGGCGAGGGCCGGCATCTGTTCAAGCGCTGGTGCGATGCGGCCGGGCTCGAAATGGGCGTCGACGAGATGGGCACGATGTTTGCCCGCCGCGAAGGTACAGACCCCAGCCTGCCGCCGGTCTATGTCGGCAGTCATCTCGATACGCAGCCGACCGGCGGCAAGTATGACGGCGTGCTCGGCGTGCTCGGCGGGCTTGAAGTGGTGCGCTCGCTCAACGACCTCGGCATCAAGACCAGGCACCCGATCGTCGTCACCAACTGGACGAACGAGGAAGGCACACGCTTTGCCCCGGCGATGATGGCGTCCGGCGTGTTCGCCGGCGTGCTGGATCAGGCCGATGTCTACGAACATGTCGACAAACAGGGCAAGAAATTCGGCGAGGAGCTCGAACGCATCGGCTGGAAGGGCACCGAGAAGGTCGGCGACCGCAAGATCCATGCCTTTTTCGAATTGCATATCGAGCAGGGACCGATCCTCGATGACGAGGGCATCGACATCGGTGTCGTCACCCACGGGCAAGGACTCAAGTGGCTGCAGGTGACACTGACCGGCAAGGAGGCGCATACCGGTTCGACGCCGATGCCAAAGCGCCGCAATGCCGGGCTCGGCATGGCGCGGGTGATCGAACTGGTGCACGAGATCGCCATGGACTACCAGCCCGACGCCGTCGGCGCGGTCGGCCACATGGAGGTGTTTCCCAACTCGCGCAACATCATCGCCGGCCACACCGTCTTCACCATCGACATCCGTTCGCCCGAGAAGGAAGTGCTGGACGCGATGGACGGCCGCGTCCGCGAAGGCATCGACACGATCTGCGAGGCGCTCGACATCCAGTACAAGATCGAGCAGGTCGGCGCCTTCGACCCGGTCACCTTCGATGCCGGCTGCGTCAAGGCGATCCGCGATGCGGCCGAACGCCTCGGCTATTCGCACCGTAACATCGTCTCAGGCGCCGGCCATGATGCGTGCTGGATCAACCGCGTGGCGCCCACCGCGATGGTGATGTGCCCTTGCGTCGATGGTCTCAGCCATAACGAGGCCGAGGACATCTCCAAGGAATGGGCGGCGGCCGGCGCCGACGTCCTGTTCCATGCTGTGGTGGAGACGGCTGTCATCGTGGAGTGAGCTTACAAATCCGTATTCCAAACGCCGCTCGCAAAGAAGCGCGAAGAGAACAAGGGAACAAGACAATGACCAAAGTCATCAAGAACGGCACCATCGTCACCGCCGACCGAACGTGGAAGGCGGATGTGCTGGTCAAGCACGGCAAGATCGTTGCCATCGGTTCGGACCTGCATGGCGACCACGAGTTCGACGCCACCGGCTGCTATGTGATGCCGGGCGGCATCGACCCGCACACCCATCTCGAAATGCCGTTCATGGGCACCTATTCGGCCGATGATTTCGAATCCGGCACGCGGGCGGCGCTTGCCGGCGGCACCACGATGGTGGTCGATTTCTGCCTGCCGGCGCCGCAGCAGTCGCTGCTCGAAGCCTTGCAGATGTGGGACAACAAGACCTCCAAAGCATCCTGCGACTATTCCTTCCACATGGCGATCACCTGGTGGGGCAAGCAGGTGTTCGACGAGATGGCCACGGTCGTCGACAAGGGCATCACCTCGTTCAAGCACTTCATGGCCTACAAGGGCGCGCTGATGGTCGACGACGACGAGATGTACGCGTCGTTCCAGCGCTGCGCCGATCTCGGCGCGCTGCCGCTGGTGCATGCCGAGAATGGCGACGTGGTTGCGGCCCTGTCGCAGAAGCTGCTGGCTGCCGGCAACAACGGCCCCGAGGGCCATGCCTATTCGCGGCCGCCGGAAGTGGAAGGCGAGGCGACCAACCGCGCCATCATGATCGCCGACATGGCCGGCGTGCCGCTCTATGTCGTGCATGTCTCCTGCGAGCAGAGCCACGAGGCGATCCGCCGGGCCCGCCAGAAGGGCATGCGGGTGTTCGGCGAGCCGCTGATCCAGCACCTGACGCTCGACGAGAGCGAGTATTTCGATAAGGATTGGGATCACGCGGCGCGTCGCGTCATGAGCCCGCCCTTCCGCAACAAGCTGCACCAGGATTCGCTGTGGGCCGGCCTGCAGGCGGGATCGCTGCAGGTGGTGGCGACCGACCATTGCGCCTTCACCACCAAGCAGAAACGCAACGGCGTCGGCGATTTCACCAAGATCCCGAACGGCACCGGCGGGCTCGAAGACCGAATGCCGGTGCTGTGGACGACGGGCGTCAACACCGGCCGGCTGACGATGAACGAGTTCGTCGCGGTGACCTCGACCAACATCGCCAAGATCCTCAACATGTACCCGAAGAAGGGCGCCATCGTCGAAGGTGCCGACGCCGACATCGTCGTCTGGGATCCGAAGCGCAAGAAGAAGATCTCGGCCAAGAAGCAGCAATCTGTCATCGACTACAATGTCTTCGAAGGGTTCGAGGTGACCGGCCTGCCGCGCTTCGTATTCTCGCGCGGCGAACTGTCGATCCAGGAGGCCGAGGTCAAGGCCAAGCCAGGGCACGGCGAGTTCGTCGCCCGCGAGCCGAATACGGCGGTCAACCGGGCGCTGTCGACGTGGAAGGACATCACCGCGCCGCGCAAGGTCGAACGCACCGGCATCCCGGCGACCGGGGTCTGAGCTTGGCGCGTTCGGGTGCGCTCATTTTGCTGGTCTTGGTCGTAGCAGTCGCCGATCCGGCTGCGGCGAGCGGCGTGCTCGCCGGCTCCTGGGGCAATGACGTCGGCTGTGCCGGCGTCAAGGCCGGCTATCAGGACAGCGATGCCTATGTCGTGTTGACCGCCGAGGGCATCGAAACCTATGGCAGCGGCTGCCGGTTCGCGCGGCAATTGACGCCGGTGCCGGGTGTACAATCGCTGACTTCGACCTGTTCCGCCGAGGGCGAGCCGGGGACGACGATCGAGACCGTTGTGGTCACCAACAGGGGAGAGGATGGTTTCTTCGTCACCATTCCCGGCCTTGAGGAGATGGGGCCTCTGCAATCATGTTCGTGACATTGGGCATTGGGGGAAGAGCATGCGTGGTTCTGGTCTGTCTGTCGCGATGGTTCTCGTGCTGGCGGCCGGTCAGGCTTCGGCGGCAGGCATCGATCTGTCCAAGCCTTATGGCAACAAGTCCGGCTGCATCAACAAGAACGGCCAGCAAGTCTATGCCGAGGACATGCTGCTGCTGAACGACAAGGAATTTGTCACCGCGGCCAGCGCCTGCACCTTCACCGAGAAGAAGACGCAGGCCGACGGTTCGCTGGTGGTCAAGTCAATGTGCGAGGCGGAAGGCGAGGATGGTCAGTCGCCGATACAGTTCACCATCAAGCGCAGCCCCAAGAACGCCAAGAAGCTGGTGATCGCAGATGAGGATGGCACTGTCTACGGGGAAGTGTCCCGGTGCCGATGACGCGCAAGTTCCCATCAGCGCTGCCGGCTTCAGGCGACCAGTGCATCCAGTTCCGGCAGCAGGACAACGCTTTCCTGCTCGTTGGGATCGGTGCGGGCGATGACAGCGGAAGACGGGGCGCCACTCAGATTGGCCGGCAGATGCGGCACGCCGGCCGGAATGTAGAAGAGGTCGCCGGCCTTGACGACGATATGATGCTCCAGCCGGTCGCCGTACCAGGTATGGACTTCGCCAGAGAGCACGTAGATCGCCGTTTCATGGCTCTCGTGCATATGTGCCTTGGCGCGGGCGCCGGGCGGCATGGTGAGCATATGCATGCAGATGCCGGAGGAGCCGACGGTTTCAGCAGCGATGCCGGCGAAGTACGTCAATCCCTGCTTGCCTTCATAAGTGCTTTCAGGGCGGATAAGATGACAAGTGGGCGACATCGGGGAAACTCCGGGCGTCGATTTGAGTGGGACAAAGTCAATGGGACAGGGCGAGTGGAAAACAACATCGCGATAAAAGCAATCGGATTCCAGCCGGCGCCTCAGTGGCGGGAGCGGGCAGGCGGCAAGCGATGACGGGGATTTCGCCAGCCGTGGTCGCGGCAAGCAAACTCGGACTGACCTTCCAGACCAATGACGGGCCGGTGCAAGCGCTGTCAAATGTCGACCTGACCATCGGCAAGGGGGAGTTCGTTTCCTTCATTGGGCCATCGGGCTGCGGCAAGACCACTTTGCTGCGCGTCATCGCCGACCTGGAGAAGCCGACCTCGGGGACGATCTCGGTCAACGGCATGACGCCCGAACAGGCGCGCGAGAAACGCGCCTACGGCTATGTCTTCCAGGCCGCCGCTTTGTTTCCGTGGCGCACCATCGAGCGCAATGTCGGGTTGCCGCTGGAGATCATGGGCCTGTCCAAGGCGGAACAGGCGGAGCGGATCAAGCGCACGCTCGACCTCGTCAACCTGTCCGGTTTCGAGAAGAAATATCCCTGGCAGCTTTCTGGCGGCATGCAGCAGCGCGCCTCGATCGCGCGCGCGCTGGCCTTCGACGCCGACCTTCTGTTGATGGACGAGCCGTTCGGTGCGCTGGACGAGATCGTGCGCGACCACCTCAACGAGCAATTGCTGGAGTTGTGGGGGCGGACCAACAAGACCATCTGCTTCGTCACCCACTCCATTCCGGAAGCAGTCTATCTGTCGACGCGCATCGTCGTCATGTCGCCGCGCCCGGGCCGCGTCAGCGATGTCATCGAGTCGACGCTGCCCAAGGAGCGGCCGCTCGACATCCGCGAGACGCCGGAATTCCTGGCGATCGCGGCGCGCGTCCGCGACGGGCTGCGGGCTGGGCACAGCTACGATGATTGAGGTGGTTCGTAACAGGCTTGCACCGCTGCTTCACGAGGTGTCTTCGTCTCATGGGGGGGCGGCCAACCATCCCTTCGTCATCCTAGGGCGGAGCACCCGCGAAGCGGCGTGCGCAGACCCTAGGATCCATGCCGCGACGTCGGCCGAAAGGCGTAAGCGGTTCAGAATGTCTGCGAGGCAAGCCGTGTTCCGCACCGTTGCTGAGCGGCCGAGTAACGGCATGGATCCTAGGGTCTGCGCCGCGTCGCTTCGCTCCTTGCTTCGCCCTAGGATGACGAAGCGCGAGTATGCAGGTGTCCCCACCTCCGGCGAGGGCTGCTAGATGGACACCTTCCGCGACAAGCTCGTTCCCGTGACCTCGATCCTCGCTGGCGTGGTCGTGCTCTGGTATGTTTTCGCCGTCATCCTCAACACGCCGTTCCAGCGCGACCTCGACCACCGCGCCGGTGAAACACCTGGCTTGAGCGAATTCATCGGCAAGACGCTGTCGCAGCCGAAGCCGACGCTGCCGGCTCCGCACCAGGTGGCGGTGAATTTCTTCGAGAACACCTTCCTGCGCAGCATCACTTCGAACCGCAGCCTCGTCTACAATGCCTGGGTCACGCTGTCGTCGACGCTGCTCGGTTTCGCTTTCGGCACGGCGCTCGGCATTGTCATCGCTGTCGGCATCGTGCATGTGGCGACGCTCGACCGCAGCCTGATGCCGTGGATCATCGCCTCGCAGACCATTCCTATCCTGGCGGTGGCGCCGATGATCATCGTCGTGCTGGCGGCAATCGGCATCACCGGCCTCATCCCGAAGGCGATGATCTCGACCTATCTGTCGTTCTTCCCGGTGACGGTCGGCATGGTGAAGGGGCTGCGCTCGCCCGAAATCATGCATCTCGACCTGATGCACACCTACAATGCCAGCCGCACGCAGACCTTCTGGAAGTTGCGCGTGCCGGCCTCGGTGCCGTTCCTGTTCACCTCGATGAAGGTGGCGGTGGCGGCGAGCCTCGTCGGCGCCATCGTCGGCGAACTGCCGACCGGTGCGGTCGCCGGCATCGGCGCCAAGCTTTTGGCAGGCGCCTATTACAGCCAGTCCATCGACATCTGGTCGGCGCTGGTCGCCGGTTCGGTGGTGGCCGCACTTCTGGTCATGGTGGTCGGCATAGCCGGGCGCATCGTCGACCGCGCCATGGGCGGGAGGCCGGCATGAACTGGCTGAAACCCTCCTGGCAAGCAGTGCTCGCCATCCTGCTGTGCCTGATCGCGGTGGCGCTCGGCGCGATGTCGAAGCCGGAAGCGGCAGCGCTTGCCGACCCGGCAGCCAGCTTCAACTACCCTTATCTCGGAACGAAGGGCTTGATGTTCGGCCTGGCCATGCTTGCGGCGCTGATCTCGATGATCAGGATTCCGCCTCTTGCGGAAGCGGTGGTGCTGTTTGTCGGCGCCCACCTCGTCGCCTGGCTGCTGATCTCGGGCATATCCGGTTTTGAAGCCGCGGCACTGGCGCCGTACTTTCTGCTGCTCACGGCTGCCTGGTTGCTTGGCTGGCGCTGCGTCGCCGTTCTGTCGGGGCTTCACCCGATGGCGAGCTCGGCCCGGAGCGCGCTGCGCCTGATCATCCCCGCCATCTTCGGCGCCTGGATCCTGATCCTCTGGGAAGCGGTGACGCGCGGCGCCGGCATCCCCTTCATCCTTTTGCCGCCGCCAAGCGCCATCGGCGCGCGCGTCGCCAGTTCGCTGCCGGTGCTCGGCGCCGATGTCCGGCAGACCATCTTCAAGGCGGTGATCTTCGGTTATGTCGTGGGCAGCGGCGCCGGCTTCATCACCGCCATCCTCGCCGATCGCGTGCCGTTCCTGCGCCGCGGGCTCTTGCCGATCGGCAATATGGTCTCGGCGCTGCCGATCATCGGCGTCGCCCCGATCATGGTCATGTGGTTCGGCTTCGACTGGCAGTCCAAGGCGGCGGTGGTCATCATCATGACCTTCTTCCCGATGCTGGTGAACACCGTCGCCGGGCTTGCCGCCTCCGGCCACATGGAGCGCGACCTGATGCGCACCTATGCCTCGGGCTATTGGCAGACGCTGCTGAAGCTCCGGCTGCCGGCAGCCGCGCCCTTCATCTTCAACGCGCTGAAGATCAACTCGACGCTGGCGCTGATCGGCGCCATCGTCGCCGAGTTCTTCGGCACGCCTGTGGTCGGCATGGGCTTCCGCATTTCGACCGAGGTCGGACGGATGAACATCGACATGGTCTGGGCCGAAATCGCAGTTGCAGCACTTGCGGGTTCGGTCTTTTATGGCGTGGTCGCTCTTGTCGAAAGAGCCGTCACGTTTTGGCATCCCTCTGTCCGTGGTGGATAGGGGCGGTGGGTTTAAGGGTCCTAACTTCAGAGGGTAAAAAGATGAAAAGACTGATTATTCCTGTTCTGGCCGGCGCGATGTCGCTTGCCGCGTTCCAGGCGATGGCCGCCGACAAGGTGACGTTGCAGCTGAAATGGGTCACGCAGGCCCAGTTTGCCGGCTACTATGTCGCCAAGGCCAAGGGTTTCTATGAAGCCGAGGGTCTCGACGTCGATATCAAGCCGGGCGGCCCCGACATCGCGCCCGAGCAGGTGATCGCCGGCGGCGGCGCCGACGTCATCGTCGACTGGATGGGCGGTGCGCTGGCCGCCCGCGAAAAGGGCGTGCCGCTGGTCAACATCGCCCAGCCGTTCAAGAAGGCCGGCATGGAGCTGGTTTGCCCGAAGGACGGGCCGATCAAGACCGAAGCCGACTTCAAGGGCCACACGCTCGGCGTCTGGTTCTTCGGCAACGAATATCCGTTCTACGCCTGGATGAACAAGCTTGGCCTGAAGACCGATGGCGGCCCGGACGGCGTCACCGTGCTCAAGCAGAGCTTTGACGTGCAGCCGCTGATCCAGAAGCAGGCGGATTGCATCTCGGTCATGACCTACAATGAGTACTGGCAGCTGATCGACGCCGGCTACAAGCCGGAACAGCTGACCGTGTTCAACTATTCGGCGATGGGCAACGACCTGCTCGAGGACGGGCTCTACGCGTCTGAAGACAAGCTCAAGGATCCGGCCTTCGAAGACAAGATGGTGCGTTTCGTACGGGCCTCGATGAAGGGCTGGAAATACGCCATCGACAACAATGACGAAGCGGCAGGCATCGTCATGGACGGTGGCGGCCAGGACGAGAACCACCAGAAGCGCATGATGAGCGAAATCGCCAAGCTGATCGACAATGCCGACGGCAAGCTCGACCCGGCGACCTACGAGCGCACCGCCAAGGCGCTGCTCGACCAGAAGATCATCACCAAGGAGCCGACCGGCGCCTACACCACCGCCATCACCGACAAGGCGGTCAAGTAAGCTTAGCCGGCAACATCCTGATATTGAGAAAACGGCGCCTCTGTCAGAGGCGCCGTTCCTTTATGGTGTTCATGACGAAGCTGGTCTCGATCGAGGCGACGCATTTCAGCCGCGCGATCTTTTCCTTGATGAAGCGCTCGTACTGTTCGAGGCTGCCTGTCACCACCTTCAGCACATAGTCGCGCGAACCGGTGACGAGATGGCATTCCAGCACCTCTTCCCAGCCGCGGATCGCGTCTTCGAACATGACGATCTCGTCCTCGTTCTGGCGGCTGAGCCGAACGGTGGCGATGGCGACCATGCTCCAGCCGAAGGCGACCGGATCGACCAGCGTGGTGTAGCCTCTGATAACGCCGGTCTCCTCCAGCCGCCGCACCCGCCTCAGGCACGGCGACGGCGACAGGCCGATCCGCTCGGCAAGCTCGTTGTTGGTGATGCGGGCGTCGGCCTGCAGTTCACGCAGAATCCTGCGGTCGAAATCATCGGCTATCTTCTGCTGCACTATCGGCCTCTCCAGGCAATTTGTTGCGATGATGCAGCCATGCGAGCCTAAAAATAGCAAGGACTGGCTGATCAGGATCGCATAAATTGCCGCGAACACTCCTCGAAAAGCAGGAAAAAGCCATGACCGCGCCGCGCCCGTCGAAAACCCATATCGGCAACCACAAGCTTCACCCGGAGACGCTGATGCTGAGCTACGGCTTCGATCCGCAGCTTTCGGAGGGCGCGGTCAAGCCGCCGGTGTTCCTGACCTCGACCTTCGTGTTCAAATCGGCGGAAGAGGGACGCGACTTCTTCGACTATACCTCCGGCCGCAAGGAGCCGCCGAGCGGCACGGCGTCTGGCCTGGTCTATTCGCGCTTCAACCACCCCAACAGCGAAATCGTCGAGGACCGGCTGGCGATCTACGAGGGGACGGATGCCTGCATCCTGTTTTCGTCCGGCATGTCGGCGATCGCAACGACACTGCTCGCCTATGCCCGGCCGGGCGACGTCATCCTGCATTCGCAGCCGCTTTATGGCGGCACCGAGACGCTTTTGACGCGCACGCTTTCCGGCTTTGGCATTGGTGCTGTCGGCTTCGCGGATGGCGTCGACGAGACGGCGGTGCGCGCAGCGGCCGACGCTGCAGTCGCGAAGGGCCGGGTCTCGGTCATCCTGATCGAGACGCCATCAAATCCGACCAACAGCCTGGTCGACATCGCGCTGATGCGCAAGATCGCCGACGAGATCGGCGCCGGCCAAGGGGCGACGCCGATCATCGTCTGCGACAACACGCTGCTCGGACCGGTGTTCCAGAGGCCGATCGAACATGGCGCCGATGTGTCCGTCTATTCGCTGACCAAATATGTCGGCGGCCATTCCGACCTGATCGCGGGTGCCGCCATGGGCAGCAAGGGGGTCACCAAGCCGATCAAGGCGCTGCGCGGCGCAATCGGCACGCAGCTCGACCCGCACTCCTGCTGGATGCTCGGCCGCTCGCTGGAGACGCTGTCGATCCGCATGGAGCGGGCCAACGACAATGCACGCCTGGTCGCCGAATTCCTGCGCGATCATGCCAAGGTCGAGAAAGTGCATTATCTGCCGTTCCTGGGCGAGGACACGTCAGCCGGCCGCACCTACAGGGCGCAGTGCAGCGGTGCCGGCTCGACCTTCTCCTTCGATATCAGGGGCGGGCAGCAGGCGGCTTTCGCCTTCCTCAACGGACTGCAGATCTTCAAGCTGGCGGTGAGCCTTGGCGGAACGGAGTCGCTTGCCAGCCACCCCGCGGCCATGACCCATTCGGGCATTCCCTTCGACGTGCGCCAACGTATCGGCGTGCTGGAGACCACGGTCAGGCTGTCGATCGGTGTCGAGCACCCGGACGATCTGATCGCCGACCTGACGCAAGCACTGGCCGCCGTCTGAACCGTCGCCGGATCGTCTCGGCAGCGAGGCAGAAGCACGGTCCTGGTTGATCAGCCGGCGTTGAGGCGGATAATCGCAGGAGGGCGGCCAACGCCTCTCTCTTCATCGGTCATCACATATACGTGCGCCAAGGATACTTTTGGCCGGCCGACCGTTGTGCTTGTGCATCCGTGCGCGGGGGGCCGCAGGGGTGTCACATCCAACGGAGGTTTCCAAAATGCGCATGCATTCCCTTTCGCCGATCGTTTCGGCGCTTGCCGTCTCTGCTTCTATCTTCCTTGCCTCGCCAGCCCTAGCCGACATGGAAAAGTTCACCGCGGCGCTCGATGGCGGTCAGCAGAACCCGCCGGTCACCACGAAGGGCAAAGGCACGGCCACTCTCACGTTCGACACGGCCAAGAAGAAGCTTAGCTGGAACGTCAAATATTCCGGCCTCAGCGGGCCGGCGACGGCCGCGCACATTCACGGCCCGGCGGCGATGGGTGAAAACGCTGGACCCGTCATCCCGTTCAAAAAGCTGAAAAGCCCGATCAAGGGATCGGAGACGTTGACCGATGCCCAGGCGGCCGACCTTGAGGCCGGCAAATATTATGTCAACGTCCACACCGCCGCCAACAAGGACGGCGAGATCCGCGGCCAGATCGAAAAGGCGAAGTAGGGTAACGTCGCCCCGAGGGCGACTGTGGCTGTATCAACGCGAGATTTGCGGGACAGCGTCCCCTCTGTCCAAGCGGGATAGAGGGGACGTGTTCGACCTATGCCGTTGGCTTATGCCTTGTCGCGGATCTGGGTCATCGTCCGGGTCGGCGTGATCGCCTCGGGGTCGAGCCTGATCTCGACGATCGCCGGCTTGCCGCTGGCGCGGGCACGCTCGAAGGCGGGGGCGAAATCCGCCGTCTTCTCGACCGTTTCGCCATGGCCGCCATAGGCGCGGGCCAAGGCCGCAAAGTCCGGGTTTTTGAGATCAGTGGCCACGACGCGGCCGGGATATTCGCGCTCCTGGTGCATGCGGATGGTGCCGTAGATGCCGTTGTTGACGATGATCACGATGATCGGCAGGTCGTACTGCACGGCGGTGGCGAATTCCTGTCCGTTCATCAGGAAGCAGCCGTCACCGGCAAAGGCAATCACATCGCGGTCCGGATAGAGCGCCTTTGCGGCGACCGCGGCCGGAGTGCCGTAGCCCATCGAGCCCGAGGTGGGCGCGGCCTGCGTGCCGAAGCGGCGGGAGCGGTAGAAGCGATGCACCCAGGTGGCGTAGTTGCCGGCGCCGTTGGTCAGGATGGCGTCGTCCGGCAGCGCCTTTTCCAGATAGTCCATGATCGGCCCCATCTGGACGGCGCCGGGGCCGGTCTGGGGTGGCGTAGACCATTCGAGATAGGCCGCATGCAGCTTCGCCGTTTCGTCCGCCCAGGCATGGGCGCCGGCCGGCTTGCGTTTCGCGAATGCCGTGACGAAAGCGGATGGCGAGGCGTTGATCGCCAGCGTCGGGCGATAGACGCGGCCGAGCTCGCCGGCATCGGCATGGACATGCACCAGAGCCTGGTCGGGATATGGGCTTTTCAGCAGCGTGTAGTCGGAAGACGGCATTTCCCCCATGCGGCCGCCGATCAGAAGCACGACATCGGCCTGCTTGATCCCGGCCGCCAGCTTCGGGTTGATGCCGATGCCGACATCGCCGGCATAATTGGGATGAAGATGGTCGAACAACATCTGGCGGCGGAAAGAGCAGCCGACGGGGAGCGACCACGCTTCGGCGATCGTGCGCATCCGCGCCACGGCTTCCTCGTCCCAGCGCGTCCCGCCAAGGATGACGAACGGGCGCTTCGCGCCGGCGAGCAGCATTTCCAGCGCATCGAGCTCAGCTTCGCCGGGATGCGTCTCCACCGGCGTATACGGAAGGGCTTCCGGCGCCTCGACCTCGCTGGTCAGCATGTCCTCGGGCAGTGAGATGACCACGGGGCCGGGCCTGCCTGACGTTGCCACCGCGAAGGCGCGGGTGACGAATTCCGGGATGCGCGAGGCATCGTCGATCTCGACCACCCATTTGGCGATATCGCCGAAGAACCTGACGTAATCGACCTCCTGAAAGGCCTCGCGCTCCTTGGCGTGGCTGGCGACCTGGCCGATGAACAGGATGACGGGAACCGAATCCTGCATGGCGATGTGGATGCCGGCAGAGGCGTTGGTGGCGCCGGGGCCGCGGGTGACGAAGCAGATGCCGGGCTTGCCGGTCAGCCGTCCCTGGCAGTCGGCCATCATCGCGGCACCGCCTTCCTGGCGGCAGACGATGGTGCGGATGGGCGAGTCATGCAGCGCGTCGAGCACAGCGAGGTAGGATTCGCCGGGCACGCAATAGATGCGGTCGGTGCCGTTGGCTTCGAGCGCGTCGACGATCAGTTGTCCGCCGGTCTTCATTGTCCAGACTTCTCCAGTTCGGCAAGGATTTCTTGCGTGTGCTCACCCAGGCGCGGCGAGGGGCGCTCATAGACAAGCGGCGTGCCAGACATGACCATCGGTGCGCGCACCGACGGCAGAAGATTGCCATGGCCGTCGTCGAGGTCGAGCCGCATGCCGCGCGAGATGGTCTGCGGATCGGCGAACATCTGGCCGATCGTGTTGATCGGGCTCGCCGGCACGCCGGCCACTTCCAGCTTTGCCAGCAGCGGGTCGCGGTCAAAAGCCTTCAGCGCCTCGATCACGTGTTCGCGCAGCCTGGCCCGGTTGGCGACCCGCGCGGGGTTGGTGGCGAAATCGGGATTTGCAGGCAAATCGTCCAGCCCGACGGCGGCACAGAACTTGGCGAACTGGCCGTCATTGCCGACGGCCAGGATGATGTGGCCGTCCCTGACCGGCACCACCTCATAAGGGGCGATGTTCATATGCGCATTGCCCATCTGTACCGGTGACTTGCCGGAAACGAGATAGTTCAGGTTCTGGTTGCCGAGCGCCGAGATCTGGGTGTCGAAGAGCGCCATGTCGATGTGCTGGCCTTGGCCGGTCTGTTCGGCATGGCGAAGCGCCGCCTGGATGGCGATGACCGAATAGAGGCCGGTGAAGATGTCGGAGATGGCGACGCCGGCCTTTTGCGGCTCGCGGCCGACCTCACCGGTGATCGACATCATGCCGGCCATGGCCTGGATGATGAAGTCGTAGCCGGCGCGTGGCGCGTAGGGCCCATCCTGGCCGAAGCCGGTGATCGAGCAATAGACGAGGCGGGGGTTGATCTTGCGCAGGCTGTCGAAGTCGAGGCCGTATTTCTTCAGGCCGCCGAGCTTGAAATTCTCGATCAGCACATCCGACGTCGCGACCAGCCGGCGCACGGTCTCGGCGCCCTCCGGCGTCGAGAAGTCGATGGCGATGGAGCGCTTGCCGCGATTGCAGGAATGATAGTAGGCGGCCGACAGGTTCTCGCCGTCCTTGCCCATGACGAAGGGCGGGCCCCATTTGCGGGTGTCGTCGCCGCCATCGGGGCTTTCGACCTTGATGACATCGGCGCCCAGATCGGCAAGCAATTGCCCTGCCCAAGGTCCCGCAAGGATGCGGGCGAGTTCGACGACGCGGACGCCTTTCAGCGGGGGCTCAGTCATAAATCACCGTGTTGATCGCAAGCAGAGCCTCTATCAAGCCCGGCGATGGCTGTCACGGCCCTTGCAATGGGCCAACGTGCCGGCCGGGTTATGATTTCAGCACACCGTCGGCCCAGGCAGCGAAATCGTCCATGATGATGTCGCGGTTCACCTCGTTCAGGCTTTCGTGGCGGGTGTCGGCGTAAACCTTTGAAACGAGATTCGAAAAGCCCATCTTGCGCATGCGATTGGCAAGGTGGGTGATCCCTTTGCCGTAATCCGATGCGGGGTCCTTTTCGCCACCAACAATGCCGACGGGGAGGTCGCGCCTGATGCCGGCAAAGCCGGCATCCTTGCCGCCGGTGAGCGCCATGCCGACGACGTCGCGCCACATCGACACCGAGGCATCCCAGCCGCACAGCGGATCGGCGATGTATTTCGCCACTTCCGCCTCGTCGCGCGACAGCCAGTCGAACAGTGTGCGGTGGTTGGGCACCGCCTTGCCCCAGGCCTGGAAGGTGAGTTTCGGCAGCAGGCGCGATGGGACATCCGAGCCCAGCCGCATCCTCTCCCAGCCGAGAATGCCCAAGGCCAGCTGGCCGAGCAGGCCTTGAGAGAAATCGCCGTTCCAGATCGCGGCCGCATGAACGCGCGGCGAGTGGCGCAAAAGGAAGTTCAGCGCCACGGACGCACCCATCGAATGGCCGAAAAGGATGACCGGCAGGTCCGCCTTTTCGCTGGCGATGAGATCATGAATGGCGTCGACATCGGCGATCACCTTGGCGGGGCCGTCCTTGTCGGCGAACCTGCCGAGCGGCGCGTCGGGCGCCTTGGTCGCGCCATGGCCGCGATGATCGTGGACATAGACATGGAAGCCACGCGGGGAGAGAAAATCGGCGAACCGGGCATAGCGCGCGGCGTGCTCGGCCAGTCCATGGTTGATCTGGACGACGGCACGCGGCCGGCCATCGGCCTGCCTGACGAAGAGATTGAGATCGGCACCCGTCGGCGAGCGAACCACGCGCTGCTGGCTGAAAGACATGCGGCTCGGTCTCCAGGTTCTGACCGCCATCGTGGCGCCGGCTTTGTTTGCGCCGGCGCCGGTTGTGCGTCAATCCGCCCTGCCTGCTTTTCCGCGACGATGTTTCTTGCGTTTGGCCAGCAAAATATCGCAATTCTGACATGGAGACAGCTTCAGTCTGTCGCCCACTTCTCAGCCGGGGATTTCTTATGCGCATTGGTGTCGTTTTCGGATTGGCCATGCTGGCGGCGTCGCTGGCCAGTGCGGCGCATGCCGACGTCAAGATGAGCGGTACGTTTGTTGCCGATGCGGCCTGTCCGGCGACGCAAGCCATCAAGAACGGCAAGAACCCCGGCAATGTCTCGACCGATGCCGGACAGAGCTACCAGCTGCTTGCCGGCAACAAGGATGCGCCGACGCATTATCTGATCCTGGTGCCGGGCGCCGACCCGGAGCGCCGCTGGGTTAAGGTCAGTTGTGGCCATGTCTCCGGCAGCAGCGCCGCGACGGTGCCGGCAGCACCTGGCGGGCAAGGCAAGCCGGCGGCGTCGGGCAAGCCCGAATATGTTTTCGCGCTGAGCTGGCAGCCGGCCTTTTGCGAGACCAAGTCGAGCAAGACCGAATGCAAGGCGCAGAGCGCTGGCGATTTCGACGCGACGCATTTCACCTTGCACGGGCTGTGGCCGCAGCCGAACGGCAATTTCTATTGCCAGGCGACGGCAGCCGAAAAGGCCAACGACAATCCGGCCCACTGGAAGGACCTGCCGCCGGTCAATTTGGATACCAACACCCGCACGGAACTCGATCAGGTGATGCCGGGGACCGCTTCCCATCTCGAGCAGCATGAGTGGATCAAGCACGGCACCTGCTACGGCAAGAGCCAGCAGGACTATTTTTCCGACGCGCTCAATTTGATGCGCGCGGTGAACAGTTCGCCGGTGCGCGATCTCTTTGCCAAGAACATTGGCGGGAAGCTGACGGCGGACCAGATCCGCGGCGCCTTCGACAGCGCCTTCGGCACTGGGGCCGGGGATCGTGTCCGCGTCTCCTGCGTCATCGATCCGTCAAGCGGCAGGCGGCTGATCGGCGAACTGACGCTTGGCCTTGCCGGCCCGATCGGCCCCGACAGCTCGCTCAAGGACCTGTTGCTGGCTTCGGTGCCGACCAACAAGGCCGGCTGCCCGACGGGAACCGTCGACGCGATCGGATTCCAGTAAGCACCTGCCGAACGGAGACGCCCGACTGTCGCTTTGCCGCGTCGTGGTGCTGTCTTGCATCGCGCATCATTCGGGCGGGGGTCGCAATGGATGGCATGACGAGCGGCGCGCTGGCGCGGCTGGCTTTCTGGGCCAGGGGAATGGTCGCCATCAGTGACGGCCGCATGGAATGGCCGGGCTTTTCCTATGCCGACGCCGAGTGGGCGCGGATGCGGACACTCTCCGAGCCGATCGGTGCCGGCACCTACCAGCTGTTCACCATCGTCAATGCGGTGATCTTCATCATTCTTGCGGCGCTCGGCATTTTCGGCGTTTTCCTGCCGTTGGCGACAGTGCTGTTTCCCGTGCCGGCGGAAACCAGCGCGCTGAAGTTTTCGCTGCTGCTGGCCGCTGCGCCTTCCTCATCATCGGGCTTGGCCTGCCGGTCTCGATGCGCCTTTCGGCTGTGCTGGTGGCCAGCTAGGCGGTGCGTGCGGCGCTGGTTTCCGCACCCGGCGACGGGGCAGCCGGGCCGGTCATCACCGCACTGAAATGGCTGGCGATCGCGCTGATGGCGGTCTCCACGGTGGCCGGCATTCGGCGGCAGAAAAAGTCGCCGTAAGCGCATAGCTCAAGCACGATCTTATCCGAAAACCGGATTCCACTTTTCGTGCTTTAGCTTTGAGCGGATTTGGTCCACGCAATGGCTGTGTCGGCCTCGTGGCCGCCCGGCTCGCCGACGACGCGGTCGCGCCCGGTCGACTTGGCCTTGTATAGGCGCTGGTCGGCAAGCGCGAACAGGTCGGCAAGGCAGCGCGTCGTTTCGCTGACGCTGGAAACGCCGGCGCTAACGGTCAGGTCGAAGCGGCTGGTGGTGGCGGAGGCCTTGACGGCGTAGCGGATGCTTTCGCCAAACAGCCTGGCGACCGAGTGCGGACGCGAACTGAGGATGGCGAATTCCTCGCCGCCGATCCGGAACACCTGGTCTTCGGCGCTTGCCGCTTCGCCGAGCAGGGTTGCAACGGCTTTCAGCACCTTGTCGCCTTCGGCATGGCCGAAACGGTCGTTGATCGATTTGAAATGGTCGACATCGATGATCAGCAGGCTAAGCGGCCTGGCCGTGCGCAGGCTGACCTGAACGGCTGCTTCACCGTCGCTGTCGAAGCGCCCCCTGTGCAGCAGGCCGGTCAGTCCATCACGGCCGACATGTTCGACCAGCGCTTCATAGCGCTCGCGATAGGTCAGCGTGTCGAAGATGTCGGTCAGGCCGCGCGGCGCCGCGATCTGGCGCTCCTCGAACCATCTGAGATAGGCCACGAGCATGGTGCTGAAGGTCAGCGCGGCGGCCATCTTGGCGAACCAGCCGCCGAAAAAGACCGCAATCGGCGCGCCGGCGACAAAATGCAGCGCGGTGAAGAACCCGGCCTGGTCGAAGGTGAGCACGCAGGCGACCGAAATCAGGATGCGCACGAACTGTGCCTTGCGCAGGTAACGCCCGAGCTTTTCATAGAGCAGGATGATCAGGATGGCGTCGATGACGAGCAGCGTCGTGCCCCACACCATCAGCCAGCCCATCTCGTCGATGAAGCCGATGTCGGGCAGCCTGCCGTCGGGAAGCGCGGCGATGTCGTGCAGGCGAAGGAGCAGCACCAGCCCGATCATCAGCGCATTGCCGAGCAGCAGGCCATAGATCGGCTGACGGACGGTGGCGGCGTCCTCCTTCATATAGAGCAGCAACAGCATCACCAGCTTGCCCGAAAACAGCACCGCCGAGCCCGGTGAGACCATGCCGAACGGCAAGGCGACGTAGAAGACGCTGGCGAGGTAGGTCTCGAGGAAGTGCATGACGCCGAGCGCGCAGACGAAGACGCCGAGGCCAATGCGTTTCCTGAAGCGGAAAAGCGTCACCATGACGCTGAAGTAGACGACCGCTTCGGCAAGGAGCAGGAAACTGTTCAGCAACGCCGTCGATCCGATCTTTCTGCTGAAATCGCAAACCAGCGATTCCACGCCGATCCTGTTTTGACGCGGAAGGGTTAACCGGAGCTTTCAGCGCGCCGGTGACCGGTGGAAAACTTCAGCGATTGGCGGACACTTCCGCGTGTGACCGGCTCTATGCGGCAAAAGCGATTGCCGTTCGCCGCCGCATCGCCTACATAGCGGCCAACCTCCATTCAATTTGACAAATCCAGTCAGTTTCTCTGGGCCAGTCAGTTTTTTCAGGGAAAGCGCGCGTGGCACGCCAGTTCATCTATCACATGGCCGGCCTCAACAAGGCCTATGGCACCAAGAAGGTGCTCGAGAACATCCATCTGTCCTTCTATCCGGATGCCAAGATCGGCATTCTCGGCCCCAACGGCGCCGGCAAATCGACGATCCTCAAGATCATGGCCGGGCTCGACAAGGAGTGGAACGGCGAAGCGTGGCTCGCCGAAGGCGCCACCGTCGGCTACCTGGCGCAGGAGCCGGCGCTCGATCCGAAGAAGACCGTGTTCGAGAACATCATGGAGGGCGTCGCCGCCAAGACCGCCATCATCGAACGCTACAACGAACTGATGATGAACTATTCCGACGAGACGGCCGACGAGTCGGCCAAGCTCCAGGACGAGATGGACCGGCTGAACCTGTGGGACCTTGAACAGCAGGTCGAGATGGCGATGGAAGCGCTGGGCTGCCCGCCCAAGGAGGCCGACGTCACCAAGCTGTCGGGCGGCGAGCGCCGCCGCGTCGCGCTCTGCCAGCTCTTGCTGCGCCAGCCTGACCTTTTGCTGCTCGACGAACCGACCAACCATCTCGACGCCGAGACCACGGCGTGGCTGGAAAAACATCTGCGCGCCTATCCGGGCGCCGTGATGATCATCACCCACGATCGCTACTTCCTCGACAATGTCACCGGCTGGATCCTTGAGCTCGACCGCGGCCGCGGCATTCCCTATGAGGGCAACTACACCAAGTACCTGGAAGCCAAGGCCAAGCGGCTCAAGCAGGAAGGCCGCGAGGACGACGCCCGCCAGCGCGCCATCGGCCGCGAGCGCGAATGGATCCAGTCGAGCCCCAAGGCCCGCCAGACCAAGTCCAAGGCGCGTATCCAGGCCTTCCAGGATCTTCTGGATGCGGCCGACAAGCGGCGGCCTACCGATACCCAGATCGTCATCCCGCATGGCGAGCGGCTCGGCAATGTGGTGATCGAGGTCGACGGCCTGTCGAAGGGCTTTGGCGACACGCTGCTGATCGATGGCCTGGAATTCAAACTGCCGCCCGGCGGCATCGTCGGCGTCATCGGCCCGAACGGCGCCGGCAAGACGACACTGTTCCGCATGATCACCGGCCAGGAAAAGCCGGATGCCGGCACGGTCCGCATCGGCGAGACGGTCAAGCTCGGCTATGTCGACCAGAGCCGCGATGCGCTCGATCCGTCAAAGACGGTCTGGGAAGAGATTTCCGGCGGCGCCGAAGTGGTCAAGCTCGGCAAGTTCGAGGCCAACACGCGCGCCTATTGCGCGTCGTTCAACTTCCGTGGCGGCGACCAGCAGCAGAAGGTCGGCAACCTGTCCGGCGGCCAGCGCAACCGCGTGCACCTGGCAAAGATGCTGAAGACCGGCGGCAACGTGCTGCTGCTCGACGAACCGACCAACGATCTTGATACGGAAACGCTGGCGGCGCTTGAGGACGCGCTGGAAAACTTCGGCGGCTGCGCGGTCATCATCTCGCACGATCGCATGTTCCTCGATCGCCTGGCGACGCACATTCTCGCCTTCGAGGGCGACAGCCATGTCGAATGGTTCGAGGGCAATTTCGAGGATTACGAACAGGACAAGATCCGACGGCTCGGGCCGGATGCGGTCAATCCGCACCGCATGACCTACAAGAGGCTGACGCGGTAAGGGGTTTTTCGGGCGGCGAATTCTCAAAACGACATGAGGAGCTCACATGGCCGATTGGTCCGCCGCCCAATATCTGAAGTTCGAGGACGAGCGCACGCGACCCGCGCGTGATCTCGTAGCACAAGTGCCGGTGGACTTCCCGCGCCGGGTCGTCGACATCGGCTGCGGGCCGGGCAACTCGACCGAGCTGCTTGTCGAGCGCTGGCCGAATGCGCGAGTGAGCGGTTTCGACACGTCGCCCGACATGATCGAGAAGGCGAGGGCGCGGCTGCCTGACATCACCTTTGACCTGGCAGACGCCTCCAAATGGCAACCGGCCGAGCCGGTCGACGTGATCTTCGCCAATGCGGTGTTCCAGTGGCTGCCGGAGCATCCGGCGGTCTTCCAGCGGCTGATGGGTTTTCTCGCTCCAGGCGGCGCGCTCGCCATCCAGATGCCCGACAATATGGGCGAGGACTCTCACCGCCTGATGCGGGAAACCGCCGCCGAGATGCCATTTGCCGACAGGCTCAAGGACGCGGCGCGCGCGCCGTTGCCGCCCGTGTCGTTCTATTATGACCTCCTGTCGCCGCTCAGCGATCGGCTGGACATCTGGCACACCGTCTACAACCACCCGCTTGCCGACGCCGAGGCGATCGTCGAATGGGTGAAGGCGACCGGCTTGAAACCGTTCCTCGAACCGCTCGAGGCGGACGAGCGCGAAATGTTCCTCGGCAGCTACACGGCCAAGATCGCCAAGGTCTATCCCAGGACGGCGAACGGCAAGGTACTTTTGCGCTTTCCGCGCATTTTCATCGTCGCCAAGCGGGCCTGATTATCCACGTTGCATAGCGCCGATTGTGGCCGCTTGACCCGGTTTCACCGCCGTGCGCATGTCATCACGTTGGGATCGCGGTGGCCCGCGTGGCAGGGGGTGGATGATGACACTGAAAACGGTGCTCTTCGGCGGCGTGTGCGCGGCGGCACTTCTGGCATTCTCGATCGCGGCGGAGGCCAAGCGAGCGCGCTGCTTCACCAGCGATGACGGTTATTTCCCGTGCAGCTATCGCGCGATCGATGATGCGGGCAGCTTCCGCATCTCAGCGCCGGGCTACCCGACCTATGTGCTCGAGATCGACGGGCCGGGCTTTGCCTATGGCTATGTCAATCTCGGCCGCCGCAACATACCGTTGCCGGGGCAGTTCGTGCGCAGCCGCGATGATGGCGCCTGCTGGAACAATCCGCAGACCAACACCAAGCTCTGCGCCTGGTGAACCGGGCTTAAGTTGGCGTAAACCGCCTCAGTGAGAAAAGTGTTGCGCCGGAGCGTTCCGGCGCCCACATGAAGCCGCAACGCCTGCGGATGGGACGGACTGGACATGCATCGCGTCATCATCAGCGGCATCGGCGTTGAAATCCCTGAACCCACGATCACCAATGAAGAACTGGTCACCAGCTTCAATGCCTGGGTCGACATGGAGAATGCGCGCCGCCAGGGCAGCGACGAGCCGCCACTGGCGAAATCGGACAGCGACTTCATCGTCCACGCCTCGGGCGTGCGCACCCGCCATGTGATCGAGCGCGAAGGCATTCTCGACCCGACCCGGATGGCGCCGCGCATTCCGGTACGGCCCGACGACGCGCTGTCGCTCGAGGCCGAGTTCGGCATCGCCTCGGCGAGGAAAGCGCTCGACCATGCCGGGCTGAAGCCGTCCGATGTCGACCTGGTGATCTGCTCGGCCTCGCATCACCAGCGGCCCTATCCGGCGATCGCCATCGAAATGCAGGAGGCGCTGGGCACCAAGGGCGCCGGCTTCGACATGGGACTTGGCTGCTCTTCCGCGGCGGCCGCCCTTCACATGGCGGTTAATTTGGTGCGCTCGGGCGCGCACAAGCGCATTCTGGTGACGACGCCAGAAATCATCACCGGGCATCTCAATTTCCGCGATCGGCAGACGCATTTCATCTTCGGCGATGCCTCGGTGTCGATGGTGGTGGAGGGGCTGGCGCAGGGCGACAAACGGCCGGGGCGTTTCGAGGTGCTGGACACACGCATCTGGACGCAAATGTCGAACAACATCCGCACCAATCTGGGCTACCACACCCGCACCGCCCAGGATGATCCCTACATGATCAATCTGGAAGGCAATCTGATCAAGCAGGTCGGCAACAAGGTGTTCAAGGAAGTCACCGTCGCCGGGCAGAAGTTCATCGTCGAATTCCTGGCCGAGCACGGGCTGACGCCGCAGGCGGTCAGGCGCTTCTGGCTGCATCAGGCCAATGCGCGCATGAACGCCATGATCCTGAAACTGTCGTTCGGCCACGAGGTCGACCACGACCGCGCGCCGATGGTGCTGGAACGGCTGGGCAACACGGCGGGCGCCGGCGCCATCGTTGCGCTGTCGGAGAACCATGCCGACATGAAGCCCGGCGATTTCGGCTTGATCTGCGCGTTTGGCGCGGGATATTCTATCGGTGGCGCGCTTCTGAGAATGCTCTAGACAAGGGCATTCGATTATCAGCCGGCCACGAACGGCGGCGTCCTGCGCTTCCGGCAGTCACATGCCTCCGTTCCGGCCCCCGGTGGCTTCGCGCCCGTCATCCTGCTCCCCCTCAGCCTGACCTGACTCTCGACACCCCCCGTGTCGGAGAGTGTCTCAGTTTGAATCCATGCGATCTCGCTTCAACAAAGGAGGTTTTCCAATGACTGATGCCCGATGCAATTGCGGCGCTCTCACGCTTGCGCTTCCTGGACCGTCAAAACTGGTCGTCGCCTGTCATTGTCTCGACTGCCAACGCAGAACCGGCGCGCCGTTCAGCGTCGGCGCCTTTTACCCGGTCGACACTGTTGCCATCTCTGGAACTGCGAAAGAGTTCACCCGCGATGCGGCAAGCGGTGGCAAGGTCCACACCTACTTTTGTCCAAACTGCGGATCGACGGTCTATTGGAAGGCCGACAATCTGCCGGCGCTGATCGGCGTTGCAGTCGGTGCGCTGGCGGACCCAAAACACCCGCCCCCTGTCAGATCGGTTTTCGAGCGGTCGAAACATGATTGGGTTCAGATTGACGGCGCCGTCCAACATTTCCAGCAAAGCAGTGCGGCAAAGAAGTCGAGCTGAGGCGCGAGCTGGCGTTCAACTGCCGTGTCAGGCTGGTGCGAATGGGACCAGCATCGGGATGCGCCTGGCGTAGTCGTCATAGGCGGTGCCGAGTTCGCGGCGCAGAAAGCGCTCCTCCAGTCTTGCCTTCATCACGATGCCGATGGTCAGCAGGACGGCGCCGACAACACCCCAGACCGTGCCCTTCGCCGCCATGGTGGCAAGGATGGCCAAAAGCAGTCCTGTGTAGATCGGGTGGCGGACGAAGCCGTACGGGCCGGTGTCGACGACACGGTGCTCGGCCTTGGCGGTGACAGTGCCTGACCACAATCGGCCGAGATGCAGGCGCGCCCACCAGCAGAAGGCGAGACCACTGGCGATCAGCGCGACGCAGATCCAGGCCTCGGCGAGGTTCGGGGCCCACAGGCGAAGCCATCCGACATAGTCATGTGGCGGAATGAAGAGCAGCATCGTGCCGAGCACCATCATCACCCGGTAGGGTGCCTCGGCCTGAAACCCGGCGCGCTTTTGCGCCGGGTCGGCCCAGAGGGCGGCAGCAAGCCACGACACCAGCCAGATCAGCCAAAGCAGCGCGATTGCCATCCCTGGACGCATGAGAACCTCCGCGGACTTGGTCCGGACGCCACCATGAAGCCAGCGCAGCACGTCAGCAATGCGGCGCTGCGTGGGACAGGTTCCATTCCGGGTAAGAAGATCGTGATCCGGGCTACACTTCATTCGTTGAGACAGCTGAACATCCATTGCACGCCAAAAGCGTCGACCAGCATGCCGAAGCTGGTTCCCCAATATTGCCGCGCCAGGGGCACGGTGATCCGGCCGCCCGTACTCATGCGGCCGAAGAGCTCCTGCATGGCGGGCAGGCTGTCGAATTCCAGACAAAGGGCGGAGCCTTTCATCGGCTCCGCATCATCATTGTCCGAGGCATGGAACAGCACGCCCTGACCTTCGAACCGCGCATGAAGCACCTTTCCGCGCATGGCTTCGGTTCGCACCGGCATGTGGTTGTCGCCCCAGCGCAGCAGGATTGTTGCCCGGCCAAGACCGCACTTTTCGTAGAAGGCCAGTGCCGGCTCGCAATTGGTGGTGAAGAACAGCGAAGGGGAGAGCCGCATCGGTCCACTCCTGTCATCGCAGCCGCCAAGTCATTGCGCTGCGGCTATTGCGGCAGCGACAAGCGCCTCGCCTGAATATTGCCTGCTGCCGATGCCCCAGCCGCCGTCAGGCGCATTGACGATGTTGATCCAGGTGTTTTCAGGCCGGTGGCCGGGCACGCAGAGCTCGCCGACAATCCCGGCGGCCGCGGTGATGAAGGCATTGCGGGCTTCGATTGAAGCCAGGCCGACGTTGGGCAGCTTCAGCTCGACCATGACGACCGGGCGATTGGCGCCACCGGCATAGATGCGGTGCAGCGGCAGGACGTGGACCGTGCCGCCGACGATCGCGGTGAAGAACGCATTGCCGGTGGCGCCAGAGGCTTCGATGAGGGCGGCGCTGAGACGCGGCAGGATCTCGCGTTCTCCGGCTTCGGTCAGCACGCCTTCGGGCGCGGTCACGGTGATGGGCATTTGGCTCTCCTTTTCGCTGGTTTCCATGGTGTTCCGGCGGATATGTCTTCCGGCTTGCCATGTTTCGTATCAATTGTTACGTTACGGAGAGAAGGCGAGTCAACAGGTTTCGTATCGATCACTATGGATAATTTGGAAAAGCCTCGGGGTGGCCGGCCGCGCGCATTCGATCCCGACCGGGCACTGGATGCCGCGATGCATCTGTTCTGGGAGCATGGCTATGAGGCGACGTCGCTGGCCATGCTGCGCGAGGCGATGGGGCTGACGCCGCCGCAGATCTACAATGCCTTCACCGACAAGGAGACTTTGTTCCGCAGGGCGCTGACGCGCTACCACCAGACCGAGATCGGTTTTGCGCTGCAGGCGCTGGGCGCGCCGGTGCCGACCGGGGAGGCGGTGCGGCGCTTGCTGCTCGGAGCGGCGGAGGCTTACTCCAGGCCCGGCAAGCCGGGTGGCTGCCTGTTCGTCAGCGGTGCGCTCGCGGCTTCGCCGCAGGCGCAAGCCATCGCCGATGAACTCAAGGGTTATCGCAAGGCAAGTGAAGCGGCGATCGCCGAGCGGCTGGCCAAGGGCCGGGCAGTGGGCGACCTGCCGGAAGGTCTCTCAATCGAGGGCTTCGCCAAATATCTGGCGGGTGTCATGAACGGCATGTCGATCCAGGCGCGAGACGGAGCCTCGGCAGAAGAGTTGCGCAATTTGGCCCAAACCGCTCTTGCGGCCTTGCCGGTCGAAGGGCAAAACCAAGGCGTCTGATTGAAGGAAGCACGCTATGCTGGATCTCTTCCCGGAAGCGGAAAAGCCGATCGAAATCGTGCCGGCGCGCAAGCTTGCCGCCAAGGTGGCAGCGCTTTACCTCGCGCCATCGGATCATTTCGAGACGCGCCCGGTCGATGCGTTGCGGCTGGGCTTCGATGGCATATCAGGCGATTTCCATGCCGGCGCGACGCGCCGCTCGGGCGGGCGCGAGCCCTGGTACCCGCGCGGCACCGAAATCCGCAACGAGCGGCAATTGTCGATCGCGGCAGCGGATGAACTGGCTGTCGTCGCCGAACGCATGGGCCTGGTCGCGATCAAGCCGGAATGGATCGGCGCAAACCTTTTGATCGAAGGTGTGCCGCATTTGTCGATGCTGCCGGCCGGCACGCTCCTGTTCTTCAAGGACGGCGTGACCATCAAGGTCGATGCACAGAACGGGCCTTGCCGCATCGCCGGCCGCTCGATCGCCGAACATGCAGGGATGGCCGACGTCGAGGCCGGCGCGCTACTGTTCCCGAAAGCGGCTAAGCGGCTGCGAGGCATTGTCGCCTGGGTCGAGAAGGCGGGAATGATCAAGGCCGGCGAGGAGATATCTGTGCGGGTGCCCGAGCAGTGGATTTATCAGAGCTAGCTAAATGCTCGCCCTCGCACAGGCAGGGGCTACGCCGCGAGGGCGGCGCAGCCAAAAGCGCTGGCGGCCTTAACCCTTGCGGTTCTTTTTCGCGCCCTGCGCCATGATGGAAACGTCGTCCCACTTTTCCCAGGTGGCGATGCGGTTGGCGAATTCCTGTTTGATCATCGGCAGGCCGCCATCGCCGAAGAACACCCTGAGCGGCGGCTCGGCGGCATCGACGATGGCCAGCATCGCCGGGCGGGTGGCCTCGGGATCGCCGGCGACCGAATTGGCGCGGCGCTCGGCCATCTTGGCGCGGGCGGGCGCATAGGCCTCGATCGCCTTGGAAACCTTGGCCGACGGGCCGGCCCAGTCGGTGGAGAAGCCGCCGGGCTCGACCAGCGTCACATGGATGCCGAATTCCGCGACCTCGATGCCGAGCGACTGGCTGAAGGCTTCCAGCGCCCATTTCGAGGCATGGTAGAGACCGAGCGAGGCAAAGGCATTGACGCCGCCGATCGACGAGATCTGGATGATGTGGCCGGAGCGCTGCGCCCGCATGATCGGCAGCGCGGCCTGGGTGACCCAAAGCGCGCCGAACACATTGGTTTCGATCTGGTCGCGGGCTTCCTGTTCGCTGACTTCCTCGATGGCGCCGAAATGGCCATAGCCGGCATTGTTGATGACGACGTCCAGTCGGCCAAAGCGCTTGTGCGCCTCGGCGACAGCGGCATCGACGGCCTTCTTATCGGTGACGTCGAGCTTGATGGCGGCAATCTTGTCACCGTACTTCTCGACGAGATCGGCGAGTGTGCCGGTATCGCGGGCAGTCGCCGCAACGCTGTCGCCACGGGCGAGTGCGGCCTCGGCCCAGACGCGGCCAAAGCCCTTCGACGATCCGGTGATGAACCAAACCTTGCTTGTCATGATGTGGAGTCCTTGCCCCTGCGGGCGTGATTTCGGATGAAAGCGGAGGCTTCTCCGCTTTCGGGCATATACGGTCGATCCCGGGCTTTTCCAGAGGCGGGGGAAATCTTTTTGAACAAGACGCGCCCGTAGAACAAGAAATTGGGTCGATCAGGGATAAATCACCGGGCTCGACCATGCCGGGTCGTCGTGCTTCTCCCAGTAGAGTGCCATCAGCCGGCTGGTGACCGGTCCAACCTTGCCGTCGGCGATCCGGGCGCCGTCGATCTCCGTCACCGGCATGATGCCGCCGGCGGTCGAGGTGATGAAGACCTCGTCTGCCTCGCGCAGCGCGGCGACACTGACATCGGCGGCGGTGGCGGCGAGACCTTGTTCAGCGCAGAGATCGAAGACGGTGCGCCGGGTGATGCCGGGCAGCACGCCAATGGCCGGCGTCGACAGTTTGCCAGCCTTGACGCAGAAGACGTTGAAACCCGGACCTTCCGCGACATTGCCGTTGAAATCGAGAATCAGCGCGGTTTCGGCGCCGCGGTCATAGGCATCGTAGAGGCCGCGCACCAGATCGAGCCAGTGGTAGTTCTTGATCGCTGGGTCGATCGAGGCCGGCGGGATGCGCACCTTGTCGCTGATGGCGACACGCAGGCCGCGCCGCAACTGCTCGGCATTGGCGACCGAACCGAACGGCACGGCGAACGCCATGAAGCGGTTGACCGCCTGGCTCGGGTCGCGGCTGAAGGTCGGCGAGGCGCCGCGCGTGCACAGCATTTCGACATAGGCGGCACGATGACCGGACAGCGCCACGCAATTGTGCAGGATTTCGCTTACGCCTTCGCGGTCGAAGGGTATTGTCATGCGCAGCTTTTCCAGCCCAGCGAAGAAGCGGTCGAGATGCAGGTCGAGGCGGAAGAAGCGACCGTTCCAGACATGCACGGTGTCGTAAGTGGCGTCGGAATGCAGAAAACCCCAGTCCAGCACCGAGATCTTGGCTTGCGACATCGGCAGGTACTGGCCGTCGAGGAAGGCGACGCCGTCGGGATAGGAATGCGGGTCGACGTGGCGGGCCGAAACGGATGGCAGAGTTTCTGTTTGCAGATCGTTGGTGCTGCTCATCTCGCCTCCGTCAGGTCGTTTCGCCGGCGCCATCGCCGCGGCCTATCATCGCCGCGATGCCGGCGACATCGCTGCCCAGTTCCCGGTCCTCCTCGAGAGGAGCGACCCGATCGCGCACCGCCCTGTAGGCCTCGTCGGCGCCGCAGCCCAATTTGTCCGCCACCCCGCGGATCTCCGCGGCGCAAGGGGAAATGCCGGTACCGCCGGCTGCCATGCCGCCGATCCGCACCGCCATCATCGCGCGTACGGCCTCCTGCGGCAAAGCCGGCCCAAAGCCGACGGAATGACCAAACGAAACCCGGCGTTGATAGGCAACCAGATCCGCCTCGCTGAGTGGCGTATCCACGGCGGCGCCGAGTGCCGTGGTCAGCCCGTAGACGGGACGGTTCTCTGCCGCGTGGCGTTCTATCACCGCGCGGCTGGCTCGGATCAGCGCGTCCACCTCGGGCGAGACCTCGACCAATGCATGGCGGCGGGCAATGGCGGCAATGTCCTGCGTCTTGAGCGGCGCTGCGGTCAGTCGGATGAATGTCGATGTCATTGGTCCCTCAATTTCGGCAATGGAATTTCCCTCGATGTAGCCGAGGAACCCGCTGCTTGCGGATCGACATAGCGGTGGGAATGAAATGGCACCGTGGTAGGGTATCGGGCCGCGGCAGGGAGCATAGAGCCAAGGGCGCTGCGTCATTCGTCCTCCGTGATCGTGTGGCTGTTGCATTAGGATTGCCTTATGATGCGGACAAACGCTGGGAGGGGTACATGGGCAAGCGGACAGGGCTTTGGGCCGTCATTGTTCCAGGTTTCATTGTAGTCAGTGCGAGCGCTGCCTTCGCTCAGTGCGCGCGCGAAGGCGAGGAATTGTGCCAGGGCGGCCAGACCTATCGCTGCGAGAAGACCGGCAGTGAGTTGACACCGATCTTCCAGAATGTCCCTTGCGCGGTGAACGTGCCGGCGCAGACGCTGACCGGCACCTGGGTCGGCAGCGGTCACCAGAGTCCGGCGGGTGACGCCGGCGCCGACTGGTCGATCGCCATGACGATCAGGGATGACGGCGCGTCGATCGATTATGCGTCACTTGGCTGCGGCGGATCGCTGTCGCAGACGTCGAGGGATGAGACGTCGGCGGAATTCCACGAGAGCATCACCTCTGGTCAGGACAAGTGCATCGACGGCGGTGACATCACCGTCAGGTTTTTCAAGGGAAATCTGTCCTGGACGTGGGTCGGCAAGGCCGATGGCCAGCCCTACAATGCGGTCGCCGTGCTGACACGGCAATAAACCGGCTGATCGCCTCATTCTTCCTCGTCGTCGGCGTCGAGCAGGCGTGTCGCGCGCCAGCGAGTGAGCATGATGTTGGTCTGTTCGATGACGAAGAAACGCGCCGAGTCGCGGTCATAGCCTTCGGCAAGCAGTTTTTCGTAGTCGGTGTGTACGTGGCGGATGTGGGCAATGGTCGCCAGCCACACGGCAATCGTCGGCGGCAGGGTCTTCATGTGAACCGAGCCGGCATCAGCGCGGATCCTCTCCATGTCGGCATAGGGTGCCAGCGGCAGAAGTGTCGTCAGCGCCTTGGCGATGGCGCGACGGCGTCCAGTCGGCGCTCTCATCGCCGAACCCCATTGGGCTCGTCACGTCCTTCGATGATCGCCTCGGCGAAGGCATCGGTCGAGGCGAAATAGGGCTTGATGTCGATGACCGGCGTGCCGTCGAGCACATCGATGGCGTCGAGATCGAGGCGCCCCGTGCCGATGTCGAGCCCGACGAGCCTGGCCACATGCAAGCCTACCGGGTTCGGCCGGGCAGGGGAGCGCAGGCCGAATACGCCTTTCGCTTCAGCCGCATGGCGCGGTTTCTGCACAATCAGAGTCCGCGGCGCATGGTGCAGCCACGACAGGATGATGATGTGGCTGGCGCGCTCCAGGCCCTGCAGGCCGCTGCGATAGGGCACGTCGACGGTCAGCACCGCCGGCTGGCCGGCCTCGCGCGCGGCGCGCATGTTCTTCGGGCAGGTCTCCCGCGTCGTCCATGGCGAGGTGATGCGGCCGATGAAGACGACCCCACCATCCGGCGGCATCGTTGCCGGATCATGGTCCAGCCTCTGCTCGCCTTCGCGCACTTCGAACATCTCACGCGGTCCGATCATTTGGCCTGGCTTCTCCGAACGCCACGCAAGCGGCATTTTCTTGTCCGGAAGCGACATAGCGCTTGCAACGTTCCGAAAATCGACATAAACATATGTTTATATCTTTTTCAAAGAGAATACGCTGATGCATGTCTCGCTCGACACCATGGTGGACACATTGAAGGCGGCGGCCGAATCCAGCCGGCTGCGCATATTGGCACTGTTGTCGCGCGGCGACCTCACCGTTTCCGATCTTACCGAAATTCTCGGCCAGTCGCAGCCGCGCGTTTCGCGGCACCTGAAGCTGCTTCTGGAGGCCGGGCTGATCGGCCGCTACCAGGAAGGGTCGTGGGCCTTCTTCCGGCTGTCGGATGCGGATTCCGCGCGCGACTTCGTCATGGGGCTGGTTTCCGGCATTCGCGACGCCGATCCGCAGTTAGAGCGCGATCTTGAGCGCTTGGCTTCAGTCAAGCGCAAGCGGCAAGATCGGGCGGCCGAGTATTTTTCCGTGAATGCGGCAAGCTGGGATCATATCCGTTCGCTGCATGTGCCGGACCGCGCCGTCGAGGCTGCGATGCTGAAACTGGTCGGCAAGCGGCCATTCCAGTCGATGCTCGATCTGGGCACCGGCACCGGGCGGCTGCTCGAGATATTCTCTCCGCTCTACCGGCGCGGTGTCGGCATCGACATGTCGCGCGAGATGCTGACCGTGGCGCGCGCCAATCTCGACAAGGCCGGCGTTTCGAATGCGCAGGTGCGGCAGGGCGATATCTTCGCACCGCCGGTCGAGCGCGATGCCTTCGATCTCGTCACCATCCACCAGGTGCTGCATTATCTCGACGATCCTGCCCGCGCCATCCACGAGGCGGCGCGGCTTTTGCGCCCGGCCGGACGGCTGGTCATCGTCGACTTCGCGCCGCATGCGCTAGAGTTCCTGCGCGACGAGCACGCGCATATGCGGCTCGGCTTTTCCGACCGGCAGATCGCCGACTGGTTCGCTGAAGCCGGCCTCGACCTCGAGGACAGCCAGGAGTTCGAGCCACGCGGCGGCAACGAGGCGAGGCTCACCGTAAAGCTCTGGCTCGGCCGCGACCGGCGCCTGCTGATCGCCGATCCTTCCAACGACACAAGGCAGATAAGGGAAGTTGCCTGATGAACCAGTTCCGCTTTTCCCGCCGCCCCGACATCGGTGACAAGGTCAGGGTTTCCTTCGAATTCTTCCCGCCGAAGACGGACGAGATGGAGGCGAAGCTGTGGGAGACGGTCACCAGGCTGGAGCCGCTGAAGCCGAAATTCGTCTCGGTGACTTATGGCGCCGGCGGCTCGACGCGCGAGCGCACCGCCCGCACCGTAAAGCGCATCCTGACGGAAACCGGTATTCCGGCCGCGGCGCATCTCACCTGCGTCGGTGCAACGCGCGAAGAGGTCGACGCGGTCATCCAGGATTACAAGTCGATCGGCATCAACCGATTCGTGGCGCTGCGCGGCGACCCGGCCTCCGGTGTCGGCGAACCCTATCGCCCGCATCCCGGCGGCTACGAGAATGGTGCGGAACTGGTCGCCGGACTTAAGACGATCGCGGATTTCGATATCTCGGTCGCGGCTTACCCGGAAAAGCATCCGCAAAGCCCCGATTTCGCCACCGACATCGAGATGTTAAAACGCAAGGTCGACAATGGTGCGACGCGCGCCATCACCCAGTTCTTCTTCGACAACGATCTCTACGAGCGCTATGTCGAGCGCGTCCGCCGCGCCGGCATCTACATCCCCATCGTGCCAGGCATCCAGCCGGTTCACAGTTTCAAGCAGGTCGCGAACTTTTCCGCGAGGGCGGGCGCGCATGTGCCCGGCTGGCTGGCGGAGCGGTTCGAGGGCCTTGACCGGGACCCGCAGACGCATGCGCTGGTGGCGTCGGCGGTGGCGGCCGAACAGGTCATGGATCTGGTCGAGCGCGGGGTCGGCGATTTCCATTTCTACACGATGAACCGAGCCGATTTGGTCTTTGCCATCTGCCACATGATCGGCATACGCTCGCATGAAGCGGAGGCTGCGGGATCAGCCGCGGCGTGAATAGGGCTCGACAACAAAAGGCCGGGTAAAAACCCGGCCTTTCGAATCCGTTAGACTATCGGGTGCTGGTCTTCCCCGTCTTGGCGGGTCAGGGAAGAAAGCCCATAATGAGGGCTCCGATGAAGGCGAACGCAGCACAGATCATCAATGCGTTGATTGGCCTCGTAAGTCCCATGACATAGCCTCCTCTTAAAGAGCTATGCCTGAGAGTCTAGGTTCATTTGTGCCACAGGCAAGCGGAAAATGTGCTGCATTGCGACGTGATTGCTAGATTTGCGACCTCGCTTTTGCCGTTAGGCATTGAAACTCTTCGGTAAAAACCCGCTTCAGACCTGTGAATAAATTGTGGCGGCGGTGTGACGTTGCCGTGTCATAGCAGCGCTACCGTGTCGGTCCTAACGCCTTCCGAACAGCCGCCCGTCGATGGTGACGAGGCCAAGTGCGATCAGCGCCACGCCGCCGATTTCGAACAGTTCGAGCCGTTCGCCGAGGAACAGGGAGCCGAGCAGCATGGCGCTGGCCGGCACGATGAGTGTGACCAGCGAGGCGTTGGTGGCGCCGGCCGAGGCGACGAGGTTGAAATAGAGGATATAGGCGAAGGCGGTGGACAGTAGCGCCAGCGCCAGCACCGCCGCCCAGACCGGCGGCGAGGCGGAGAACAGGCCCGTCGGACCATAGGTGAAGAGCACGATCGGGATCATGATGATGGTCGAGGCGGTCAATTGTCCGGTGGCGATGACCGGCGAGGGCACGCCCTTGAAGCGGCGGGCGACCATCAGCGCGACGCCATAGGACAGCGAAGCGCCGATCAGCGCGAATTTGGCCCAGACAGGGCCGCCGAGGCCGGCAGCGAGGCCCGGGCCGATCATCACCGCCGTGCCGGCGATGCCGAGCCCAATGCCGGCGAGCTTGTTCCAGGAGAGTTTTTCGTCTGATGTCAGCGCGTTGGCGAGGATCAGCGTCCAGAACGGCGTCGTCGCGTTGAGCACCGAGGCGACACCGGCACCAAGCTGGGTCTGGCCGGCGAAGATCAGCGAGAAGGGGACGACGTTGTTGGTGACCGCCAGCAGGAAGAACAGGCCGGCGTGGGAGAGCGCGAGGCGGAAGGACGGTCCGCGAATGGCGA
Source organism: Mesorhizobium calcicola (assembly GCF_042682105.1). Classification (NCBI taxonomy): domain Bacteria; kingdom Pseudomonadati; phylum Pseudomonadota; class Alphaproteobacteria; order Hyphomicrobiales; family Phyllobacteriaceae; genus Mesorhizobium; species Mesorhizobium calcicola. Next base: position 159,465 of record NZ_JBHUGY010000076.1, read on the forward strand.
GATACAGCTGCAGTGCAATCGCGGCGATGGCGACGCGGAACAGCACCAGCACCAGCGGGTGAAACTCCGCCACCGCGATGCGGGCAAAGAAGAACGAGCCGCCCCAGATCGCGCCGAGCAGCAGGAGCTGCCCCCAGTCCTTGAGCACCATCGGCCCGCGTGGTGCTGATGTCTCGGCTATTGCCATGTCAATCGTCCTCTCCAGACTGCCTGAATGCCAGCCAGTCAGCCAGAAGCCATATCGGGTCCGGCGGCAAGGGCCACCCAAAACCTGACTGATGGCAAACCCTCCTGCCAGAGACCTGGCGCCGCCAGACACAGAATTGTTTTCATTAGCCGCTAGCTTGGACTAACTGTGCGTAGGCTAGGTCAGGGATTCGTCCATGCAGCGATTCGAGAATGCCCGCGAGGCGGCACTGGCGCTTCGTCCGGACGATCCGGTCTATTGCTTCCGCCCGCAGGTGCTGATGGCGGATGCGAGACAGTTCATGGGCATGTTCCCCGGCAAGACGGCTTATGCGGTCAAGACCAATGGCGAGCCGATCGTGCTCAAGGCGCTGGTCGAGGCCGGCGTCACCGCTTTCGACGTCGCTTCGCCCGGCGAGTTCGCCGCCGTGCGCGCCGTCTCACCCGATGCCGAGATGCTCTACATGCATCCGGTCAAGGCGCAGTCGGACATCAAGCTGGCGCTGGAGAAATACGCCATCCGCGTCATTTCGCTCGACCATGAGGACGAGATTGCCAAGCTGACCAGGGTGGTGCGGGCGCTCGACATCGATCCGGGCGCGATCAGCGTGTTCGTGCGGATCCAGACGAAAGGATCGGCCGCCTATGAACTGTCGAAGAAGTTCGGCGCCGGGCCAGCCTATGCCGTCGAACTGGCGGAGCGGTTGAACCGCACCGGCTACAAGGTTGGGCTGTGTTTCCACGTCGGCAGCCAGATCGAGGATCCCGACACCTATGAGCGGGCGCTGGCTTCCGCCGACTGGGTGCGCAACCGGCTGACCTTCGACATTGCCGGGCTCGACGTCGGCGGCGGCTTTCCGGCCGAGTATGGGCATGATCCCAACCGCAAGCTGATCGAGATGCCGTCGCTCGGCCAGATCATGTCGCGGCTTTCCGGCGACCTGAAGGAATACCAGTTCGACCAGATGCCGCTGGTGGCGGAGCCGGGCCGGGTGATCGTGGCGCGCTGCCTGTCGCTGATCGTGCGCGTGCTGCTGCGAAAGGGCAAACGGCTCTACATCAATGATGGCATCTGGGCATCGCTGTCGGATTCATGGACCGGCAAGATCACGCTGCCGGCCCGTTTCATCCCCGATCCGGCGATCCGCTCGCGCAATGGCGAGGAAAAGAACATCGTGCCGTTCAAGGTCTGCGGCGCGACCTGCGATTCCGTCGACATCCTGTCGCGGCCGTTCTGGCTGCCGGAAACCGTCGACACCGGCGACTGGATCGAGATCGGCCATATCGGCGCCTATTCGCTGTCGCTCCGGACCCGCTTCAACGGCTTTTATCCCGACACCTTCGTCGAGGTGACGACACCATTCGACGAAGGCGATGCGCCGCAAGGGTTTGCGAGTTTGGAGACGATGGCGAATTAGCCGTTTGTTCTACGCAACTCCCCAGGGAAAGCGCTATGCGCTTTTCCCGGGAAACCGCTTCACACTTTTCCTGGAATTGCTCTAAGCAACTCCGCCGCCGGCCTGGATGTTCTCACCGGTCAGCCAGCGCGCCTCGTCGCTGGCCAGGAAGACCGCGACATCGGCAACGTCGCGAGGCGCACCGATGCGGCCGAACGGCGACATGCCGGCCGCTACGGCCCGATCACGCTCCGGGAGCAGATCGGTGTCCGTGAAGCCCGGCGACAGCGCATTTACCGTTACACGGCGCGGCCCGAGTTCACGCGACAGGACGCGCACGAACTGTTCGACGGCGCCCTTGCTGCCGAGATAGAGCGCTGTCTGAGTGAAGAACATCTTGGTGCCGCCAGTCGAGACGGCGATGATGCGGCCGCCATCGCGCACGCGGCGCGCTGCTTCCTGAAGCGTAAAGAATGTGCCCCTGGCGTTGGTGCCGAAGACGAGGTCGAAATCGGCTTCCCTGGCTTCGATCAGTGGCTTGATGACGGCGACGCCGACATTGGCGACGACGATATCAAGGATGCCGAGCTGGCTCTCGGTCTCGTCGAACAGGCGGCGGACATCGGAAACACTGGATATGTCGGCCTGGATGGCGACCGCCTTTCCGCCCTTGCTGGCGATGGCAGCCACCGCCTCGTCAGCGGCTTTCTTGTTGCCGACATAGTTGATGACGACGGCCGCACCGCTTGCAGCAAGCCCCTCTGAGATGGCGCGGCCAATGCCGCGCGAACTGCCGGTGACGAGTGCGGTTTTGCCTTGCAACGATCGATACATGATCAATTCCCTTCAACTATTTCTGGGCCATGTCGGTTTGGTATGACGCGGCCTGCCGGGAAAATAGCGATATGCAATTGATCATGTAATAGTCTATTATTTGACTGACTTGTTAATCTAGGAATACACAATGCGCGGATCCGAATTCACTGAGCTCAAGGCATTTTCGGCGATCGTGGAAGAGGGGAGTTTCGTTCGTGCGGCCGCCAGGCTGCGGGTGTCGCCGCCAGCACTCAGCCAGTCGATTCGGCAGCTGGAGGAGCGGGTCGGCGTCAGATTGCTCAATCGCACGACGCGCAGTGTTTCACCGACCGCTGCCGGCGATAAGCTGTTTGCCCGCCTTGCCGTTGCGTTTGGTGAACTGGACGGCGCGGTGGCCGACGTTCATGCTGTGCGTGACCGGCCGGGAGGCTCGCTGCGCATCAACGTGCCGCGCGTCGCCGCGGTGCGGTTCATCGCGCCGATCCTCGGTGACTTCCAGCGCGCATATCCCGATATCGCGCTGACGGTCATCGTCGACGACATGCTGACCAACATTGTCGAAGGGCGGTTCGATGCTGGAATCCGGCTCGGCGATCGGCTGGAAAAGGACATGGTGGCGGTCAAACTGAGCGGAGACCTGCAAATGGCCGCTGTAGCCGCCCCCACCTATTTCGAGAACCGGGCCATCCCTCGCCATCCGCAGATCACACGTGTCATTTCTATCCCCCCCCTACCTCTCACTCACTCTCTACGTTTTTTTGTGATGTCTCTAACACACTACACTGTGTGATGCTATGAGGTCCCCTTTCCTAACTATGTGTGTGTTTCACTCGTCGCACCTGTCGTCTTTCTCTCTATTTGACACCCTTTCCTTTTAGCGTCCCCGAGCCACTCAGACGAACACGCCCACACATTGACAACTGTTGGCAGAATGTGTACTAATGGACTTCCATCGCTGATATACGCGCTATTATGTACTCGCGGAATTCACTGGACGTTCGCACGAGTGCCATGACCGTACCGCGGCGATTTTGGGCGGCCACGTGATGCGCAGCGCCTCCCGGCGTGTCAGGTGCTTCACTGCACACCAGGCATGAAACGTCGGCCACAGCACGCCGTCCTTTCACCCAAAACGCAACGGGCAAGGAGGGCAAACGGCTATCGCCGGCAGCGGTCGCGTGAAACACTGCGCGTCGTGCGATGGTGCAATCTGACGCCGACCCGCTGCCCTCACAGTGCCGAATCGACTGGAGGAGTGTGGCGGCGACACCCGCAGCAGCGGGTCCGCACGAACGAAACTTCCCCCGCCCACCGATCGCCGAAAATGCCTTGAGCTCCAGTGAATTCGGATCGAGCATTGTGTATTCCTAGATTAACAAGGCAGGCAAATAATAGACTATACTGATCAATTGCATTATCGTATTTTCCCGCAGGCCGCGTCATACCCAAACGACAGAGCCCAAAAATAGTTGAAGGAATTGATCCTGTATCAATCGTTGCAAGGCAAAACCGCACTCGTCCCTGGCCATTCGCGCGGCATGGCCGCGCCATCTCAGAGGGGCTTGCTGCAAGCGTGCGGCCGTCGTCATCAACTATGTCGGAACAGAAAAGCCGCTGACGAGGCGGTGGCCTGCCATCGCCAGCAAGGGCGGACAGCGGTCGCCATCCAGCCGACATATCCCGTTGTTTCGACGTCCGGCCCCGCCTGTTCGTAACGAGACCGAGAGCAGCTCGGCATCCTGGATATCGTCGCTCCAAATGTCGGTGCGTCGCCGTATCAGCCACTGACGAAGCCGGGCAAGCGATTTCGACCTCGTCTTGGCACAACTCCGGGGCACATTCTTACGCTTCAGGATAGCAGCCGAGCCGCGTGCGCGATGGCGGCCGCATCATCGCTAGGTCCTAGCCTTGGCGGCACCAAGATTTTCTTCAATCAGACATCGTAGATCTTTTCCTCCCCTCCCCGGCAGCAAAGGCTCCGTCGGTGTAAACAGTTCGTGCGCGGTCCTGTCGCGTGAACTCGGGCCGCGCCGTGTAACGGTCAAAATGCGCTGTCGCCGGGCTCACGGACACCGATTGTTCCCGGAGGGGGGGGGGGGGGGGGGGGTGGGCCGTGATCGGGCCGTAGCGGCCGGAATGTCGAAGTTCGGCGCATCCGGTGGCCTCGCGACGTTGCGATGTCGCGGTTTCCTGGCAGCGACGAGGACGCGCTGGATTACCGGTGAGAAACACAGGCGGCGGCGGAGTTGCTTAGAGCAATTCCAGGAAACGTGTGAAGCGGTGTCAGGGCAAAGCCAGCTAGCGCTTTCCCTGGGGAGTTGCGTAGACCAAACGGCTAATTCGCCGGTGGGGCGACATCGTCTCAAAACTCGAAACCCTGGGCGCACGCCTTCGTCGAATGGTGTGTCACCTCGACGAAGGTGTCGGGATTACAAAAGCCGTTGAAGCGGGTATTTTTTTTTTTTTATTTTTTTTTTTTGTGAGCGACAGCGGAATAGCGCCGATATGGCCGAGTTCGAGCCAAAGTCGCCCCGGTAGTCGACGGTTTTCGGCAGCCAGAATACGGCCGCGAACAGGATGTCGACGGACAATCGGCAGGATCGCGCCGCAGACCTTGAACGGCGATGTCTTTTGCTCGCCAGTGCGCGAGCGCGATAGCCGTGAGTTCGGGGATGAAAACGGCCGGCAGGTGATCTTGCCGGGTCCTAGAAATTCCGACAGAGATGCCCGATGCCATCATTGATGTCGAGCCGTTTTCCTTTGTCAAGCAGCACGCGCACGATCAGCGACAGCAAGCGCCATCGATCACCACGGCCGGTCCGCCACCAGACGGCAGTCTGTGAACTGGTATTCCGTCCAGGTAGCGGAAAGCCGCGACATGATCTGGACGAGCGACGGACATCTAGATCAGCTTGCGGTTGGGATCATGCCCATACTCGGCTCGGAAAGCCGCCGGGACGAAGTCGAGCGGCAATGTCGAAGGTCAGCCGGTTGTCGCACCCAGTTCGGCGAGAAGACAGCGCACCTTTTTTCACTCATAGGTGTCGGAGATCCCGATTGGCGCGACGTGAAACACGGCCCAACTTGTACGTGCGGTCAACCGCTCCGCCAGTTCGACGGCATTAGGCTGGCCCGGCGCCGAAATTCTGCGACAGTTCATAGCGGCCGATTCCTTTCGTCTGGTCCGCACGAACACGCTGATCGCGCCGGAGTCGATGTCGAGCCGCGCACCACCCGGTCAGCTTGCAATCTCGTCCTCATGGTCGGCGAAAGACGCGGAGGCGTATTTCTCCAGCGCAGCTGATGTCCGACTGCGCCTTGACCGGATGCATGTAGAGCATATCGGGATCGGGCTTTGAGAGACGGTGCGCGCACGGGGGTCGAACTCGCCGGCGAAGCGACGTCGGAAAGCGGTGACGCCGGCCCGACCAGCGCCTTGAGCACGATCGGTCGCCATTGTCTTGACGCATAAGCCGTTTCCGGGGAACAGCCCATGAACTGTCTGCATCCGCCATCAGCACCCTGCGGCGGAAGCAATAGACCGTGATCGTCCGGACGAAGCGCCAGTCGCCGCCTTCTTTTCCCCCCCCCCCCCCCTCCCCCCCCCCCCCCCCTCCATCCCCCCGGGCAATTTCGAATCGCAGGCATTGGACGAATCCCGGACATAGCCTACGCACGTTGGCCAAATCTAGCGGTAATGAAAACAATTCTGGTGTCTGTGCTTGCTCGCTCTCTGGCAGGAGGGTTTGCCACCATTCAGGTTTTGGTGGCCCTTGCCGCCGGACCCGATATGGCTTCTTGGGACTGGATGGCATTCAGGGCGTGTGGGAGAGACGATGAATCGATGGCAATGAGCCGAGAACATCAGCACCACGCGGGCGATGGTGCTCAAGGGTATGTGGGAGGCTCCTGCTACTCGGGCGCGATTTGGTGCGGCCGTTCTTCTTTGCCCGCTCTCGGTTTGGCGGAGTTTCAGACTCTGGTGATGTCTGTTTCGCGTCGCCATCGCCGCGATTGCACTGCAGCTGTATCTCGCCATTCGCGTGGACGTCCTTCCGCCTCGCGCCCCACTCTCTCCGACGCGGCCTGTCTTCCGGCTGGCGGTCACCAACAACGTCCGTCCCTTCTCGCTGATGCTCTTCGCCGGCTCAGACCCAGCTTGGTGCCGCGCTGTCCTCGAGTGCTCAACGCGACCACGCCGTTCTGGACGCTGGATCCTCGCCAACGCGCTGACATGCAGACGAAAACTCTCCTGGAACAAGCTCGCGCGCATTGGCTCGGCAGCCCCTGCACGCGCGGTGGAATGCATCGGCGCGTGGTCCTCGCTGCCGCCTCGGCGGCTTCCCTGTCTGGTGGTCAAATTCGCGTCTGATCGCGCCGCTTCGCTGTCCTCTGGCGTCGCGCGGTATGTGCGCCGCCGCTTCAGTGGCGTGCCTCGCCGAGTCATCGCCACCAGGACAATGACGCGCCTCGACCAGTTCATCATGATCCGAGCGTGCTCGTCACTATGGGCGACGGCACTGTTCTCGCCTCGCCTGCGGTCTGGGCGGCGGTGGCTGGCGCTGGCGCTACTGTCCACCGCCTTTTCGCTATATCTCTATCTTTCAACCTCGTCGCCTCGGCGCGCGCACCGATACGCTCGCTGGTCACACTCATCGTGCCGAGCCAGCGCATGCTGCTCGCTCCTGTCTCGGCGAACGGCTTCGTAACTGTTCGAAATCGGCGGTCGTGCGCTGACTCGCATTGTTCTCTTTGTTTTGGTTTGGCTCTCGTCACCATCGACGGCGTCTGTTCGAGGCGTTAGGACACGACAGCGGTAGCGCTGAACTATGACACGCGCAACGCACATCGCACGGCGTCGCTACAATCTGTGTTTCAGCAGTCTGAAGTCGGGTTTTTTACGAAGAGTTTCAATGCCTAACGGCATAAATGCGAAGTCGCAAATCTAGCATCTCACGTCGCAATGCAGCATCATTTCGCGCTTGCCTGCTGGCACAATGAACCTAGACTTCTCAGCGATAGCGTCTTTAAGAGGAGCTGTCATGCGCTCGAGGCTGTGCGGGTGGGCTTCCACGCCTTGATGATCTGTGCTCTGCGTTCAGCCTCGATCGAGCCCTCATTATGGGGCTTTCGTTCCCGTGGACCGTCTCACGTACGGGGCGTAGAGACCAGCACCCTGATAGTCTACTGTATCGTGTACTTTCTGTAACGCAGTGTTTACGCTGTGCGCCTTTTGTTGTCGAGCAGACCAACCTTCGGCGCTTCCAGCATCCTGCTCTCCACCAACAACCACCACGCTCACCCCACGAGCTGTCATATTCCACGCCGCGGCTGCGTCCGTCAGCTCCGCCGTTCATGCGAGCGATATGCTCGATCAGGCAGATGGCAAAGACTCCAAATCGCTCGGAGTTCATCGTGTAGAATGGAAATCGCCGACCCACGCGCTCGTCAGATCCATGTACCTGTCGGCCGCCCACCGCCGACGCCACCGCGCATGCGTCGCGGGTCCGGTCAAGGCCTCGAACCCGGCGCCGCCGCCAGCCGGGCACATGCGCGCCGCCCTCGCGTAAACAGATGGCTGACCTCGCTTGAAACTGTGACCGGCTGGATGCCTGGCACGATGGGATGTTAGATGCCGCGCGGCGGACGCGCTCGCCATAGCGCTCGTTAGAGTCGGTGGCGAGACGAGACTGGGTGATGGCGCGCGTCGCACCATTGTCGACCATGCGTTTAACATCCTCGGCTGTCGTGGCGAAATCGGGGCTTTGCGGATGCTTTTTCGTGTAAGCCGCGACGCGAGATATCGAAATCGCGCTCGTTCCTCAGTCCGGCGGACCAAAAAGTCCGCACCTTCTCGTAGCCGCGGGCTGCGGGCGATAGGGTTCGCCGCCACGGGAGCTCGGTCGCCTGCGCAGCGCCACGAATCGGTTTGATGCCGATCGTCGACTGTAATCCGTGGATGACCGCGTCGACCTCTTCGCGCGTGCACCGACGCAGGTGAGATGCGCCGCGGCCGGAATACCGGTTTTCAGTCGGGATGCGCGTTTACCGTGCGGTGCGGTGCGCTCGCGCGTCGAGCCGCCGGCGCCGTAAGTCACCGAGTACGAATTTCGGCTTACAGCGGCTCAGCCTGGTGACGTCTCCACAGCTTCGCCTCCATCGCGTCGTCTCGGCGGGAAGAATTCGCAAGGAACCTGCCTTGTCACCGATGTCGGGCGCGCGGGAAAAGCGGACTGGTTCATCAGGCACTTCCTTCTCTGCTTGTGTCGTGGAAGGATCGGCGATCAGCAGGGCGCCGGTCGGAAAACGCCGAGCAGAGCTTTACGGTTAGCCCGTCGTTGTTTTTTTTTTTTTTTTTTTTTTTTTTTTTTTTTTTTTTTTTTTTTTTTTTTCTTTTTTTTTTTTTTTTTTTTTTTTTTTTTGTTTTTTTTTTTTTTCTTTTTTTTTTTTTTTTTTTTTCTTTTTTTTTTTTTTTGTTTTTTTTTTTTTTTTTTTTTTTTTTTTTTTTTTTTTTTTTTTTTTTTTTTTTTTTTTTTTTTTTTTCCCGCGCCGCGGGTCTCGAACTCCTGGCATTGTCGCAGCGAGGCCGAGGCGGCTTCAGCGAACGCAGTCGCGATCTGCCGGTCGTGAAAGCCGAGCCGCATATGCGCGTGCTCGTCTGCGCAGAACTCTGTTTCAGCGCATGCACAGGCGCGAAGTCGACGATGACCAGCCGTCCGGCCGGCGCAAAAGCCGCGCCGCCTCGTGGATGGCGCGGGCAGGATCGTCGAGATAATGCAGCACCTGGTGGATGCCGTGACGAGATGCACTCGAAGGCATCGCGCTCGACGGCGGTGATAGAACCAAACTAGGGTGCGAAGATATCGATCGCGTGCGCCGCCACTGCGCATTCGTGCAAAGCGCCGACCTTGTCGAGATGGCGCGCGCACGGGCAGCATCTCGCGCGACATGTCGATGCCGACACGCGCTACGGTAGAGCGGAGAGAATATCTCGCGCAGCCGCCCGGTGTCCGGTGCCCAGATCGAGCATCGACTGAATGGCCGCTTGCCGACCAGTTCAGTGCATCTGCGCCTCGACGCGCGCGGTCCGGCACCTGCAGCGAACGGGTATGTATGAGCCCAGCTTGCCGCCTTCACGGAAAAATACTCGGCCGCCCGATCTTGCCGCTGGCGCTGACTGAAGCCAAGCGGCTTCAAGATCGCGCTCTAACTGCGGATCGGCGTCGCGATGCCGAAACCAGCCCATGACGAGTCGCGCGCGGATATCGCATCCTGACAGGCCGGAAGCAAGCCCACGACCTTCTGGTAGCGGCACGATCAGCCAGGCCTCCGAAGGGCAGCGCCTTTCAGGTGCCGCGAAACGCGCGCCTGCGACTGCCGAGGAATTCGGTAAGTATCGGAAACGTGAGGTCGCCGTCGCGGACAACAGTGCCATATGCGCAGCCGGCTGGATTCGCCGCCCGCTTCAATGTGTCCACCATGGGGTCGAGCGAGACATGCATCAGCGTATTCTCTTTGAAAAGATATAAACAGTGTTTATGTCGAATTTCGGAACGCTTGCAACGCGCATATGTCGCTTCCGTGACAAGAAAATGCCGCTTGCGTGGCGTTCGGAGAGCCAGGCCAATGATCGGCCCGCGTGAGATGTTCGAACGTGCGCGAAGGCGCGCAGAGGCTGGACCATGATCCGGCAACGATGCCGCAGCGATGGTGGGGTCGTCTTCATCGCGCCGCATCACCCTCGGCCATGGACGTACGCGGGAGACCTGCCCGAAGACCATGCGCGCCGCGCGCGAGGCGGCCAGCGCGGCGGGTGCTGACCGTCGACGTGCCCTATCAGCAGTGTGGCGGGGCGCGGCTGCAGGGCCGGGCGCGAAGCGCCAGCACAGTCATCATCCGTCGTGGCCTGCACATGCGTCCGCGGACTCTGATTGCGCAGAAACCTGGGGTCGCCCATGCGGCTGAAGCGAAAGCGTATTCGCCTGCGCTCCCTGCCCGGCCGAACCGGTAGGCTTGCATGTGGCCAGGCTCGTCGCGCGGGCTCGACATCGGCACGGGGCGCGCTCGATCCTCGACGCCATCGATGTGTGCTCGACGGCACGCCGGTCTCTCGTGCATCGCAAGCCCTATTTCGCCTACGACCGATGCTTCTCGCGAGGCGATCATCGAAGGACGTGACGGGCCCTAATGGGGTTCGGCGATGAGAGGCGGCGACTGGACGCCGTCGCGCCATCGCACAGGCGCTGACGACACGTCTGTCCGCTGGCACCCTATGCCGACATGGAGAGGACTCGCGCTGTATGCGGCTCCGTTCACATGAAGACCCTGCGCCGACGATTGCCGTGCGGCTGCGACCTAGTGTGCCCACATCCGCCACGTACCACCGGACTCCGAAAAACTGCTTGCCGAAGGCTATGACCGCGACTCGGCGCTGGTTCCTCGTCATCGAGACAGTACCAACATCATATGTGCTCACTCGCTGGCGCGCGACACGCTGCTTCGCGCGACGACGGGGAGGAATGAGGCGATCAGTCGGTTTATGCCGTGTTCTAGCCGGCGACCGCATGTAGGGCTGGCCATCGAGATTAACCTTGCCGACCCACGTCCTAGGACAGGATTTCCCATTGAAAAAACCTGACGTGATGTCACCGCCGTCGATGCATCACTTGTCCTGACCAGAGGGCTGATGCTCGTCGTGGAATTGCCGCACGACGTCTCATCCTGCGACGTCTGCGACAGCGATCCGCCGCAGCCAAGGTGACGCATTATCGAATCGACGCGCCGTCATCCGCTGATCGTCATGGTGCGATCCAGACCAGTCGGCAGCCGTGGCGTCACCGCGAGACTCTGTGACGACTGCCGACACACAGGTGCGCGGTACAGCGTCGTCTGCGCCGGCACGTATCACCGCGCATAGGGACACTTCTGGAAGATCGGTGTCAACTCACTAGCGTTGTCTCATCGCAGCGATAGGTCTGGCCGCCCTGGCACTAATTCCTCGCCTGCGCGCGCGCACTGAGCGAAGGCAGCGCTCGCACTGGACTAGCACATGAAAAGCCGTGAACATGACCGGCCCAAAACACTGTCCGCTGCCATGTACCCTCCGCGTTTGTCCGCATCATAAGCAATTCTAATGCAACGCCACCGATCACGAGGCCGATGACGCAGCGCCTTGGTACTAGGCTCCCTCCGCGGCCCGATACCCTACCACTGTGCCAGTTTTCATCTCACCGCATGTCGATCCGCAGCAGCGGGTTCCTCGCTACATCGAGGGAAATTCCGTTGCGGGCGAAATGAGGGACCATATGACATCGACATTCATCCGACTGACCGCAGCGCCGCTCAAGACGCAGGACATTGCCTGACATTGCCGCCGCGTCATGCATTGGTCGAGTCTCGCCCGATGGTGGACGCGCTGCTCCGAGCCAGCCGCGCGGTGATAGAACGCCACGCGGCAGAGAACCGTCCCGTCTACGGCTGACACGGCACTCGGCGCGCCGTGGATACGCTTCAGCGGGCGGTATGCTGTGTGTTGCCTATCAACGTCCGGGTTGCGTGGTCATTCCGTCGGCTTGTGGGCCGGCTTTATGCCGCAGGAGGCGTACGCGCGATGATGGCGGTGCGGCATCGGCGCATGGCAGCCGGCGGTACGGCAGTTTCGCTTGCGCCGCGGAGATCCGCGGGGTGCGGACACACAATTGGGCCTGCGAGCGCCGACGAGGTCCTACAGGCGTGTGCGCGATCGGGTCGCTCCCTCGAGGAGGGAACGGGAACGGCAGCGGATGTCGCCGGCATCGCGTGCGATGGATAGGCCGCGGCGATGGCGCCCGGCGGAAACGACCTGACGGAGAGGCGAGATGAGCAGCACAACGATCTGCAACAGAAACTCTGCCATCGTTTCGGCCGCCACGTCGACCACGCATCCTTCCACGCGTCGCTGCCTCGGTTATCTGGCCAGTACCTGCCGATGTCGCAAGCCAAGATCTCGGTGCTGGACTGGTTTGTCTGCCTTCCGACGCCACTTACGACCCGTGCATGTCTGGACGGTCGCTTTCTTCGCCTCGACCTGCATCTCGACCGCTTTCTTCGCTGGGGAAAAGCTGCGCATGACAAACCCTTCACCGCGAGGCGGTAAGCGAAATCCTGCACAATTGCGTGCGCTGTCCGGCATCGTGCCGCCTATGTCGAATGCGGTGCACGCGCGGAGCCCTCGCCGACCTTCAGCCGCGACCCGAGCCAGGCGGTCAACCGCTTCATGGCGTTCGCCGTGCCGTTCGGTTCGGTCGCCAATGCCGAGCAGTTGCGGCGGGCGGCCTGCGTGTCGCCATCAGCGACAAGGTGCGCATCCGCCGCCTCGATCGACCCAGCGAATCAAGAACTACCACTGGCTCGATTGGTGCGCGGCCTCTACGATGCCTATGGCCGCGGCGCGGAAACCGCGCTGATTCTCGATTTCAACGGCAATGTCGCGGAAGGTCCGGGTTTCAACGTCTTCTGCGTCAAGGCTGGCAAACTGTCGACGCCGGCCATTGGCGTGCTGCCGGCATCACCGGCGCACCGTCTTCGATCTCTGCGCTGAACAAGGTCTCGCCGCCACCGCCGCCGATGTCAGTGTCGCCCCGCTGCGCGAGGCAGACGAGGTCTTCATCACCTCGACCGCCGGCGGCATCATGCCGGTGACGGAGATCGACGGGCGCCCGGATCGCCGACGGCAAGGTTGGACCGGTCACCAGCCGGCTGATGGCAACTCTACTGGGAGAAGCACGACGACCCGGCATGGTCGAGCCCGTGATTTATCCCTGATCGACCAATTTCTTGTTCTACGGGCGGCGTCTGTTCAAAAGATTTCCCCCGCCTCTGGAAAAGCCCGGGATCGACCGTTTGCCCGAAAGCGGAGAAGCCTCCGCTTTCACTCCGAAATCACGCCGCAGGGCAAGGACTCCACATCATGACAAGCAAGGTTTGGTTCATCACCGGATCGTCGAAGGGCTTTGGCCGCGTCTTGGGCCCGGGCCGCACTCGCCCGTGGCGACAGCGTTGCCGGCGACTGCCCGCGCGATTACCGGCACACTCGCCGATCTCGTCGAGAAGTACGGTGACAGATTGCCGCCATCAAGCTCGACGTCACCGATAAGAAGGCCGTCGATGCCGGCTGTCGCCGAGGCGCACAAGCGCTTTTGGCCGACTGACGTCGTCATCACAATGCCGGCTATGGCCATTTCGGCGCCATCCGAGGAAGTCAGCGAACAGGAAGCCGCGACCAGATCGAAACCAATGTGTTCGGCGCGCTTTGGGTCACCCAAGGCCGCGCTGCCGATCATGCGGGCGCAGCGCTCCGGCACATCATCCAGATCTCGTCGATCGGCGGCGTCAATGCCTTTGCCTCGCTCGGTCTCTACCATGCCTCGAAAGTGGGCGCTGGAAGCCTTCAGCCTCAGTCGCTCGGCATCGAGGTCGCGGAATTCGGCATCCATGTGACGCTGGTCGAGCCCGGCGGCTTCTCCACCGACTGGGCCGGCCCGTCGGCCAAGGTTTCCAAGGCGATCGAGGCCTATGCGCCCGCCGCCCAAGATGGCCGAGCGCGCGCCAATTTCGGTCGCCGGCGATCCCGAGGCAACCCGCCGGCGATGCTGGCCATCGTCGTGCCGCGAGCCGCCGCTCAGGGTGTTCTTCGGCGACTGGCGGCCTGCCGATGATCAAACAGGAAATTCGCCAACCGCATCGCCACCTGGGAAAAGTGGACGACGTTTCCATCATGGCGCAGGGCGCGAAAAAAGAACCGCAAGGGTTAAGGCCGGCCAGCGCTTTTGTGGCCTGCGCCGGCCCTCGCGGGGGCGTGTAGCCCCTGCCTGTGTGCGAGGGCGAGCATTTAGCTACTCTGATAAATCCAGGCTGCTCGGGCACCCGCACAGATATCTCCTCTCGGCCGTCCTTGTGATCATTCCCGCCTTCTCGACCCAGGCGACAATGCCTCGCAGCCGCTTAGCCGTCTTTCGGGAACAGTACGCGCCGGCCTCGACGTCGGCCATCCTGCATGTTCGGCGATCGAGCGGCCCGGCGATGCGGCAAGGCCCGTTCTGTGCATCGACCTTGATGGTCACGCCGTCCTTGAAGAACAGGAGCGTGCCGGCCGGCAGGCATCGACAAATGCGGCACACCTTCGATCAAAAGGTTTGCGCCGATCCATTCCGGCTTGATCGCGACCAGGCCCATGCGTTCGGCGACGACAGCCAGTTTCATCCGCTGCCGCGATCGACAATTGCCGCTCGTTGCGGATTTCGGTGCCGCGGGGGTACCAGGCTCGCGCCCTGCCCCGACGGGGCGCGGTCGCGCCGGCATGGGAAATCGCCTGTGATATTCCATCGGAGCCCAGCCGCAACGCATCGCCGGGCGCGTCTCGAAATGATCGATGGCGCGAGGTAAAGCGCTGCCACCTTGGCGGCAAGCTTGCGCGCCGGGCACGATTTCGATCGGCTTTTCCGCTTCCGGGAAGAGATCCAGCATAGCGTGCTTCCTTCAATCAGACGCCTTGGTTTTGCCCTTCGACCGCAAGCCGCAAGAGCGGTTTTGGGCAAATTGTGCGCAACTCTTCTGCCGAGGCTCCGTCTCGCGCGCTGGATCGACATGCCGTTCATACCACCCGCCAGATATTTTTGGCGAGCCCTCGATTGAAGACCTTCCGGCAGGTCGCCCACTGCCCGGCCCTTGGCCAGCCGCTCGGCGATCGCCGCTTCACTTGCCTGTGCGATACCCTTGAGTTCATCGGCGATGGCTTGCGCCTGCGGCGAAGCCGCGAGCGCACCGCTGACGAACAGGCAGCCACCCGGCTTGCCGGGCCTGGAGTAAGCCTCCGCCGCTCCGAGGCAGCAAGCGCCGCACCGCCTCCCCGTCGGCACCGGGCGCGCCCAGCGCCTGCAGCGCAAAACCGATTCTCGTCTGGTGGTAGCGCGTCAGCGCCCTGCGGAACAAAGTCTCCTTGTCGGTGAAGGCATTTAGATCTGCGGCGGCGTCAGCCCATCGCCTCGCGCAGCATGGCCACGACGTCGCCTCATAGCCATGCTCCCAGGTGACGAATCTCGCGGCATCCAGTGCCCGTCGGGATTCGAATGCGCGCGGCGGCACCCCGAGGCTTTTCCAAATTATCCATAGTGATCGATACGAAACCTGTTGACTCGCCTTCTCTCCGTAACGTAACAATTGATACGAAAACTGGCAAGCCGGAAGACATATCCGCCGGAACACCATGGAAACCAGCGAAAAGGAGAGCCAAATGCCCATCACCGGTGACCGCGCCCGAAGGCGTGTGCTGACCGAAGCCGGAGAACGCGAGATCCTGCCGCGTCTCAGCGCGCCCTCATCGAAGCCTCTGGCGCCACCGGCAATGCGTCTTCCACCGCGATCGTCGGCGGCACGGTCCACGTCCTGCCGCTGCACCGCATCTATGCCGGTGGCGCCAATCGCCCGGTCGTCATGGTCGAGCTGAAGCTGCCAACGTCGCCTGGCTTCAATCGAAGCCCGCCATGCCTTCATCACGCGGCCGCCGGGATTGTCGGCGAGCTCTGCGTGCCGGCCACCGGCCTGAAAACACCTGGATCAACATCGTCAATGCCGCCTGACGGGGCTGGGGCATCGGCAGCAGGCAATATTCAGGCGAGGCGCTTGTCGCTGCCGCAATAGCCGCAGCGCCATGACTTGGCGGCTGCGATGACAGGAGTGGACCATGCGGCTCTCCCCTTCGCTGTTCTTCCACCACCAATTGCGAGCCGGGCACTGGCCTTCTACGAAAAGTTGCGGTCTTGGGCCGGGCAACAATCCTGCTGCGCCTGTGGGGCGACAACCACATGCCGGTGCGAACCGAAGCCATGCGCGGAAAGGTGCTTCATGCGCGGTTCGAAGGTCAGGGCACTGCAACGCCGATCAGCGCCGGCAGATTGTCGCCTTCCAATAGACCGTCGATCCGCAGTTTGGACAAAAGTAGGTGTGGACCTTGCCACCGCTGCCGCATCGCGGGTGAACTCTTTCGCAGTTTCAGAGATGGCAACAGTGTCGACCGGTAAAAGGCGCGACGCTGAACGGCGCGCCGGTTCTGCGTTGGCAGTCGAGACAATGACAGGCGACGACCAGTTTTGACGGTCCAGGAAGCGCAAGCGTGAGAGCGCCGCAATTGCATCGGGCATCAGTCATTTGGAAAACCTCCTTTGTTGAAGCGAGATCGCATGGATTCAAACTGAGACACTCTCCGACACGGGGGGTGTCGAGAGTCAGGTCAGGCTGAGGAGGAGCAGGATGACGGGCGCGAGCCGGAAGACCGGGCCGGAATCGAGGCATGTTGACTGCACGGAAGCAGCAGGACAGCCGCCGTTCGTGGCCGGCTGATATCGAATGCCCTGTCTAGAGGCATTACTCAGCGAAGCGCGCCACCGATAGAATGATCCCGCGCCAAACGCGCAGATCAAGCCGAAATCGCGCGTCGGCTTCATGTCGGGCAGTGTTCGTCTCGACAGCGCAACGCGATGGCGCCGCGCGCCCGCCGTGTGCCCAGCCGTTCCAGCACCATCGCGCGCGGTCGTGGTCGACACTCGTGGCGCAGAACTGCAGTTATCAGGATCATGCGTCATGCGCGCATTGGCCTGATATACGCAGCCAGAAGCGCCTGACCGCCTGCGGCGTCAGCCCGTGCTCGGCCAGGAATTCGACGATGAACTTCTGCCCGGCGAGGTGACTTCCTTGAACACCTTGTTGCCGACCTGCTTGATCAGATTGCCTTCCAGATTGATCATGTAGGATCATCCGGGCGGTGCGGGTGTGGTAGCCCAGATTGGCGGATGTTGTTCGACATTTGCGTCAAGATGCGTGTGTCCAGCACCTCGAAACGCCCCGGCCGTTGTCGCCCTGCGCCAGCCCCTCCACCAACATCGACACCGGAGGCATCGCCGAAGATGAAATGGGTCTGCCGATCGCGGAAATTGAGATGCCCGTGATGATTTCTGGCGTCGTCACCAGAATGCGCTTGTGCGCGCCCGAGCGCACCAAATTAACCGCCATGTGAAGGGGCGGCCGCCGCGGAAGAGCAGCCAAGTCCCATGTCGAAGCCGGCGCCCTTGGTGCCCACGCCTCCTGCATTTCGATGGCGATCGCCGGATAGGGCCGCTGGTGATGCGAGGCCGAGCAGATCACCAGGTCGACATCGGACGGCTTCAGCCCGGCATGGTCGAGCGCTTTCCTCGCCGAGGCGATGCCGAACTCGGCCTCGAGCGACAGCGCGTCGTCGGGCCGTACCGGAATGCGCGGCGCCATCCGGGTCGGGTCGAGAATGCCTTCGCGCTCGATCACATGGCGGGTGCGCACGCCCGAGGCGTGGACGATGAAGTCGCTGTCCGATTTCGCCAGTGGCGGCTCGTCGCTGCCCTGGCGGCGCGCATTCTCCATGTCGACCCAGGCATTGAAGCTGGGACCAGTTCTTCATTGGTGATCGTGGGTTCGGGATTTCAACGCCGATGCGCCTGATGATGACGCGATGCATGTCCAGTCCGTCCCATCCGCAGGCGTTGCGGCTTCATGTGGGCGCCGGAACGCTCCGGCGCAACACTTTTCCTCACTGAGGCGGTTTACGCAACTTAAGCCCGGTTCACCAGGCGCAGAGCTTGGGTGTTGGTCTGCGGATTTGTTCCAGCAGGCGCCATCATGCGGCTGCGCACGAACTGCCCGGCAACGGTATGTTGCGGCGGCCGAGATTGAATAGCCATGGCAAGCCCGGCCCGTCGATCTCGAGCACATAGGTCGGGTAGCCCGGCGCTGAGATGCGGAAGCTGCCCGCATCATCGATCGCGCGATAGCTGCACGGAAATAACCGTCATCGCTGGTGAAGCAGCGCGCTCGCTTGGCCTCCGCCGCGATCGAGAATGCCAGAAGTGCCGCCGCGCACACGCCGCCGAAGAGCACCGTTTTCAGTGTCATCATCCAACCCCCTGCCACGCGGGCCACCGCGATCCCAACGTGATGACATGCGCACGGCGGTGAAACCGGGTCAAGCGGCCACAATCGGCGCTATGCAACGTGGATAATCAGGCCCGCTTGGCGACGATGAAAATGCGCGGAAAGCGCAAAAGTACCTGCCCGTTCGCGTCCTGGGATAGACCTTGGCGATCTTGGCCGTGTAGCTGCCGAGGAACATTTCGCGCTCGTCCGCCTCGAGCGGTTCGAGGAACGGTTTTCAGCCGGTCGCCTTCACCCATTCGACGATCGCCTCGCGTCGGCAAGCGGGTGGTTGTAGACGGTGTGCCAGATGTCCAGCCGATCGCTGAGCGGCGACAGGAGGTCATAATAGAACGACACGGGCGGCAACGGCGCGCGCGCCGCGTCCTTGAGCCTGTCGGCAAATGGCATCTCGGCGGCGGTTTCCCGCATCAGGCGGTGAGAGTCCTCGCCCATATTGTCGGGCATCTGGATGGCGAGCGGCGCGCCGCCTGGAGCGAGAAAACCCATCAGCCGCTGGAAGACCGCCGGATGCTCCGGCAGCCACTGGAACACCGCATTGGCGAAGATCACGTCGACCGGCTCGGCCGGTTGCCATTTGGAGGCGTCGCCAGGTCAAAGGTGATGTCAGGCAGCCGCGCCCTCGCCTTCTCGATCATGTCGGGCGACGTGTCGAAACCGCTCACTCGCGCATTCGGCCAGCGCTCGACAAGCAGCTCGGTCGAGTTGCCCGCCCGCAGCCGATGTCGACGCCCGCGCGGGGAAGTCCACCGGCACTTGTGCTACGAGATCACGCGCGGGTCGCGTGCGCTCGTCCTCGAACTTCAGATATTGGGCGGCGGACCAATCGGCCAGTTGAGCTCCTCATGTCGTTTGAGAATTCGCCGCCCGAAAAACCCCTTACCGCGTCAGCCTCTTGTAGGTCATGCGGTGCGGATTGACCGCATCCGGCCCGAGCCGTCGGATCTGTTCCTGTTCGTAATCCTCGAAATTGCCCTCGAACCATTCGACATGGCTGTCGCCCTCGAAGGCGAGAATGTGCGTCGCCAGGCGATCGAGGAACATGCGATCGTGCGAGATGATGACCGCGCAGCCGCCGAAGTTTCAGCGCGTCCTCAAGCGCGCCAGCGTTTCCGTATCAAGATCGTTGGTCGGTTCGTCGAGCAGCAGCACGTTGCCGCCGGTCTTCAGCATCTTTGCCAGGTGCACGCGGTTGCGCTGGCCGCCGGACAGGTTGCCGACCTTCTGCTGCTGGTCGCCGCCACGGAAGTGAACGACGCGCAATAGGCGCGCGTGTTGGCCTCGAACTTGCCGAGCTTGACCATTCGGCGCCGCCGGAAATCTCTTCCCAGACCGTCTTTGACGGATCGAGCGCATCGCGGCTCTGGTCGACATAGCCGAGCTTGACCGTTCGCCGATGCGGACCGTGCCGGCATCCGGCTTTCCTGGCCGGTGATCATGCGGAACAGTGTCGTCTTGCCGGCGCCGTTCGGGCCGATGACGCGCGAGATGCCGCCGGGCGGCAGTTTGAATTCCAGGCCATCGATCAGCAGCGTGTCGCCAAAGCCCTTCGACAGGCCGTCGACCTCGATCACCACATTGCCGAGCCGCTCGCCATGCGGGATGACGATCTGGGTATCGGTAGGCCGGCTTGTCGGCCGCATCCAGAAGATCCTGGAAGCCTGGATACGCGCCTGGACTTGGTCTGGCGGGCTTGGGGCTCGACTGGATCCATTCGCGCTCGCGGCGATGGCGCGCTGGCGGGCGTTCGTCCTCGCGGCCTTCCTGCTTGAGCCGCTGGCCTTGGCTTCCAGGTACTTGGTGTAGTTGCCCTCATAGGGAATGCCGCGGCCGCGGTCGAGCTCAAGGATCCAGCCGGTGACATTGTCGAGGAAGTAGCGATCGTGGGTGATGATCATCACGGCGCCCGGATAGGCGCGCAGATGTTTTCAGCCACGCCGTGGTCTCGGCGTCGAGTGGTTGGTCGGTTCGTCGAGCAGCAAAAGGTCAGGCTGGCGCAGCAAGAGCTGGCAGAGCGCGACGCGGCGGCGCTCGCCGCCCGACAGCTTGGTGACGTCGGCCTCCTTGGGGCGGGCAGCCCAGCGCTTCCATCGCCATCTCGACCTGCTGTTCAAGGTCCCACAGGTTCAGCCGGTCCATCTCGTCCTGGAGCTTGGCCGATCGTCGGCCGTCTCGTCGGAATAGTTCATCATCAGTTCGTTGTAGCGTTCGATGATGGCGGTCTTGGCGGCGACGCCCTCCATGATGTTCTCGAACACGGTCTTCTTCGGATCGAGCGCCGGCTCCTGCGCCAGGTAGCCGACGGTGGCGCCTCGGCGAGCCACGCTTCGCCGTTCCACTCCTTGTCGAGCCCGGCCATGATCTTGAGGATCGTCGATTTGCCGGCGCCGTTGGTTGGGGCCGAGAATGCCGATCTTGGCATCCGGATAGAAGGACAGATGGATGTTCTCGAGCACCTTCTTGGTGCCATAGGCCTGTTGGGCCGGCCATGTGATAGATGAACTGGCGTGCCACCGCGGCTTTCCCTGAAAAAACTGACTGGCCCAGAGAAAACTGACTGGATTTGTCAAATTGAATGGAGGTTGGCCGCTATGTAGGCGATGGGCGGCGAACGGCAATCGCTTTTGCCGCATAGAGCCGGTCAACGCGGAAGTGTCCGCCAATCGCTGAAGTTCCACGGTCACCGGCGCGCTGAAAGCTCGGTTAACCCTCGCGTCAAAACAGGATCGGCGTGGAATCGCTGTTTTGCGATTTCAGCAGAAAGATCGGATCGACGGCGTTGCTGAACAGTTCCTGCTCCTTGCCGAAGCGGTCGTCTACTTCAGCGTCATGGTGACGCTTTTCCGCTTCAGAACGCATTGGCCTCGGCGTCTTCGTCTGCGCGCTCGGCGTCATGCACTTCCTCGAGACTACCTCGCCACGCGTCTTCTACGGCGCACTCTGCCGTTCGGCATGGTCTCACCGGGCTCGGCGGTGCGGTTTTCGGGCAAGCTGGTGATTTCGGGCTTTTGTGCTGTATGCTAGCTTCTATATGAAGGAGGCCGCCGCACCGTCGTCAGCCGATCATATGGCCTGCTGCTCGCATGCGCTGATGATCGGGCTGGATGCGTGCTCTTCGCCTGACACGACCCATCGCGCTGCTCCCGACGGCAGGCTGCCCGACCCCGACATCGGCTTCATCGACGAGATGGGCTGGCTGATGGTGTGGGGCACGACGCTGCTCGTCATCGACGCCATCTGATCATCCTGCTCTCTGAAAAGCTCGGGCGTTACCTGCGCAAGGCACAGTTCGTGCGCATCCTTGATTTCGGTCGCCTGCACTGCTGTGCTCACCTCGACCAGGCCGGGTCTCACCGACGCTGCATTTTGTCGCCGGCGCGCCGATGCTGGTCTTTTTCGGCGGCTGGTTCGCCAAGATGGGCCGCCGCGCTGACCGTCAGCACCATGCTCGTGGCTATCTCAGATGGTTCGAGGAGCGCAGATCGCGCGCGCCGCGCGGCCTGACCGACATCTGCGACACGCTGACCTATCGCGAGCGCTATGAAGCGCCTGGTCGAACATGTCGGCCGTGATGGACTGACCGGCCTGCTGCACAGGGGGCGCTTCGACAGCGACGGTGAAGCAGCCGTTCAGGTCAGCCTGCGCACGGCCAGGCCGCTTAGCCTGCTGATCATCGATGTCGACCATTTCAAATCGATCAACGACCGTTTCGGCCATGCCGAAGGCGACAAGGTGCTGAAAGCCGTTGCAACCCTGCTCGGCGAAGCGGCAAGCGCCGAAGACCAGGTGTTCCGGATCGGCGGCGAGGAATCGCCATCCTCAGTTCGCGTCCGCACTCGGTCGCCAGGCTGTTTGGCGAAAGCATCCGCTACGCCGTCAAGGCCTCCGCCACCACCAGCCGCTTCGACCTGACCGTTAGCGCCGGCGTTTCCAGCGTCAGCGAAACGACGCGCTGCCTTGCCGACCTGTTCGCGCTTGCCGACCAGCGCCTATACAAGGCCAAGTCGACCGGGCGCGACCGCGTCGTCGGCGAGCCGGGCGGCCACGAGGCCGACACAGCCATTGCGTGGACCAAATCCGCTCAAAGCTAAAGCACGAAAAAGTGGAATCGGTTTTCGGATAAGATCGTGCTTGAGCTATGCGCTTACGGCGACTTTTTCTGCCGCCGAATGCCGGCCACCGTGGAGGACCGCCATCAGCGCGATCGCCAGCCATTTCAGTGCGGTGATGACCGGCCCGGCTGCCCCGTCGCCGGGTGCGGAAACCAGCGCCGCACGCACCGCCTAGCTGGCCACCAGCACAGCCGAAAGGCGCATCGAGACCGGCAGGCCAAGCCCGATGATGAGGAAGGCGCAGCGGCCAGCAGCAGCGAAAACTTCAGCGCGCTGGTTTCCGCCGGCACGGGAAACAGCACTGTCGCCAACGGCAGGAAAACGCCGAAAATGCCGAGCGCCGCAAGAATGATGAAGATCACCGCATTGACGATGGTGAACAGCTGGTAGGTGCCGGCACCGATCGGCTCGGAGAGTGTCCGCATCCGCGCCCACTCGGCGTCGGCATAGGAAAAGCCCGGCCATTCCATGCGGCCGTCACTGATGGCGACCATTCCCCTGGCCCAGAAAGCCAGCCGCGCCAGCGCGCCGCTCGTCATGCCATCCATTGCGACCCCCGCCCGAATGATGCGCGATGCAAGACAGCACCACGACGCGGCAAAGCGACAGTCGGGCGTCTCCGTTCGGCAGGTGCTTACTGGAATCCGATCGCGTCGACGGTTCCCGTCGGGCAGCCGGCCTTGTTGGTCGGCACCGAAGCCAGCAACAGGTCCTTGAGCGAGCTGTCGGGGCCGATCGGGCCGGCAAGGCCAAGCGTCAGTTCGCCGATCAGCCGCCTGCCGCTTGACGGATCGATGACGCAGGAGACGCGGACACGATCCCCGGCCCCAGTGCCGAAGGCGCTGTCGAAGGCGCCGCGGATCTGGTCCGCCGTCAGCTTCCCGCCAATGTTCTTGGCAAAGAGATCGCGCACCGGCGAACTGTTCACCGCGCGCATCAAATTGAGCGCGTCGGAAAAATAGTCCTGCTGGCTCTTGCCGTAGCAGGTGCCGTGCTTGATCCACTCATGCTGCTCGAGATGGGAAGCGGTCCCCGGCATCACCTGATCGAGTTCCGTGCGGGTGTTGGTATCCAAATTGACCGGCGGCAGGTCCTTCCAGTGGGCCGGATTGTCGTTGGCCTTTTCGGCTGCCGTCGCCTGGCAATAGAAATTGCCGTTCGGCTGCGGCCACAGCCCGTGCAAGGTGAAATGCGTCGCGTCGAAATCGCCAGCGCTCTGCGCCTTGCATTCGGTCTTGCTCGACTTGGTCTCGCAAAAGGCCGGCTGCCAGCTCAGCGCGAAAACATATTCGGGCTTGCCCGACGCCGCCGGCTTGCCTTGCCCGCCAGGTGCTGCCGGCACCGTCGCGGCGCTGCTGCCGGAGACATGGCCACAACTGACCTTAACCCAGCGGCGCTCCGGGTCGGCGCCCGGCACCAGGATCAGATAATGCGTCGGCGCATCCTTGTTGCCGGCAAGCAGCTGGTAGCTCTGTCCGGCATCGGTCGAGACATTGCCGGGGTTCTTGCCGTTCTTGATGGCTTGCGTCGCCGGACAGGCCGCATCGGCAACAAACGTACCGCTCATCTTGACGTCGGCATGCGCCGCACTGGCCAGCGACGCCGCCAGCATGGCCAATCCGAAAACGACACCAATGCGCATAAGAAATCCCCGGCTGAGAAGTGGGCGACAGACTGAAGCTGTCTCCATGTCAGAATTGCGATATTTTGCTGGCCAAACGCAAGAAACATCGTCGCGGAAAAGCAGGCAGGGCGGATTGACGCACAACCGGCGCCGGCGCAAACAAAGCCGGCGCCACGATGGCGGTCAGAACCTGGAGACCGAGCCGCATGTCTTTCAGCCAGCAGCGCGTGGTTCGCTCGCCGACGGGTGCCGATCTCAATCTCTTCGTCAGGCAGGCCGATGGCCGGCCGCGTGCCGTCGTCCAGATCAACCATGGACTGGCCGAGCACGCCGCGCGCTATGCCCGGTTCGCCGATTTTCTCTCCCCGCGTGGCTTCCATGTCTATGTCCACGATCATCGCGGCCATGGCGCGACCAAGGCGCCCGACGCGCCGCTCGGCAGGTTCGCCGACAAGGACGGCCCCGCCAAGGTGATCGCCGATGTCGACGCCATTCATGATCTCATCGCCAGCGAAAAGGCGGACCTGCCGGTCATCCTTTTCGGCCATTCGATGGGTGCGTCCGTGGCGCTGAACTTCCTTTTGCGCCACTCGCCGCGCGTTCATGCGGCCGCGATCTGGAACGGCGATTTCTCTCAAGGCCTGCTCGGCCAGCTGGCCTTGGGCATTCTCGGCTGGGAGAGGATGCGGCTGGGCTCGGATGTCCCATCGCGCCTGCTGCCGAAACTCACCTTCCAGGCCTGGGGCAAGGCGGTGCCCAACCACCGCACACTGTTCGACTGGCTGTCGCGCGACGAGGCGGAAGTGGCGAAATACATCGCCGATCCGCTGTGCGGCTGGGATGCCTCGGTGTCGATGTGGCGCGACGTCGTCGGCATGGCGCTCACCGGCGGCAAGGATGCCGGCTTTGCCGGCATCAGGCGCGACCTCCCCGTCGGCATTGTTGGTGGCGAAAAGGACCCCGCATCGGATTACGGCAAAGGGATCACCCACCTTGCCAATCGCATGCGCAAGATGGGGCTTTTCGAATCTCGTTTCAAAGGTTTACGCCGACACCCGCCACGAAAGCCTGAACGAGGTGAACCGCGACATCATCATGGACGATTTCGCCTGCCTGGGCCGACGGTGTGCTGAAATCATAACCCGGCCGGCACGTTGGCCCATTGCAAGGGCCGTGACAGCCATCGCCGGGCTTGATAGAGGCTCTGCTTGCGATCAACACGGTGATTTATGACTGAGCCCCCGCTGAAAGGCGTCCCGCGTCGTCGAACTCGCCCGCATCCTTGCGGGACCTTGGGCCAGGGCAATTGCTTGCCGATCTGGGCGCCGATGTCATCAAGGTCGGAAAGCCCCGATGGCGGCGACGACACCCGCAAATGGGGCCCGCCCTTCGTCATGGGCAAGGACGGCGAGAACCTGTCGGCCGCCTACTATCATTCCTGCAATCGCGGCAAGCGCTCCATCGCCATCGACTTCTCGACGCCGGAGGGCGCCGAGACCGTGCGCCGGCTGGTCGCGACGTCGGATGTGCTGATCGAGAATTTCAAGCTCGGCGGCCTGAAGAAATACGGCCTCGACTTCGACAGCCTGCGCAAGATCAACCCCCGCCTCGTCTATTGCTCGATCACCGGCTTCGGCCAGGATGGGCCCTACGCGCCACGCGCCGGCTACGACTTCATCATCCAGGCCATGGCCGGCATGATGTCGATCACCGGTGAGGTCGGCCGCGAGCCGCAAAAGGCCGGCGTCGCCATCTCCGACATCTTCACCGGCCTCTATTCGGTCATCGCCATCCAGGCGGCGCTTCGCCATGCCGAACAGACCGGCCAAGGCCAGCACATCGACATGGCGCTCTTCGACACCCAGATCTCGGCGCTCGGCAACCAGAACCTGAACTATCTCGTTTCCGGCAAGTCACCGGTACAGATGGGCAATGCGCATATGAACATCGCCCCTTATGAGGTGGTGCCGGTCAGGGACGGCCACATCATCCTGGCCGTCGGCAATGACGGCCAGTTCGCCAAGTTCTGTGCCGCCGTCGGGCTGGACGATTTGCCTGCAAATCCCGATTTCGCCACCAACCCCGCGCGGGTCGCCAACCGGGCCAGGCTGCGCGAACACGTGATCGAGGCGCTGAAGGCTTTTGACCGCGACCCGCTGCTGGCCAAAGCTGGAAGTGGCCGGCGTGCCGGCGAGGCCCGATCAACACGATCGGCCAGATGTTCGCGATCCGCAGACCATCTCGCGCGGCATGCGGCTCGACCTCGACGACGGCCATGGCAATCTTCTGCCGTCGGTGCGCGCACCGATGGTCATGTCTGGCACGCCGCTTGTCTATGAGCGCCCCTCGCCGCGCCTGGGTGAGCACACGCAAGAAATCCTTGCCGAACTGGAGAAGTCTGGACAATGAAGACCGGCGGACAACTGATCGTCGACGCGCTCGAAGCCAACGGCACCGACCGCATCTATTGCGTGCCCGGCGAATCCTACCTCGCTGTGCTCGACGCGCTGCATGACTCGCCCATCCGCACCATCGTCTGCCGCCAGGAAGGCGGTGCCGCGATGATGGCCGACTGCCAGGGACGGCTGACCGGCAAGCCCGGCATCTGCTTCGTCACCCGCGGCCCCGGCGCCACCAACGCCTCTGCCGGCATCCACATCGCCATGCAGGATTCGGTTCCCGTCATCCTGTTCATCGGCCAGGTCGCCAGCCACGCCAAGGAGCGCGAGGCCTTTCAGGAGGTCGATTACGTCAGGTTCTTCGGCGATATCGCCAAATGGGTGGTCGAGATCGACGATGCCTCGCGCATCCCGGAATTCGTCACCCGCGCCTTCGCGGTGGCAACGTCAGGCAGGCCCGGCCCCGTGGTCATCTCACTGCCCGAGGACATGCTGACCAGCGAGGTCGAGGCGCCGGAAGCCCTTCCGTATACGCCGGTGGAGACGCATCCCGGCGAAGCTGAGCTCGATGCGCTGGAAATGCTGCTCGCCGGCGCGAAGCGCCCGTTCGTCATCCTTGGCGGGACGCGCTGGGACGAGGAAGCCGTGGCGCGGATGCGCACGATCGCCGAAGCGTGGTCGCTCCCCGTCGGCTGCTCTTTCCGCCGCCAGATGTTGTTCGACCATCTTCATCCCAATTATGCCGGCGATGTCGGCATCGGCATCAACCCGAAGCTGGCGGCCGGGATCAAGCAGGCCGATGTCGTGCTTCTGATCGGCGGCCGCATGGGGGAAATGCCGTCTTCCGACTACACGCTGCTGAAAAGCCCATATCCCGACCAGGCTCTGGTGCATGTCCATGCCGATGCCGGCGAGCTCGGCCGCGTCTATCGCCCGACGCTGGCGATCAACGCCTCGCCATCCGCTTTCGTCACGGCATTCGCGAAACGCAAGCCGGCCGGCGCCCATGCCTGGGCGGACGAAACGGCGAAGCTGCATGCGGCCTATCTCGAATGGTCTACGCCACCCCAGACCGGCCCCGGCGCCGTCCAGATGGGGCCGATCATGGACTATCTGGAAAAGGCGCTGCCGGACGACGCCATCCTGACCAACGGCGCCGGCAACTACGCCACCTGGGTGCATCGCTTCTACCGCTCCCGCCGCTTCGGCACGCAGGCCGCGCCCACCTCGGGCTCGATGGGCTACGGCACTCCGGCCGCGGTCGCCGCAAAGGCGCTCTATCCGGACCGCGATGTGATTGCCTTTGCCGGTGACGGCTGCTTCCTGATGAACGGACAGGAATTCGCCACCGCCGTGCAGTACGACCTGCCGATCATCGTGATCATCGTCAACAACGGCATCTACGGCACCATCCGCATGCACCAGGAGCGCGAATATCCCGGCCGCGTCGTGGCCACTGATCTCAAAAACCCGGACTTTGCGGCCTTGGGCCCGCGCCTATGGCGGCCATGGCGAAACGGTCGAGAAGACGGCGGATTTCGCCCCCGCCTTCGAGCGTGCCCGCGCCAGCGGCAAGCCGGCGATCGTCGAGATCAGGCTCGACCCCGAGGCGATCACGCCGACCCGGACGATGACCCAGATCCGCGACAAGGCATAACGCCAACGGCATAGGTCGAACACGTCCCCTCTATCCCGCTTGGACAGAGGGGGACGCTGTCCCGCAAATCTCGCGTTGATACAGCCACAGTCGCCCTCGGGGCGACGTTACCCTCACTTCGCCTTTTTCGATCTGGCCGCGGATCTCGCCGTCCTTGTTGGCGGCGGTGTGGACGTTGACCATAATATTTGCCGGCCTCAAGGTCGGCCGCCTGGGCATCGGTCAACGTCTCCGATCCCTTGATCGGGCTTTTCAGCTTTTTGAACGGGATGACGGGTCCAGCGTTTTCACCATCGCCGCCGGGCCGTGAATGTGCGCGGCCGTCGCCGGCCCGCTGAGGCCGGAATATTTGACGTTCCAGCTAAGCTTCTTCTTGGCCGTGTCGAACGTGAGAGTGGCCGTGCCTTTGCCCTTCGTGGTGACCGGCGGGTTCTGCTGACCGCCATCGAGCGCCGCGGTGAACTTTTCCATGTCGGCTAGGGCTGGCGAGGCAAGGAAGATAGAAGCAGAGACGGCAAGCGCCGAAACGATCGGCGAAAGGGAATGCATGCGCATTTTGGAACCTCCGTTGGATGTGACACCCCTGCGGCCCCCCGCGCACGGATGCACAAGCACAACGTCGGCCGGCCAAAAGTATCCTTGGCGCACGTATATGTGATGACCGATGAAGAGAGAGGCGTTGGCCGCCCTCCTGCGATTATCCGCCTCAACGCCGGCTGATCAACCAGGACGTGCTTCTGCCTCGCTGCCGAGACGATCCGGCGACGGTTCAGACGGCGGCCAGTGCTTGCGTCAGGTCGGCGATCAGATCGTCCGGGTGCTCGACACCGATCGACAGCCTGACCGTGGTCTCCAGCACGCCGATACGTTGGCGCACGTCGAAGGGAATGCCCGAATGGGTCATGGCCGCGGGGTGGCTGGCAAGCGACTCCGTTCCGCCAAGGCTCACCGCCAGCTTGAGATCTGCAGTCCGTTGAGAAGGCGAAAGCCGCCTGCTGCCGCCCCTGATATCGAAGAGAGAAGGTCGAGCGGCACCGCTGCGACTGCAGCCCTCGTAGGTGCGGTCCGGCTGACGTGTCCTCGCCCAGGAACGGCAGCATAATGCACTTTCTCGACCATTGGCATGATCGCGCAGCGATTCGCGACCAGGCGTGCATTGTCGTTGCCCGCTCCATGCGGATCGACAGGTTCCAGCGATGCGGCCGAGCATCCAGCAGGAGTTCGGGTCGGCTGCGTGCCGATTGCGCGGCGCAGCGCCTGATGGCTTGGTGAACCCCTTGCTGCCCATGGCGGCACGCGTGGTCAGGTGGATGGCCGCCGACATTATTGGTCAGCGAATAGACGGAACATCGGCGCCATGTTGGATCGGCCTTGGAACACGGTACGAGCAGCGTGTTTGTCGCAGACGATGATCGGCGGTCGCACCTTGGCGGGCCGATCTGTCGGCTATCTTGGCTTTCAGCGCGATGTCGACAGGCTGTTGTATGTTTTTGATGGCGTCTCGATCAGGATGACGAGACCCGGCCCTTCGCGACTGCAGCGTCGGCCGCTGCGCGCACCGCCGTCTCGTCGACGCCTCGCGGAAGCCGACAGCACCAATGCAAAGCCGGAAAGCGTGGGGTCAATAGCGTCTCGGTGCCGCCATAAAGCGGCTTTGAGAATGCAGGATGGACGTTCGCCCGGCACGGCATAGGCGAGCAGTGTCGTGCGATCGCCGACATGCCGGACGAAAACAGGATGCCGGCATCCGTCCCCTCGTAGATCGCCAGCCGGTCATCGACGATTCGCTGTTGGGTTGGTTGAAGCGCGAATAGACCAGGCCAGACGCCGTGCCGCTCCGGCGGCTCCTTGCGGCCGGCGGTATAGTCGAAGAAGTCGCGTCCTCTTCGCCGATTGAAACACGAAGGTCGAGGGTCAAGGAAACAAAGGCGGCTTGACCGCGCCCTCCGAAAGATGCGGATCGAAGCCGTAGTCAGCATTCAGCGTCTCCGGGTGAAAGCTTGTGGTTGCCGATAGGGTTTTCGACGGCGCGCGGCGCGGTCATGGCTTTTTCCTGCTTTTTCGAGGATTCTGGGAGGTTGCGGACAATTATGCGATCCTGATCAGCCAGTCCTTGCTATTTTTAGGCTCGCATGGCTGCATCATCGCAACAAAACTGCCGGAGAGGCCCATAAGTGCAGCAGAAGATAAGCCGATGAGTTCGACCCGCAGGGATTCTGCGTGTGAACTGCAGGCCGAACGCCCGCA
>NZ_JBHUGY010000077.1:0-76954 GCF_042682105.1 Mesorhizobium calcicola
TCGGCCCTCTCATGGCATCGCGACTGTCGGCCATCCAGACCGGTATGACGGTATGACCAGATGCGGCGGCGTGTCAGTGTATTCTCTGGATGCGCGCCTGCGACCTCCCAGCCGCGGTCTGTCACGCCGCGTCAGCCGTGCTGCAGCGCTGTCGGACGCGAGTCCAACTCGCGCGCGCGGCACAGCGACTGATGGCGCCGGTGGAGCGCCTTGTCCAGTGTCAGGATTGCCGGCTTTCTCGCTCTCTGCAAACGGTCGTGCGCACGCCTTGCGCAGGTCATCGGCTCGTGGAGCTGCGACAGCAGGCGCGTACGCTTGCATCGCGCTCGTCTGGGCGCATCCGAGCCAAGCCGCTACGCGTGTCGCCTGCCGA
Source organism: Mesorhizobium calcicola (assembly GCF_042682105.1). Classification (NCBI taxonomy): domain Bacteria; kingdom Pseudomonadati; phylum Pseudomonadota; class Alphaproteobacteria; order Hyphomicrobiales; family Phyllobacteriaceae; genus Mesorhizobium; species Mesorhizobium calcicola. The sequence goes on from NZ_JBHUGY010000077.1 coordinate 374, forward strand.
CCCTCGCCTGCGTTCGCGGGCGAGCGGGCGATCTGCGTTGAGCAGCCGTTTTCGGCCGCCAATGCTCCAGCACAGTGGCTGCGCTCGGCGCCACCTGGCAGCGAGCCGCGCGCGTGCGCGCCTCGCGCTTCGCGCCGCAACCCTCTCATGCACAAAGTGCACGACGCAGCGCGCAAGACGTGCGCGATCGCTGGGCGTCACATGGCCGCGGACTGTGCGAGCTGCATTGCCGGCGCCCAGATGCCAGAGCGCGTCTGCAGGCAGCATTTCGCGCTGCGGCGAAGTGCCGCCGAGGTCTCCGCATCGCTGTGGCAGCGATGCGCTGCGTGCGCGCGCCTCATCGCAGGGCGGCGCTGGCACACGCGACGCGACAATTCGCCGCCGCGCCTTTGCGGACAACTCGGCTAGCGCATTGCGTGGCTGCAGTCTCACACAAACAGATGCTGCGCTGTCACGCCGTGCGCGCGCGTGTTGCGCTCAGACCTCGCTCGCCGGCGAAGCGCCATGTTGCGGCCTCGGCCGCGCGCCTCCTCGGCCTGGCGCAGGACGACGCATCGATATGCGCGTAGAAGCGGTGTTTGCGGGCAGCGGGGCAAAGCGTGTAAGTGGGAGGGGTGAGAGGACTAATCGAGCGCACGGCCGTGGTGTTGCGGCCGACATTGCCGGATCCGAGCCAGCCCTTTTCCAGCACCGCGACATTGGTGATGCCATGTTCCTTGGCGAGATAATAAGCCGTCGCCAGCCCGTGGCCGCCGCCACCGATGATGATGACATCATAGGACGCCTTCGGATCCGGCTTGCGCCAGGCCGGTTTCCAGTCCTTGTTTCCCTTGAGCGCATTCGCGAGCAGCGAAAAGGCCGAGTACTCTGCCATCATTGTCATCCGGTTCGGGCGATGCCGCAGACTATAGAGCAGGGCGCACCTGCAAAGCCAATATTGCGCCATCGCCTTTCGACTGGCCGACGCCTGGTCAAGCGATTGGATAGGGTCGGCGATCGGATACGACGGCTTGCCCCATGATATGGCCGTCTTTATCAAGGACAGGCTTTCAAATTGCCTTTGCCGCCCATGAGTCGCCGCCAAATCATGCTTTTCCGATTGCTTCGCCTCATTTTGATCCTTGCGCTCGTTGTCTCGGCGCCGCCTTCGTTCGACGTGATGGCGCAAGCGCTCGGCCAGGGCGCCGCCGGATTGATCACCGATCAGCAGAAAGTCATTCAGGGCCTGACGGCCAAGACTGACGATCTCGAGAAGAAAATACAGCAGGACGGTGAGGACGATGCCTCACTCGTTGATATCCGTCTGCAACTGGAGGAGATGTCGCGTGCGGCACTTACCAGTGCGCTGGCGTTCCGTTCGCGCCTTACCGACATCAACAATCGGGTCGAAACGCTTGGCCCGCCGCCAGCGGCGGGGCAGCCGCAGGAGCCCGACATTGTGACCGGCGAACGCCAGGCGCTGGCGTCGGAAAAGGCCGAGATCAACGCAGTCGTCGCCAGCGCGCAGAACCTGTCGATTCGCATCAGCGGGCTGATCGAAAAGATAGGCAACATGCGCAGCGCGCTGTTCCGCAACCTTTTGACCAAGCGCTACGTGCTGTCCGATGCCTTGAGCCCGCAGGTCTTCTCGGATGCCACGGACGAATACGCCAATTTGTACAAGGCGGTGTCGTCCTGGCTGAGCTTCGCTTTCAAGTTCAAGTTCCAGGCCGTCCTGGCCGCGACCTTCGTGGCGCTCGGCCTGGCGCTGGTGCTGCTGGTCGGCGGCCGGCGCCTGTTCGGGCGGGTGTTCGAAGCCGATCCCGCCAACGAAGACCCGTCCTATCTCAGCCGTCTGTCGGTGGCCTTCTGGTCGACCTTGCTGCCGACGCTGGCGGTCGGAGTATTTCTCGCTTCCACGGTGTTCTTTTTCAACTATTACAATGTGTTGCGCGGCGACATCGGCGTCTTCCTGAATGCGCTGGCGGCCGTCATCGGAGTGGTGTTCTGCGTCAACCGGCTGGCCAATGCGGCGCTCGAGCCGCGGCTGCCGAACTGGCGGCTCATTCCCGTCGAAACCGGCCCGGCGCGCTGGCTGGTGCGGCTGACGACCGCCATGGCCGTGGTCATCGGCGTCAACTATTTCCTGTCGATCGTCAACGACAAGATGGGCTCGCCGCTGTCGCTGACCATTGCCCGCAGTTTCGTCGCCACCATAGTCGTCGGCGTCATCCTGATCCTGATGGCGATGCTGAGGCCGTTCAAGGCGCGTGACGGAAGCTGGCGGCCGTGGCCGGCATGGCTGCGCTATACATCGCTTGCACTTGGGCTGTTCACCATCGTTGCGGCGCTGCTCGGCTATATCGGCCTTGCCCTGTTTGTCTCGCTGCAGGTCGTCGTCACCGGCACCGCCCTGATCACCGCCTATATCGGCTTCCTGTCGGCACGGGCGATCGGCGAGGAGGGTGCTTTCGCCAACACGTCCGTCGGCCGCTGGCTGTCCGCCAATTCGAGCTACGAGGATACAGCACTCGACCAGCTCGGCCTTGTCGTCAGCGTCGCCATCAATCTGATGATCGTGCTGGTGTTCCTGCCGCTGATCCTGTTGATGTGGGGCTTCCAGCCCGGCGACATCCAGGCCTGGGCCTACAAGCTGGCAACCGGGATCAATATCGGTTCAGTGACGATTTCGGTCACCGGCATTCTTTCCGGTATCGTCGTCTTCATCATCGGCTATTTCCTGACGCGCTGGTTCCAGGGCTGGCTCGACGGTTCGGTGATGGCGCGCGGCAAGGTCGATACCGGGGTGCGCAACTCGATCCGGCTGGCGGTCGGCTACGCCGGTGTTGCGCTGGCGGCACTCGTCGGCATCTCGGCGGCGGGCATCGACCTGTCCAGTCTTGCGCTCGTCGCCGGCGCCCTTTCCCTCGGTATCGGCTTTGGTCTGCAGAATGTGGTGTCCAATTTCGTCTCCGGCCTGATCCTTTTGGCCGAGCGGCCATTCAAGGTCGGCGACTGGATCGTCGCCGGCGATGTCAGCGGCACCGTCAAGAAGATCAGCGTGCGCGCCACCGAGATCGAGACGTTTCAGCGGCAGTCGGTGATCCTGCCCAATTCGAACCTGATCAACAACGCCGTCGGCAACTGGACGCACCGCAACAAGCTCGGCCGCGTCGACATCAAGGTCGGCGTCGCCTATGGCAGCGACGTCAAACAGGTTCACGCCATCCTGCTGGACATCGCACGCAGCCACCCGCTGGTGTTGAAGAACCCGGAACCTTTCGTGCTGTTTTCCAATTTCGGCGCGGCGGCACTCGAATTCGAGATCCGCGTCTTCCTGGCCGATGTGATGAACGGTAATATCGCGCAGAACGACATCCGTTTTGCCGTGCTTGAGAAATTCGGCGGCGAGCACATCGAGATTCCCTCGACGCCGCGTGCCGTCGTCGAGGTTCACAAGCCCAAGGCCTGGCCAACCGACGACGACAAGATCGAGGCCGATTTCGCCGAGCAGGAGCAGGCCAAGGTGGAAGCCGCGGCCGAGGCGAAGCGGCTTGCCAAGTCGGGACGCAAGGTGCGCAAGCCGGACCCCGACTAGGGGGCCGACAGTCCAACTGGCGTTCGAACGGGCGCGCTCGCAATCGCCCAAAGCCAATTGCGGCATGAATGCGGCATTCAGTTGCGGTTCAGCTTCCGTCTCATATAAGCTTCCATGCAAAGGCAAGAACGCCTTGCGAATGCAACAGAGGCGGTGGGAACACCGATATTGCAACATGTGGAAGTCTCTCGTCGCTGCCGTCGCCCTGGCCGCCGCCATCGGCTCGGCCCATTCCGCCAGCGCGGTCAACAAGGACGCCGAGACCCGCACGCTGGTCGTGACCGAGGGCGGCAGCAAGTCCGAACTGGCGCTGGCCGCTGGCGAAACCGTCGAATTCTGCCCGAACGGCTGCTTCGTCACCTTGCCGAATGGCGATCTCGAAGCCCTGACCGGCTCGGAAACCGTCGAGATCTCGGGCGGCGTCGCCCGTATCAAGTAATTCCGACCGCATGACAGGAAAGGCCGGGCATTCGCTCGGCCTTTTATCGTTTCCGGTAGTAGTTGTTTAACAATGACGCCGGAAATACCGCCATGGCAGCCGCCTGCAACCGGACGTTTTAACGTTCGCTACGCCATCCCCCGCTATACCAGCTTCAAGACGGCGAAACGCGGCGCGCAACGAGGTCCGTTTTCCGGATCATACGCTGGCAGGGCAGAACGGACATGGATGCGCGGTCGGACAGGAACGCAATACCGCTTGCGGTCGATCTCGACGGCACGCTGATCGCGACCGACCTGTTGTGGGAAGGGCTATTCATCCTTCTCAAGAAGAACCCGCTCTATATATTTCTCGTGCCTTTCTGGGCTGCCGGCGGACCGGCCCGGTTGAAGCAGGCGATCGCCCAGCGCATCGACATCGATCCGGCATCACTGCCCTATCGCGAAGCGCTGCTCTGCCGTCTCCGGACCGAGCACGCCGAAGGCCGCAAGATCGTGCTGGCGACCGGCACGCCGCGCAAATTCGCCGACGCTATCGCTGACCATCTCGGCATTTTCGACCGGGTGCTGGCCACCGACGGTCCCGACAATCTCACCTCCGGCAAGAAGCGCGCCTCGCTGGTCGCGGCCTATGGCGACGCGGGCTTCGACTATGCCGGCAACAGCCGCCACGACCTCCAGGTCTTCGACGCCGCGCGCACGGCAATCGTCGTGGCGCCCGACCGTCACGCCGCGCGCTGGCAGGCCGCACATGGCGCCGAGACGATGGCGACGCCAAAGCCGACATCGCGGACCATCATCAAGATGCTGCGCGTGCATCAGTGGCTCAAGAACTCGCTGATCGCCGTGCCGATGGTGCTGTCGCATGAATATTTCAACACCGACATGATCTGGGAATGCCTGCTGGCGTTCGTCTCGTTCAGCGCTGTGGCGTCGGCCATCTACATCCTCAACGATTTCTTCGATCTCGCGCTCGACCGCAAGCACGCCACCAAGCGCAACCGGCCGTTCGCCAGCGGCGCGCTGTCGATCCCGTTTGGTCTCGGCGCGATCGCGGTGCTGCTGGCAACCGGCATCGGCACCGGGTTGCTTTTGCCGCCCGAATTCCTGGCCGTGCTTGGCGGCTACATGGTGGTCACGACAGCCTATTCGTTATCGTTCAAGCGCATGCTGCTTGTCGACGTGCTGACGCTCGCCGGCCTCTACACGATCCGCGTCCTGGCGGGTGCGGCCGCGACCGGTGTCGACGTCTCGTTCTGGCTGCTCGCCTTCTCGATCTTCTTCTTCCTGTCGCTGGCGCTGGTGAAGCGCTTTGTCGAACTGCGCACCACCGCCATCCCGCCCGGCGAGCGCATTGCCGGGCGTGGCTATCGTACTGAAGACCAGGAGATCGTCGCCCAGGCCGGTATGGCTTCGGCCTTCTCCTCGGCGCTGGTTCTGGCGCTCTACATGGACAGCGTCGCGGTGCGCGAGCTTTATCCGCATCCGTGGCTGATCTGGCCGCTGGCGCCGATCGTGCTTTATCTCACCATGCGCGTCTGGATCCTGGCGCGCCGCGACGAGATGCATGACGACCCCGTCGTCTTCATCATCCGCGACTGGCGCAGCCAGATCGTGGTGCTGATCGGCGCGGTGATGCTGGTCATCGGAGGCTGGTAGGCATGGCCACTGAGCGCTTCCCAAGCTTTGGCCTTGCCACGCCGCCGGCGCCGCGCGCAATCGACGCCGAGGACGGCATTGCGCTGCTGAAGGGCGGCCAGGCGAAGCCAGGGTCGCTGCTCGCCTATGGCAATGGCCGCTCCTACGGCGATTCCTGCCAGAACGAGGCCGGCACGGTCATCGATATGCGGCCGCTGAACCGAATCCGCGCCTTCAATGCCGAGACAGGCCTTCTCGAAGCCGATGCCGGCGTTCTGTTGTCGGACATCATCGCACACGCTGCCCCTCACGGCTTTTTCCCGGCGGTTGTTCCGGGCACCCAATTCGTCTCGCTCGGCGGTGCCATCGCCAATGACGTGCACGGCAAGAACCATCATCGGCGCGGCACCTTCGGCTGCCATGTCGAGACCTTGACGCTGCTCAGGTCCGACGGAAAGATCCGTCGCTGCTCGGCGACCGACAATGCGCGGCTGTTTCGGGCGACGATCGGCGGCCTGGGGCTGACCGGCCTGATCCTGTCGGCCTCGATCCGGCTGATGCGGGTGCATTCGCTCGACATCGTCGAGACGGCGACGCCGTTTCGCGATCTCGGCGAATTTTTCGGGTTGGCCGAGGCGGCCGACCGGGCCAATGAGTATGCGGTCGCCTGGATCGACCAACTCGCCGGCGGCCGCAACAGCGGTCGCGGTTTGCTGTTCACCGGCAATCATGCCGAGCACGGTTCGCATGCGGCCTCGCGTGCAGGCGGCAATCTCTCGGTGCCGGTCCAGCCGCCGTTCAATGTGCTCAACCGGCCGTTCCTGACCGCCTTCAACGCCGCCTACCGCTGGAAGAAGGGCCGGTCTGCGGCTCCGCGACAGGTCGGATACCAGGGCTTTTTCTTTCCGCTCGACGGCGTGCGCGACTGGAACCGGCTTTACGGGCCGAAAGGCCTTTTCCAGCAGCAGAGCGTGGTGCCGGAAGAGACGGCGCGCGAGGCGGTGCCGGCGCTGCTGGCGGCTGCCAGGCGAGCCGGGCAGGGCTCGTTCCTCACGGTGCTGAAGCGGTTCGGCTCCATCCGCTCGCCGGCGCTGCTGTCGTTCCCGCGTCCCGGTTACACGCTGACACTGGATTTCCCCAACAGGGGAGTGGCGACGCTGGCGCTGTTGCGGGAACTCGATCGCATCACGATCGAGGCCGGCGGCGCGGTCAATCCCTACAAGGATGCCCGCATGGGCGCCGACATCTTCGCTTCGTCCTTTCCCGAATGGCAGCGGCTGGAGGCGTTGCGCGATCCCGCCTTCATGTCGTCGTTCTGGGCGCGGACGGCAAAGAAGCTCGACATGCGGCGCGGCACGGTCGAGGCCGCGGAATAGATAAAATTTGAAATACTCTTGGTTGGGGCATCGCTAAATCCACGGTTCATTCAAAACATTCTTGTGGCTTCACGAAATGTTTGCGGGTTTGTAGTAGGAAGTGTGAAGGGGTGGCTGGGAACACATGAAATACATCGTCTTCATTCTCTTTACGGTCATGACCAATGCCGCCGCGCAGCTGATGCTGAAGCAAGGCATGATGTCGCTCGGTCCGATCTCCTTCGAGGGCGTCAATCCGCTGGTCAAACTGTTGCAGATCGTCTTCAGCCCCTGGGTGTTCCTTGGCCTGTGCACCTTCGTCATCTCGATGGCCTCGCACCTCTACGTGCTGTCCAAGGTCGAGCTTTCCTTCGCCTATCCGTTCCTTAGCCTCGCTTATGTTGCCGTCGCCATCTTCGCCTATTTCGTCTTCCGCGAGGACCTCAATGGCTGGCGCATCGCCGGCATTGCCTGCATCTGCGTCGGCACCGTGCTGATCGCCCAAAGTGGACGAGACTTGGGTGGGCGCGGCCATGACGCGGAAACGGCTTCCCTTTCGTCCGACAAGATTCACAGCGAGATCATTCGATGAGACATGTGATTTTCGGCGGCGACGGTTTCGTCGGCCGCCACCTTGCCCCGAAGCTTGTGGCCGATGGTGAAGAGGTTGTCGTCGCCGATATCGCCAGGAGCGACCTTTCGCATTACCGCAATGTCCGCTTTATCCAGTGTGACGTCACCGATCCGGCCTCGGTCGCCGCGGTGGGGCTCAAGGCCGACGACATGGTCTACAATCTGTCGGCCAAGATGCTGTCGCCGATCCAGGTGCGTGCCAAGCGGCACGATTTCTTCTTCCCGGTGAATTTCCACGGCACCGAGCACATCATGCAGGCCATGGACAAGGCCGGCGCACCCAAGCTCGTCCACTACACGACCGACATGATCTATGGCCACACGGTGACCCAGCCGATGACCGAGGACCATCCTGTCGCGCCGCTTGGCGAATATGGCTGGTCGAAGCAGAAGACCGAGGAACTGGCCGCCGAATGGCGCAAGCGCGGCATGTCGATCTCACTGTTTCGCCCGCGCCTGATCATCGGCCCCGGCCGGCTCGGCATTCTGGAAAAACTGTTCAAGCTGATCGACTGGAATTTTCCCGTTCCGATGATCGGTTCGGGCAGGAATCCCTACCAGTTCATCTCGGTGTTCGACTGCGCCGAGGCCGCACGCGCCGCCTGGAAGGCCGGCGTGCCTGATGAGGCCTACAATCTCGGCTCGCTCAACCCGCCGCCGGTCAAGAAACTGCTTGGCGACCTGATCAGGCATGCCGGCTCGAAATCGATCCTGATCCCGACACCGGGCTGGGCGGTGAAGCGCACGCTCGACCTGCTCGACCTCTTGAACATGCCGATCATGGATCCGGAGCAGTATCTGATCGCCGACGAGGAATGCGTGCTCGACGTCTCCAAGGCCGAGCGCCAGCTCGGCTGGGTGCCGCAATATCGCGACGAGGACATGCTGATCGCCGCCTACAGCGAGTACCGCGCCAAGAAGGCCGGTCATGCCGTCGCCACCAAACATGTGCCCGCCGAATAGCGGGTTCGCAAAACAGCTTTCGTTGCGCAACGATCCTGGTCATGCGCACAGACAGGAGATTGAAATGACCGTCATGGCCAAGCCCGAACAGACGAGCGCGCGCACCATGGTCAGCGCGCCGGCGCTGTCGCCCGTAACCATCGCCAAGCCCGACCTGATCAGCGTCGAGCAGGCCAAGGCGATGGACATTGCGCGCATGACCGACCTGTTCAAGGCGCATCTCAACCCCGGCCAGCTGCATTTCATGAAGTTGCTCGGTTTCCACAAGATCAAGATCGAGCGTGCCGAGGGCATGTTCTACGTCGACCAGAACGGCCGCAAGATCCTCGATTTCTTCGGCGGCTTCGGTTCGCTGGCCTTCGGCCACAACCATCCGCGCATTCTGGAAGCACGGAAGCAATTCCAGGAGGAGAAGCGCCAGGAAATCGCCATCGCCTTCATGTCGCAATACGCGGCAGCCCTGGCACACAACATCGCCAAGTGTTCGCCCGGCGATCTCGACATGGTGTTCCTCGGTTCGTCCGGTTCGGAAGCGATGGAAGCGGCGGTGAAACTTGCCGAGCGTGCCGCCGGCCCGAAGCGGCCGAAAATCGTCTATGCCGAGAATTCCTTCCACGGCAAGACCAAGGGCGTTCTGGGCATCACCGACGGCCAACTCTACCGCGCCGACTTCAAGATGGCGGACAATACGGTCCGCATTCCCTTTGCCGACATCGAGGCGGTCGAGCGCCTGTTCCGCTCCGACCCGGAGGTCGGCGTCATCGTGCTCGAAACCATCCAAGGCGGCGGCGGCATCATCCAGGCGCCTGCCGAATACTGGCAGAAGCTGCGCGCGCTGTGCGACCAGTACGACGTGCTGTGGGTCGCCGACGAAGTGCAGTGCGGCTACGGCCGCTCGGGCCGCTTCTACGCCTTCGAGCATTACGGCGTCGTTCCGGACGTGACGGCGCTGGCCAAGTCGCTTGGCGCCGGCAAGGCGGCGGTCGGCGCGATGATCGCGCGGCGCGAGGTGTACATGAAGGCCTATGGCACACCGAAGACGGCGATGATCCACGCCATGGCGACCTTCGGCGGCATGGGCGAGGCCTGCGTCACCTCGATCGAGGGGCTCAACGTGCTCTATGACGAAGGGCTGATCGACAACGCTGCCGTCACCGGGGATTACCTGCTGCAGCGGCTGCAGGCGCTTAGGGATAAATACCCCAAGATCATCAAGGACGTGCGCGGCAAGGGTTTCATGGTCGGGCTGGAGTTCCACGATTTCTCGCAGACCTTGCCGATGGTGCTGAGGCCGATCGTCAGCGTGCTCGACGACAAGCTGAAGGGGTCGCTGTCGGGTTTTGTCGGGGCGCTGCTGCTGCGCGACTACGGCGTGCTCGTCGCCTTCACCGAATACAACCGCAACGTCATCCGGCTCGAGCCGCCGCTGATCTGCCAGCGCGAGCATGTCGACCGCTTCGCCGATGCCTTCGACAGCCTGCTGTCGCGCGGCATCGTGTCGATCGTCAAGGATTTCGTCAAAAGCCAGGTCCGTTAAAGCGAAGGTCGTCGAGCAAGACCATGCTGACCAAGTCTCCCGCTGCGAAAAACCCACTCGATCGGCTCACCGAGGCCGGCCTGGCCTGGGGCGAGGGAACCTATGCGCGGCTGGCAGCACCCATCGGCGCGGCGGCTTTCGCGCTCTACATCCTGTTGATGGCGTTCACGGCATGGGTGATGCCGGACGCCAACTGGGACATGCTGCCCTATCTCGCCGTCGCCGAGGAGGGCGCCTATCCCGACGCGCAGGCGCTGCACGACTATGCCTACGGCACCGTCCAGGCCGGCGTGTCTGCGGGCGACTACAAGACGCTGACCGACGATGGCGGCGGTTTCCGCAGCCATATGACGGAGAATGCCGCCGACTTCCATTCGCTGCTTGGCATGTACAGGATCAAGTTCCTCTATGCCGAGATCCTGTCGACGATGAGTTCGGTGATGTCGCCGGTCGAGGCGATGCGGCTCGTCTCGGTGCTCTCCGTGCTGCTGTTCGGCGCGATCGCGCTGCTCTGGCTGCGTTCGGAGCAGGCATTGGGGTTGGCGCCGGTGGTCGGCGCGGTGCTGATCATGGCCGATTTCAGCGATGCGGCGCGCGCCTCGACGCCTGATCTGTTGTGTTCGGCATTGTTCCTCGGCGGGCTCTACGCCTATGTCCGCGGCCGCGAGGTGGCAACGGCGGTGCTGCTCTTCCTCGCCTTCATGGCACGGCCCGATAACATTGTTTTCCTGGCGATTTTCGCCGTGCTGCTGGTCGCCTTCCGGCAGAAGGCCTGGGGTGCCTTGGCCGGCTTTGCGGCGTCCTTCGTCGCCTATTTCGCCATTTCGCACTGGGCCCATCACCCCGGTTGGTGGCCGCATCTGTGGTTCTCCAGCATCGAACAGCACTACAATATGGACGGGTTCGAGCCGCCATTCTCGGTCCTCGCCTATCTCAGGGCGTTTGCGACGTCGCTGCTGCGCGCCGTCAGCCTGAACAGCTGGGTCGGCGTCTCGGTGCTGGCACTGGCCGGCTGGTATGCGGCTGGCCGCGCCGGCTTCCGCCTCGAGCGTCGTGCCGGCATATTGTTCGCGGCGCTGGTGCTCGGCGTGCTGGCAAAATTCGCTGTCTTCCCGATCCACGATACCCGCATCTATTTCCCCAATCTGATCCCGCCCTTCCTGCTGCTGGCGCCGCCCTTCATGGCGCTGTGGGCGACAATAGCCCGTGGCCAGCATCGCGCTGCCTTGCACGTCATTGCCGGAGACAAGTCATGAGTTCCCTATCCAGCCTGGCGCGCGTTGCCCTTTCGCTCGGTCTTCCCAGCGGGCTTCTCGATCGTGGGCCGTCGCTGCGTGGAACGAAGTTCCTGGCCAAGGCGGCGCTGAAGGCGCGCTTCGGTGGGGCGGGGCGACCGTTCCAGATGGTCAATGTCGGCGCCTGCGACGGCGCGCTTTTCGATGACGTCACGCCGTGGCTGCACCGCATAGCTGGCGCACGCGCCATGCTGGTCGAGCCGATCCCGTACAATCAGAAACGTCTGCGCGCCAACTATCCCGACAGGAACCGCTTTGTTATCGAGCCGGTGGCGGTGACCAAGGCAAAGGGCACGATCACCGTCCACACCTTCGATGCCGCCGCGCTCGAGGCTGGTACGCTGCCGATCGAGTTCATCGGCTGCTCGTCGGTCACCGACACCAACCTGATGTCAGGCAAGAATGCCTGGGGCGAGGCTGACGCCAACTTCAACAAGTTCGCGCCGCATCTGAGAGATATCGAGGTGTCTTCGGAAACGCTGCAGACATTGCTCGACCGCAACGGCATCAGCCATATCGACGCCTTCCTCGTCGATTGCGAGGGTGCCGACTGGATCGTCTTCGAGCAGCTCGACCTCAAGCGCTATCGCCCCGGCATGATCAAGGTCGAGGTTGGTGCGCTGCCGGCCGCCGAGATCGGCCAGGTCGTGGTCAAGCTGAAGACGGCAGGCTATCAGGTCGGCTTCCAGGCAGAGGACATCTGGGCGTTTGCCTGAACTGGGCTTTCGAGCGAAAAGAGAGCCGCCCAACGCGCGCGATGTGAACCATTCTATCGCCTGGTCGCTCGGCTTTTTGCGACGCATCGCCCCGAAAATCGGAACCGATTTTCGGAAAGGACGATGCGCATTTAAATTGTTAGAGCGTACTTTGCGCGTCCTGATGGACGCGCGTCGCTCTAATGTCGCAAACAGGCTTCATCAGCCACACCGCTCCGCCCTATAGTCCGCCCGTTTTATCACTTTGGAGTCGCGGGCAATGGCAGAGTTTCCGAAAAAGGCGAAGGTCGTCATCGTCGGCCTGGGCGGCATTGTTGGCGCATCGATCGCCCATCACCTGATCGAACGCGGCTGGAACGATATTGTCGGCATCGACAAATCAGGCATCCCGACCGACATCGGCTCGACGGCGCACGCCTCCGACTTCTGCTACACGACCAGCCACGATTTCCTGTCGTGCTGGACGACGCTCTACTCCATCGATTTCTACGAGAAGATGGGCCATTACGCGCGCATCGGCGGCCTCGAAGTGGCTCGCGTCGGCGACGACAGCCGCATGGACGAGATCAAGCGCAAGATCGCCTCGGCCAAGGCATTTGGCACGCGCGCCCGGCTGATCGAACCGGCCGAGATCAAGGAAAAATTTCCGCTGATCGAAGAAGCGATGGTGCAGGGCGGCCTGTGGGACCCCGACGCCGGTCTCGTCATCCCGCGCTCGCAGACCGTAGCCGGCAAGCTGGTCGACCAGGCGGAAGCCTCCGGCAAGCTCAAATCCTTCGCCAACACGCCGGCCAGGTCGCTCGTCGTCAAGGACGGCCGCATCACCGGCGTGGTGACCGATCGCGGCACCATCGAGGCCGACTATGTCGTGGTCTGCGCCGGAATTTGGGGCCGGCTGATCGCCGAGATGGTCGGCGAGGACCTGCCGGTCATGCCGATCGACCATCCGCTGACCTTCTTCGGCCCGTACAACGAGTTTGCCGGTACCGGCAAGGAGATCGGCTGGCCGCTGCTGCGCGACCAGGGCAACTCAGCCTATATGCGCGACACCGGCGATCCCAAGACCGCCGAAGGCGGGCAGATCGAATGGGGCTATTACGAAGAGACCAATCCGCGCCTTTGCCATCCGCGCGACCTGCTGGAGAAGGACCAGGCCCGGCTTTCACCGTCGCAGCGCGATCTCGACATGGAGCAGATCCTGGCGCCGCTCGAACGCGCCATGGAACTGACGCCGATCCTGGGCGAACTCGGCTATAACGAAGGCCATTCCTTCAACGGCCTGCTGCAGGTGACGGCGGATGGCGGCCCGTCCATGGGCGAAAGCCAGAAGGTGAGGGGCCTGTGGTATGCGGTCGCCATCTGGGTCAAGGACGGGCCTGGCATGGGCAAGCTGATCGCCGACTGGATGACCGACGGCCGCACCGCGATCGACCATCACGCCATCGACTATGCGCGCTTCTATCCGCACCAGACGAAGGAGCAGTTCATCTGGGACCGCTGCACCGAGACGGCGATGAAGGTTTACAATCCGGCGGTCCACCCGCGCGAACCGTTCTCCAAGGCCCGCAACATCAGGCGGTCGCCGTTCTGGGAGCGCGAGAAGGAACTCGGCGGCTATTTCATGGAATTGGGCGGCTGGGAGCGCGCCCACGGCTATGCCGCCAACGAGCATCTCTTGGAGAAATACGGCAACCGCGTGCCGGTGCGCGAGAACGAGTGGGACAACCGCCATTTCTGGCGTGTCTCCAATGCCGAACACCTCGCCATGAGCGAGGATTGCGGCATCGTCAACCTGTCGCACTTCTCGATGTATGACGTCGAAGGACCCGACCATGTCGCGTTGCTGGAATGGCTGTGCGCGGCCAAGATCGGCGGCGACAACAACATCGGCAAGGGCATCTACACCCACTTCCTCGACGAGGAAGGCATGGTGCGCGCTGACTTTACCGTCATCCGCATGGCTGATCGCTGCCGCGTCATCGATGGGGCGGATGCCGGCCCGCGCGACTTCCAGTACATGCGCCGCACGGCGCAGGACAAAGGCTTCGATGTCACCATCACCGATGTGACCGAGAAATTCGTCACCATCGGCATCTGGGGTCCGAACGCCCGGGCGACACTGCAGAAGGTGGTCGAGAATCCGGACGGGCTATCCCTGGAAAACTTCCCCTTCGCGGCGATCAAGCCGGTTCGGATCGGCGGCAAGGACGTCACCGCTTTCCGCATTTCCTACGTCGGCGAGCAAGGCTGGGAACTGCATATGCGCTACGAGGACGGCCTTGCCGTCTGGGACGCCTTGCGCTCGACCGGCGTGATGCCCTTTGGCGTCGAGACTTATGCCAACACCCGCCGCATGGAAAAGAGCCTGCGCCTGCAGAATGCCGACCTGCTGACCGAGTACAATCTGCTCGAAGCCGATCTTGCCCGCCCGAAGGTCAAGGAGAACGATTTCTGCGGCAAGGCAAAGCATGTCGAATACCGCGCCCGCGAGCACCAGCCGGCCATGCTGTGCACGCTGGTGATGACCGAGAATGTCGATTCGAAAGGCGTTGCCCGCTATCCCGTCGGCACGATGCCGGTGATGGACCCGAAGACGGGCGAAACACTTGTCGACGAACTCGGCCGCCGGTCCTTCACCACCTCGATGGCCTTTGGCCCGACCATCGGCAAGAACATCGGTCTCGCCTACCTGCCATGGGCCCATGCCCAGGGGGGTCGCAAGCTCACCATCGAGTATTTCGGCGAAACATACCCGGTCGAAGTCGCCGCGGTCGGCTACAAGCCGCTCTATGACCCGGAGAACCTCAAACCGCGCAGCTGATGGCTGGGCAGGACGCGAAGCAGCATGAATGAAAAGCCCGGCCAGCCGCCGGGCTTTTCTCTTTTTAAACGGGCGAATCTCGCATACCCTTGCGGCATGTCTGCTTTTTCTTGTGCAAGACATGTCTTGTCGGGGGGCGCCGCGCTGGCTCTGATGCTCTGGCTGACGCCGGCGTCCCTGGCGGACGAACCGGTCGATGTCGAGCTGGTTCTGGCCGTCGATGTTTCACTGTCGATGTCGGCGGACGAACTCGAGATCCAGCGTCACGGCTACGCCGCGGCGCTGACGCACGACAACGTGCTGCAGGCCATAGCCGATGGTGCCTATGGCAAGATCGCCGTCACCTATGTCGAGTGGGCCGGCACCACCTGGCAGCGCGTCATCGTTCCGTGGACGGTGATCGCCAGCCGCGCCGACGCGGAGCGGGTGGTTGCGCAATTGTCCGCCCAGCCGCCCGGCAGCGCGCGACGCACCTCGATCTCCGGCGCGTTGGAGTTCGGCGGCGATCTTTTCGCCGAGAGCGGCTACCAAGGGACGAAGCGGGTCATCGACATTTCGGGCGACGGCCCCAACAACCAGGGCGCGCCGGTCAACCTCACCCGTGACGAGCTGATCAAGCAAGGCATCGTCATCAACGGCCTGCCGCTGATGACCCGAGGCGGCTTTTCCGGCGCCTACGACGTCAACAATCTCGATCGCTACTACAGCGACTGCGTCATCGGCGGTCCCGGCGCCTTCATGATCCCGGTCAACGACTGGACGCAATTTCCCGAAGCCATCCGCCGCAAGCTGGTGCTGGAACTTGCCGGTCCGGCTTCGCCGCAATGGGCGAAGGAAGAGGCCGATCATCCGCCGGTGGTATTGGCGCAGGACCAGCCCGCCACCGATTGCCTGGTCGGCGAGAAGATGTGGCGCAACCGCAGCTGGATGTTCGACAGCCACTAACTCGTCTCGCCGGATCCAAGTATTGGCAAAATGGTCAGGCCGCGCTATCCAGCCGCTGAGGGGCCGCGGTCAAAACCCGAGGAAACATCAGATGAGACGTCTTGCCATCCTGACTGCTGTCGCGTCCGTGCTTTGCGCTGACGGCGCCAGCGCCCAATACAATGACGAGCCTGCCTGCATCCTGTTCGAGCACGCGAATTTTCGCGGCCGAACGCTGGAGATGGAGGCTGACGATGCGGTGAGTTTTCGCGGTGGCCAGTTCTGGAACGACCGTGTGTCGTCGGTGTTCGTGCGCCGCGGCTGCACGCTCATCGCCTACGAGGACGCGCGCATGGGGGGAGATTCGATCGAAATCAGGCGCAGGGTCCGCAATTTCGCTGATGGCGACTGGAACGACCGCATCTCGTCGGCGGAGTGCACTTGCAACGACTACTGAAGCCGCGTCGGATTTTCGGCGGTTGGCTGCCGTTTCGGTGACCGCCGCCGATCCAGTGGGTTAACGGCGCCGGTTTGCCATGCACCTCACCATCCTGTTCATTGACAAGCCGATTGGCGTCTGTGAGACAATTTCCTCAGAGAAAACAAAAGGGGAACTGACATGACCAGGATCGCCGTTCTAGCCGCAACATTGACGCTTGCCGCCGGCTTGTCCGCGCCGGCGACGGCCGCCACCTCGGTCACCATCGGCATCAGCGGCTGGACCGGCTTCGCTCCGCTGACGCTTGCCAAGCAGGCAGGCCTGTTCGAGAAGCACGGGCTCGATGTGACCTTGAAGAAGGTGCCGCAAGCGAGCCGGCCGCTCGCCATCGCCAGCGGCGACCTGCAATGCGCCGCCACCACGGTCGAGACCTGGCTTGTCTGGAACGCCAGCGGCGTCACCACCAAGCAAATCTTCCAGCTCGACAAATCCTATGGCGCAGACGGCATCGTCGCCCGCAACGACATCAAGACCGTCGCCGATCTCAAGGGCAAGAACGTCGCGTCCTCGGCACCGGGCACGTCGCCCTATTTCATGCTTGCCTGGGTGCTGAACAAGAACGGCATGTCGACCAAGGATGTGACCGTCGTCAATCTGGAGCCGGACGCGGCGGCGCAGGCCTTCCTTGCCGGCCAGAACGACGCCGCCGTCACCTATGAGCCGTTCATCTCTTCAGTGCGCGACAAGTCCGATCAGGGCCACATCCTGGCGACCACGCTCGACTACCCGATGGTGCTCGACACGGTCGGCTGCACGCCCGAATTCCTCAAGGCCAATCCCGACGCCGCCAAGGCGCTCGCCGACAGCTATTTCGAGGCGCTCGACCTGATCAAGAAAGATCCGCAGAAATCCTACGAGATCATGGGCGCCGATGTGAAACAGTCGGCCAAGGAGTTCGAGGATTCGGCGAAGTACCTGAAATGGGCCGACCGGGCGGAGAACAAGCAGTTCTTCACCAAGGAATTCCAGGATTTTTCCAAGACCGCCGGCGATCTTCTGCTGCAGATGGGGCTGATCAAGCAAGCCCCCGACGTCAACACGCTGGCCGACACCAGCGCGGTGTCGAACTGACAGCCCGACCTTTGACCATCTTGCGGCGGCGCCTGGCGTCGCCGCTTTCTCCCGGACAAGTGACGATTTGAAGATGGGGACGATTTGAAGATGCGCCCCTTGCATCCAGTCTCGCCTGGCATCCGAACCGTGCTCGGCATTTCCTTCTTCGTGCTGTTCGTTGCCTTCTGGGCGTGGATCACGCTTGGCGGCCACGTCAATCGCATCTTCCTCGCCGATCCGCTGGCGATGCTCCGGGACGGCTGGCGGCTGCTGGTCGAGGATCGCTTCTGGCTCGACATACTGATCACCATCTGGCGGGTTTTCGGAGGCTTCCTGTTGGCGTCGGTCGTCGCCGTGCCGCTCGGCATTGCCATGGGCGCCTGGAAGCCGGTGGAGGCGTTCCTGGAGCCATTCGTCTCCTTTGCCCGCTACCTGCCGGCCTCGGCCTTCATTCCGCTGCTCATCCTATGGGCCGGCATCGGCGAGCTGGAAAAACTACTGGTCATCTTCGTCGGCTCGGTGTTCCAGATCATCCTGATCATCGCGGTCAAGGTTGGCGGCACGCGGCGCGACCTGGTGGAGGCGGCCTATACGCTGGGCTCCACCAACAACGGCATCGTCAGCCGTGTGATCATGCCGGCCAATGCGCCCGAGATCGCCGAGACGTTGCGGCTGGTGCTCGGTTGGGCGTGGACCTATGTCATCGTCGCCGAACTGATCGGCTCGTCCTCGGGTATCGGCTACATGATCATCAACAGCCAGTCGCGGCTGGCGACTGGCCAGATCATCTTCGGCATCATAGTCATCGGTCTGATCGGGCTGTTGTCCGATTTTGCCTTCAAGGCCTTCAACCGCTGGCTCTTTCCATGGAGCCTGGCGTGAGCAAGCTGCTGATCGAGGGCGTCTCGCGCACTTTCGCCGGCGTGCGCGGCGGGCAGCCGGTCAAGGCCTTGATGCCGGTCGACCTGGCGGTCGCCGCCAACGACTTCATCACCATCCTCGGTCCATCGGGCTGCGGAAAGTCGACACTGCTCAGAATTGTCGCCGGCCTCGAAGCGCCGAGCGAAGGCCGCGTGCTGCTCGACGGCAAGGCGGTGACCCGGCCGGGGCCCGATCGCGGCATGGTCTTCCAGTCCTACACGCTGTTCCCCTGGCTGACGGTCGCGCAGAACATCGCCTTCGGCCTGCGCGAGCGCGGCATGCCCGAAAAGGAGCGGGACGGGATCGTCGCTTCCTATGTCGATCTCGTCGGCCTGAAAGGGTTCGAGAACCATTGGCCGAAGCAGCTTTCCGGCGGCATGCAGCAGCGCACGGCGATCGCCCGCGCGTTGGCCAACGATCCAGAGATCCTGTTGCTGGACGAGCCGTTCGGCGCGCTCGACAACCAGACCCGAGGTCTGATGCAGGAACTGCTGCTCGGCATCTGGGAGCGCCGCAAGAAAACGGTGCTGTTCGTCACTCACGACATCGAGGAGGCGATCTTCATGGCGTCGCGCGTGATCGTGATGACGGCCCGGCCCGGCCGCATCAAATCGGATGTCGCCATCGACCTGCCGCATCCGCGCCACTACACGCTGAAGACGAGCCCGGAATTCTCGGCGCTGAAGGCACGGCTGACCGAGGATATCCGCGTCGAGGCGATGCGCACGGCGCAAACACAGCCGGCCTAGGCTTTGACCCGGAGCGAACCTACTCAGGCCGCCAGCAGCTGCTTGCGGTCGACGCGCTCCTGCTGCGGCGAGCGGGCGTAAAGCTCGCGGTAGCATTTTGAGAAATGCGAGGCCGAGACGAAGCCGCAGGCGACCGCCACCTCGACCACCGGCATCGACGACTGGATCAGCAGATGCCGGGCGCGGTCGAGCCGGATTTCGAGATAGTAGCGGGCAGGGGAGCGTCCCATCTCGGTGCGGAACAGCCGCTCGATCTGGCGGCGCGACAGGTCGACATGGTCGGCGATCTCGATCAGCGACAGCGGCTCGGACAGGTTCGCCTCCATCAGTTCGATGATGGTCAGCACCTTCGAGTTCTGCACGCCGAGGCGGGCGCGCAGCGGCAGGCGCTGGCGGTCGGTCGGGCTGCGCACGCGGTCGGTCAGGACCTGTTCGCAGACGCGGTTGACGAGGTTTTCGTCGAAATCGTCGCCGATCAGCTTCAGCATCATGTCGAGTGCGGCGGTGCCGCCGGCGCAGGTGTAGATGTTCTGGTCGATCTCGAAGAGGTCGGCAAAGACATTGGCCTTCGGGAACGCCTCGGAAAAGCCCGGCAGGTTCTCCCAGTGGATGGCGCAGCGCTTGTTGGACAGAAGGCCGGCGGCGGCGAGGATATGCGCACCGGTGCACAGGCCGCCGACGGCAACGCCGCGATTGTACTCCTCGCGCAGCCAGGCGAAGGCCGACTTGTTCTGGTAACGCTCGACATTGACGCCGCTGCAGACGATGGCAATGTTCGGCCGGTCAGGGCCCGCCATCTTCTTGCGCTCTTCCTCCAGCGAGGTGTTGACCGCGCATTCGACCCCGTTCGAGGCACGGACAGGCTTGCCGTCGATGCTGGCGAGACGCCAGCGATAGGCCTCATAGCCCAGCATGCGGTTGGCCGAGCGCAGCGGGTCGAGCGCGGTCGCAAAAGCGATCATGGTGAAGTCGGGGACAAGGAAGAATACAAACGATCGCTTGATCGGATGCTTTACGGCGTTCAAGGGAACCTCACACAGCCATGACGCGAACAGGATGTCGCGAATAGCATAGCGACATCAGGAAAAACCATGTTTGTCAATCGGCTAAGTAGTCAGGACACGATTATATTTGCGACATAGGTCGCAAATGGGCAATCGACGGACAGCGAGCCCTGCAAGCGGCGCCCAATTGTTCATGGGACCGGCAAAATTACGCCTTGCGGCGAAACAAAAGCGCCGCCTTGGCTGGAACCAGGCGGCGCTACAGTTTAAAAGCAGCGGCAGGGAAGCGCTGCCTGTAAAAACATTCAGGCGACGAAGCCGAGGCGCGCCGCAGCCATCGCACCGGTCTGGCCGGGCATGGTGTTGGCAAGGCGCTGACGCTCGAGAGCGGTGGTCAGGTTCATTTCGCGGCGGGCGAAGAGGCGGGCAAAAAGCTTCATGATCATCTCCATTTGTTGCTCAGACGGGTCGCCTTCGCTTGATGGAGTGGGGCAGCTCGTTTGCTGGCGCTGATATAGGCCTGTGTAAGCAGAAACTAAATCGCAAAAGCGAAGCGCTTGATATGAAATGCGACACCGATTGCGACAATTTTGGGCAACGTGCTCGAAATTTGCGATTGTTTACAAGGCGCTAATTGGGAAAATGGATCGCTATGCGGCTTGCTCATATGCGTCATGCGCTGGCGACATGGCTCCAAAACTCATTTGAATACAAATAAAATAGAGAAGGCCTGCCGGGCGGCTTGCGCGGCAGGCCTTCAGCACATGGTACACACGATCTACTTTGCTCCAGCCCAGGACCCGACGCCATTGCGAATGCCGGTCTTGGTGTCGGCAGCTTCAGGCCAGCCGATATCCTTCTGCAGTTCGATCGGCAGGGAGTGGATGGCGCGTTCGGTCTGGTAGCGGGCGCGGGCGGCGCTGAATTCGGTCGCGATCCGACCGATGGACGACAGGATAGACATTTCTTTCTCCTTTGGTGCTGGCGGATGCCAGACGGTGGTTTGGTTACGTCGCTTTTGTTTCAACCTCATTTCATGTCGATTGCAGGTTTGTGTCGTGGTCGTTTCGGAGCCACTTCCAATGCGTCCTGCCTCGATGGTGTTGACTATCCTCCCAATCTGATGTTCAATCAAACGAAATGGAATGATGCTTTGTATCAGAAAAATTGAAGGTCACTTCCCATGAACGCCCCGCTCAATCATCCGCTGCCACTGCTCGATCTCGACGTCTTGCGTACTTTCGTGGCGATTGCCGAGACCGGCAGCTTCACCACCGCCGCCAATGCCGTCTTCCGCACCCCGTCCGCCGTCTCCATGCAGATCAAGAAGCTGGAGGATATTCTCGGCCGCTCGGTGTTCGCGCGCGACGCGCGCTCCGTATCGCTGACCACGGATGGCGAAATGCTGCTCGGCTACGCCCGGCGGCTGCTGTCGATCAACCGCGAGGTGGTGTCGAAGTTCATCATTCCCGAGATTGTCGGCGTTGTCCGGCTCGGTTCGCCGGATGACTATGGCGAGCGCGTGCTGCCGCATGTGCTGAAGCGCTTCGCGCAGTCGCATCCGTCGATCGCCGTCGACGTCACTATCGACCAGAGCAGCAATCTGCGCCGGCGCATGGACGACCGGGCGCTCGACATCACGCTCTTGACCAACTCCTACAAGACCAGCGCGCTCGGCGCCGAGGTGCTGCTCACCGAGCCGATCGTCTGGGCCGGCGCCAAGGGCGGCTGTGCGCATCTGCGCGAACCCTTGCCGGTGTCGCTCTGGGAAGAGGGCTGCGCCTGGCGGGCAGGCGCACTTGAAGCGCTTGGCCGCGAAGGCCGCAACTACCGTATCGCCTATATGAGCGCGCACACGGCCGGCCAGCGCGCCGCGATCATGTCCGATCTCGCCGTGGCGCCGCTGCCGAAGTCATTCCTCGGCAACGACATGGTCGAACTCTGCCCGAAGGACGGCATGCCCGACATCGGCACCTACAATCTGGCGATGGTGGTGGCGCCGGACGCCAGCGCGCCGGTCAAGGCCGTTGCCGACCATATCCGCGCGACCTTCGAAGTGTTCCGGGAAACCGGCAAGTTCTGATGGACCTGCTGTGAGCCGCGTTTCAGTGCTCAGCGATCTTATCACATGTGCGAAGCCGATTGATGTTCTGGCTGCAATCCTAAGCGACCTGGGTTGGTCGGAGACGCCAGTAGTCGTCCTGACCGCTGATCATATTTTGAGTGTGCTCTGACGGTTCCAGGCAGGAGAACTCACCGCTGCGGACGTGGAGGCCTGGGCAGACCTGATCGAATGCAGGGAAGATATCGACTACCAGCCAGAGCGAGATGAAGAAATACTGGAAGCAATTTTCGTGCTGGCCAATCCGGTCTTGAATGGTTCGCCAGATGAGGCCTTGGCCGACCAGGTGATCGCCTCGATCTCGGCTTGACCAAAGGTTTTTTCCCCGGCCAGGAAGGTCACTATGCTGTCGCGCGCACGCCGTGCTTCAGGCATGTCGATCAGTGGCCAGACGTGGAACATACCTTCCTCGTAGACGACCTCGACCTCGACGCCGACGGCGCGCGCCTTTTGCGCGAAGATCAGATTGTCAGGACTGAGGAGGTCGTGCGAGCCGGTTAGGAGCAGCGTTTTCGGCAGCACCGAGAGGTCGCCATAGAGAGGGCTGATGTGCCAGTCGCTTCGGTCGAAGTCGGCGCTGTAAAGCCGGACTGCCTCCATCCCGCCCGAAATGCCCAGCCAGGGGTCGCGGCGTTCGGCCTCGAACACTTCGGGGTTGGAAAGCGACATGTCGAGGCCGGGCGAAATCAGCACATGGCGCGACGGCAGTGGCAGGGCCTGTTCCGCGGCCATCATGGTCAGCACGACGGCCATGTTGCCGCCGGCAGAATCGCCCATGAAGACAATGTCTTCGGCCTCCGTCTCGTCGAGCATCTGGCGGTAGACGTCGCCGACCATGCCGAACATGGCGTGGAAATCGTGTTCGGGTGCGATGGGATAGATCGGCACGGTGATGCCGTAACCCAGCCGGTCGGCCATGTCGGCGATCAGGTGCCAATGATAAGGCGTGATTTCAAAGACATAGGCGCCGCCGTGCAGATAGAGAATTCGCCTCCGCTCGCCGGCCTTGGGGGCGATTTCGTAGACCGGAAAGCCGTCGACGGTGCGTGTCTCGATGTTGAAACGCTGATGCAGCGAAGCCGGTGGATGATGATCCTCCGTCTTGCGCGCAGCAGCGATCCAGCGCTGCAGGTTTTCCGGGCTGGAAAACGCCTTCTTGCGGCTGTGCCGGAGCACAAAGGACACGACGTGGCTTTTCAAACTTGGCATGCGGATACACGAACTTCGGTTGCAGCCGACTAAGAGAATTCCCCTCTCTTGCGAAGATCGTGCCGCGGCCGAAAATGTCAAGTTTTACGCTATGTCTACACGGTGGTGTGATCCGCGCCGCGCTGGTCAGCGACGCGGCAGAAGTGCGGCGCGCAGCCTGTTGCTGGCAACCGCCGGGGGCTTGCGAGTTCCCCGGCGTGCTCCGAGCAATTTGCATTTGTCGGCGAAGGTCATCAGCGCGCCGTACCCAGAAGCAGCGAGACGAGCGCGGCCTGCGGGTCGTTCGGCGGCGATGCCGGCCAACCGATGTCCTTCTGGACATGTGCCGGCAGGTTGTTCATGGCCCGGATCGACTTCTTCCTGTCGTGGGCAATCTTGATGGCCACACCATAGCGGCCGAGGCTTTCGAACATCGACATTTTGGTTTTCTCCGGAAGGTCACTGCGGCAGGAAGACATTTCCGGCCGGCCTTCGATAGCGGCTTAAATGCGCCGCGCATGTTTCCAGCGGATTTCACGAAAACAGCGTTTCGGTTTCCGGATCGAGCGATCCGGAAACATTTGCATACAAATGAGTTTGGGAAGCGGCGGCTTGGCTGCTTATTCCCGGCCGCGTCTCGCCGCGTGGCCTTCGCGCGAACGCCGGCGCGGGGCGGCGTCGCCGGCGACGCCATCCTCGCTGACCGTCTTGCGCGGCGGCAGTTTCACCGCCGCCGACAGTTTCGGGAACGGATCGACCTTGTTGGGCAGCGCCATGGCGTAGACGAAATGCTCCTGGAATTTTGGCTCCAGCGCGGTCTCGATCTTCTCGATCTTGCTGACCGTGTCCTCGATCTCGCGGCGGTAGCCGCGGTTGAGCAGCGCCATGCGGGCGCCGGCGCCGGCGGCGTTGCCGACAGCCGAGACCTTGTCGAGGTCGCAATCCGGGATCAGGCCCAGCACCATGGCGTATTTCGGATCGATGAAGGAGCCGAAGGCGCCGGCGAAATGGATGCGGTCGACATGGTCGGTGTGCTGCTTTTCCATCAACAGCTTGGTGCCGGCATAAAGCGCTGCCTTGGCGAGCTGGATGGCGCGTACGTCGGTCTGGGTGATGGTGATCTTCGGTTCGCCTTCCTTCAGCATGTAGGAGAAGGTGCGGCCATGGGCAGTGACGCGCGGCGAGCGCGCGGCAAGCCCGCCATCGATGACGCCGTCCTCGGAGATGATGCCGGCGAGATACATCTCGGCGACGACCTCGATGATGCCGGAGCCGCAGATGCCGGTGACACCGGTTGCCTGCACGCTGTCGAGGAAGCCCGGCTCGTCGGACCACAGTTCCGAGCCGATGACGCGATACTTCGGCTCCAGCGTGTCGGGGTCGATGCGCACGCGCTCGATGGCGCCGGGGGCGGCACGCTGGCCACCGGAGATTTCCGCGCCCTCGAAGGCCGGGCCGGTTGGAGAAGAAGCAGCCACGACCCGCGCACGGTTGCCGAGCACGATCTCGGCATTGGTGCCGACGTCGACGATCAGCATCATCTCGTCCTGGCGATGCGGGCCTTCCGACAGCGTTACCGCTGCGGCATCGGCGCCGACGTGGCCGGCGATGCAAGGCAGCATGTAGAGCCGAGCGCCCTGATTGAGCTTCAGGCCGATGTCGGACGCCTTGATGTGCACGGCACCCGAAACGGCCAGTGCAAAGGGCGCGCCGCCAAGCTCGGTCGGATCGATGCCGAGGAACAGATGGTGCATGATCGGATTGCCGACGAAGACGGAATCCAGGATGTCGTTGCGCTGGACATTGCCTTCGGCGCAGACCTTGTCGACCAGACCGGAGATCGCTTCGCGCACGGCGACCGTCATGCCTTCGCGGCCATCCGGGTTCATCATCACATAGGAGACGCGGCTCATCAGATCCTCGCCGAAGCGGATCTGCGGATTGGAGGTGCCGGAAGAAGCGGCGACGCGGCCGGACAGCAGCGACACCAGATGCATGGCGATGGTGGTCGAGCCGATATCGCAGGCAAGCCCATAGGCTTCGTTCTTGAGGCCCGGCCACAGTGCCACGACGCGCGCGGTCTCGCTGTCGGCATCCTTGTAGATGGCGGCTGTGGCGGTCCAGTTGCCCTTGCGCAAGATGCCTTGCACCTGCGGCAGCAGATAAAAATCGAAATCGAGGCTTTTCAGACCCCAGTCGTGCATCAGGGCGATCTTCAGCCGGTCGAGATCGCCTGATGGATTGTGCATGTCGGGCTCTTCGATCTCGACATAGCACATGCGGATCGCCGCATCGCGGGCGATCACCCTGGTGTCGGCATCCTTGCGGATGGTCTGCGCGTTGATGACCGTGTCCTGCGGCACGTCGATGACGAGATCGCCGAGGATTTGCGCCGAACAGGACAGGCGGCGCCGCTCGGGCAGGCCGCGGACGCGCTCATAGCGTTCTTCCTTGGCGCCCTTGGGAGAGATGTGGTCGTTGGAGGAGACGATCTTGTGCTTGGCGAAATTGCCTTCCTGCACTTCGATCTGGCAGCGCCCGCATGTGGCACGTCCGCCGCAGACGCTTTCGACATAGACGCCGAGCTGGCGCGCGGCATCCAGCACCGGCGTGCCGACCGGAAACCGCCCGCGCTTGCCCGAAGGCATGAACAGCACGAGCGGATCGGTGATGTTGACGGGTGAATTCACGATTGCGCGCTTATCCCCGAGCCATCCGGGCTTCACGGCCGCCACGGCGGCGGCCACCATTGTTGGCGCCTTCACCCGGCGCGTTGACCTGCGTTGGTGCGGCGACCGCCTGGCCGCCTTCGGCCGGCTTGTAATCCTTGTAGGTGCGGATCCAGTTGGTGCAGTTCTCGTCGGTGCCGTTCAGCACATTGGCGCCGCGCACGGCTTCCATTTCCTGCGGCCGCACCGGGTTCATGATTGCTGACGTCATGCCGGCGCCGATCACCATCGGGATGAAGGCAGCGTTGATGCCGTGGCGATGCGGCAAGCCGAACGAGATGTTGGACAGGCCGCAGGTGGTGTTGACCTTGAGCTCTTCGCGCAGTCGACGCAGCAGCGCGAACACCTGGCGGCCAGCATCGCCCAGCGCGCCGATCGGCATCACCAGCGGGTCGACCACAACGTCATGCGCCGGGATGCCGAAATCG
Source organism: Mesorhizobium calcicola (assembly GCF_042682105.1). Classification (NCBI taxonomy): domain Bacteria; kingdom Pseudomonadati; phylum Pseudomonadota; class Alphaproteobacteria; order Hyphomicrobiales; family Phyllobacteriaceae; genus Mesorhizobium; species Mesorhizobium calcicola. The sequence continues at coordinate 26,964 of NZ_JBHUGY010000077.1, forward strand.
GCGCAGCGCTCGACGATCTTCTTGGCGACGGCGAAGCGCACGTCGGGGTCCATCGAGATGCCGGTCTCGTCGTTGGAGATGGCGACGACGGGAACGTTGTATTTCTTGACCAGCGGCAGGATGGCTTCGAGCTTTTCTTCCTCGCCGGTGACGGAGTTGACCAGCGGCCGGCCCTTGGCGACCTTCAGCGCTGCCTCGATCGCGGCGGTGACCGACGAGTCGATCGACAGCGGCAGGTCGACCAGGCCCTGGACGATCTCCAGCGTCTGCACCAGCAGGCCAGGTTCGGTCTCGTTCGGGTTGACCGAGGTGACGCCGGCATTGACGTCGAGCATGGTGGCGCCACAGGCTGCCTGCTCGAGCGCATCCTTGATGACGGTCTCGAAATTGCCTGCGATCATCTCGGCGGCCAGCTTTTTGCGGCCGGTCGGGTTGATGCGTTCGCCAATCACGCAGAAGGGCTGGTCGAAGCCGATGATGATTTCTCGTGTCGCCGAGGCGACGATGGTCCGGGTCATGAATTCTCTCCGCCGTGATATAAAGATTTCTTTATATCGTTGTCTGGTTTCGTTCAAGCGAATGGGTGGTCGCTCGCGCCGTCAGTGCGCGGTCTTCACCATGTCCACCTGCGTTTCGGTAATGTCGTCGTGCAGTATGTGCTCAAGCCGGTCGGCGACCATCTGGTCGTCGCGGCGGATTTCGCGTTTCCATGGCTGGCGGCCCTTCAGCACGCCGGATTCATCGACGATCTCGGCGACATATTCCTCCTGCCGGTAGGCCATCACATGGACGCCGGAAACGCCGGAGATTTCCTTCACCTCGTTGATGATGTCGATGCAGAGCTGCTTGCCTTCCTTCTTCTGGTCCTGCGCGCCTTCCAGCCGCTTGATGACCGAATCGGGGATGTGAATGCCCGGCACGTTGGAGCGGATCCATTTGGCCGTCTTGGCCGAGGCCAGCGGTCCGACGCCAACCAGGATGAAGCACTTTTCGGTGTAGCCGATGTCGCGCACCTTCTGCATGTAGGTGCGGAACATCGGCACGTCGAAGCAATACTGGCTCTGCACGAATTGCGCGCCGGCAGCGATCTTCTTGCCCAACCGATGCGGGCGGAAGTCGATCGGCGGTGCGAACGGATTGATCGCAGCACCCAGGAAAAGCTGCGGCGGCGTCGTCAGCTTGCGGCCGGACAGGAACTTGCCGTTGTCGCGCATGATGCGGCAGGTCTCGAGCAGCGACATGCAGTCGAGGTCGAACACCGGCTTGGCGCCGGGTTGGTCGCCGGCCTGCACGCCGTCGCCAGTCAGGCACAGCATGTTGGCGACGCCCATCGCCGCCCCGCCCAGCACGTCGCCCTGGATGGCGATGCGGTTCTTGTCGCGGCAAGCGATCTGCATGATCGGCGCATAGCCCATGCGGGTCAAAAGTGCGCAGATGCCGACCGACGACATGTGGCAGTTGGCGCCCGAGGCATCGACGGCGTTGATGGCATCGACCCAGCCGTCAAAGATTTTCGCCCGGTTGTAGACGTCTTCCGGATCGGCGCTGTCGGGCGGATTGAGCTCGGTGGTGACGGCGAACTCGCCGCGCCGCAGGACGCGCTCCAGCCGGCCGCGCGAGGTGTGGCCGGGCAGGGGATCCAGCGGCAGATGGATGCCGGCCGGGTTCTCGTCGCGCTGGCGTCCGTTCATGCCGATGCCCCGGTGTTTGCCGCCCCATTCTTGGCGGCAGCGGCTGCTTCGCGCGCGGCGGCCGCCTGCGCGGTCACCCGCAGCCAGGCCGAGGTTTCGCGCAACGACTGATCGACCGGCTTCTGCACGGCCAGGATCCTGTCGCTGTGCACCATGTTCTGCGAGCCTTCCCAGGCCTTGACCCAGACGCAGGGCATGTCAGGCTCGACCTCGCAATTGCCATTGGCGCGCACACCGCCGCACGGGCCGTTGCGCAACTGCTTGGGGCAGTTCATCGGGCACGACATGCCAGTCGAGGACAATATGCATTGGCCGCACATGCGGCAGTCGAACATGAAGCCCTTGACGCGCTTCTCGACGAATTTGACCGACCCTTCGATACGGCCGTAACCGATGCCCTTCCACAAGGGGTGGAGCAGCAGGAACATGTCGGCGAATCTGGCATAGAACCATTCGAGCAATCGCGAGTGCCGCACAGACCACAATCTGACCGCGAAGGAACGCTGCACGCGCCGCTGCGGCGACACGTCGGCCGGCTTGTAGTCGGATTTCGGCGCTGCCTTCTTGACCAGAGTGGCCTGGGTAACCGTCGGCTGGGTGTCAGACATTTTCTTTGCCACCCGCCTTGACCAGAGCGACCAGCCGCTCACGATCGTATTTCGTTTCGATGTCCTGGAAAGCCTTTTCGACCTCGGCCTCGAGGTCGTCGCCGACTGGAACAGGATCGGCCTTGCGCCATTCGGCCAGATAGTCGTCGGTGCCGCCGGCGCCGGTGCGCATGGCGCACATGTCGATCGCCTCGGTGAAGCGCAGCGGCAGTTCGCGCTTGGCGTTCTGCCGGCCCTTCTTGACGATGACCTGGGCAGGGATGTCGCGCCAGTAGACGACGATCAGATCGGCCATGAATTCTCACTCCTCGATCTGTCGAGCATTGCCGGAAGCGCAGTTGGGCCGCTTGTTATGGGACGACGCGCGCGCATTCAAAAGCGACGCATTTGGATGTCGTAAAATGAAAGGTGCGTTTATTCGTTTCCGACGTGTGCCGGCGGCAGGTTCGACGCGCCGGAAAAGCCGGCGCGGTGCAGGCGATCGCGGACGGAGAATGCGCTACCAGATGCCGGTTCTGAGCCCTGTCCAGAGGTAGAACCAGATCGTCGGATGATACCATTGTTGTGACGGCAGGCCCGGATCAATGGTGGCGAGCTTTCCGGCCAACACGTCGCTGACCGCTTCGACGCAGATGTCGCGCGAGAACGCCGCCTGGCGCAACGCGTAGCTCGAAATACTGTCGCCGCGTTCGGGCTTGCCGCGCGCCTGCCTGAGCGCGCCGCCGGTGTCGACACCGGCGTCGACCAGCAGCATGGTGGTGCCGAAATTCTTGGCATCACTGGTCGCCAGCGCCCAGTAGCCGCCGTTCATGCCGCGGTATTTGGGCGTGATGCCAGCATGGTAGTTGATGACGGGGCAAGAGATTTTCGACAGTGTTTCGCGTGTCAGCATGCGGCAACCGGCGAGAAACACGACGCCCGGCTGGATCCTTGCGATGGCGTCCAGGCATTCCGGCGCATTGGCCGAGGGAACGTGAATGATCGACTGGCCCGGTTTCGGTTCGGTCTGCAGCTTCTGCTCGGCGGTCATTTGCGCCGCGTGGCCGGCAAAGAAGCGTTTTCCCAGACGTGTCAGCACCATCGTGCCCAGCTGGCCGATGGCCGATACCCAGCCCAGCCGGCGGGCCCTCCTGAGCAGCAATTGCTTTTTGGATTCAGGGGCTTCGAGGATGACGTTGACTGGCCCCAACCGGTCGACGATGGCGTTGATGACCGCCCAGATGTGCGGCCCGCCCTCGGTGACGACGACGATGTTCGACTTCAGGGGATCCATGGTTCGAGACGCACCGTTGGACAAGATGCGGCCGGTATCGGCCTTGGCTTGCGGCATGCTAGGGCGTGCGGGTTAATCCTTGGTGACGGGATCAGCGCTTGAATTCGAGAATGTCGAGCTTCGATTCGTAGTAGGGCGCGGGAAATTCAATGCGCCAGTCGCTGGCGCTGTTGCGGAAGGCATAGCCGACCTGGTCGGTCTGCGGGCCACTGCCATAGGGTTTTGCCGGATCGCTGTTGACGTAGCCCGAGCCGAGATAGATCGCGCGCTTCTCGCCATCGTCGAAGAAGCGGCCCTTGGTGCGCTGCGAACCGCTGATCTTTTCCAGCCGCCAGCCGGAACCGTCGTCGGTCACCTTGCACTTGAACCAGCCATAGATGACGAGCGGGCTGGTGCCACCAGCCTTGATGGTGCGGCATTTCCAGTTGCCGGTCAGGTCCTTGTCGGAAAAGGAAACGAGGGGTTTCGCCAGCAACGCATCGAGCTGGTTGACCTCGGCGGGATCTCCCGCTTTCGCCTCGGCCAGCGCCGCCTTGCGGGTCTCGCCATATTTGTCGAGCCGTGTCTTGTCGGCGGCGGTGATGAGTTTCTGCACCTCGCCATCGGCAAGCGCGGGAAGGGTGCCGCAGAGCAGACCGACAGCGGCGAGCAGTGGACGAAGGATCATGGAAGGCCTCCCTGTTGATGTCTGGAGCAGCGCCGCTACCACCTGGTGCATAACTTATCGGGTCGCTGGCGCCTGTCATCCGTGCTTAACAGCGTCACGGTCAAAAATCATGGTGTGACGAATGCGAATCTTGCTCACGGGATCGTCGGGTTGGCTGGGCAGTGCGCTGGCGCCGCGCCTGCGGGCCCTTGGTCACGATGTCACCGGCCTCGATCCCGTTCCATCGGCGGAGACCCAGATTGTCGGTTCGATCGCCGATCGCGACCTTGTCCTGGACACGTTCCGCGACAACCGGATCGAGGCGATCATCCACAGCGGTGCGCTGCACAAGCCCAATATCGAGAACCGCGCCAACAGCGATTTCGTCGCCACCAACGTGCAAGGCACGCTCAACCTGCTCGACGCGGCGATGGCCTTCGGCGTCAAGCGCTTCGTCGTCACGTCGACGACCTCGCTGATGATTTCGCAAGCGATACGCGACGGTTTTACTGGTGGCGCGCGCAAGGCCGCCTGGCTGACGGAGGCGATGTCGCCCGAGCCGCGCAACATCTACGGCGTCACCAAGCTTGCGGCCGAACAGCTTTGCCGCCTCTATCATATCCAGCACGGGCTGCCGGTGGTGGTGCTGCGCACCGCCCGCTTCTTTCCCGAAGCCGACGACATGGCGCGTGCGATCGAACAGTCGGATGCCAACACCAAGGCCAATGAACTGCTGTTTCGCCGGCTGACGGTGGAGGACGCGGCCGATGCCCATATCCTTGCGCTCGAAAAGGCACCGCAGCTCGGCTTCGACATTTTCATCGTCTGCGCGCCGACGCCGTTCCGGCCCGACGATTGCGCGGCCCTGATCGCCGACGCACCGTCGGTCGTCGCGCGCTACTTTCCGGAATTCCCGGCGCTCTACGCGCGAAAGGGCTGGACGATGTTCTCGTCCATCGACCGCGTCTATGACGCGTCGCGGGCGAGGGACAGGCTGGGTTTCGTCTGCAAGACCAGCTTTGCCGACGTGCTTGCGGAGTTGCGCGCCGAGGAAGCAGGGGCTACCTAGCCGGCCACGGCCGCGGCGCTCGCCATCCCCGCCGTCAGGTCGCCATAGCCCGTGCCGCGGCGTTCATAAGCGAGACCGAGTATTTTCGCGGCTTTTTCGGCGACCTTGTCGAGCTCCGGATCGTCGGTCTGGGCGAGATAAATCAGCTTCTCGTAATTGCCGAAATAGTCCTTGATCAGCTCCGGGTGCTTGTCGAGGCCGAGCGGCTTCATGAAGAAGGCGTCGAACTGGCGGCACAGGAAGTCGGTCATGTAGAAGGACATCATGTCGTCGTCGGCGATCTTCGCATAGGCCTCCATGCCTTGATAGAAGGCGAAGCAATGCGGGCCGGCCATGCGCTCGACGCCATGCTTCTCGCAGATCCGGTCGAGCAGGCCCCCGGTTCCGCAGTCGGCATAGCCGACGAAAATGTGTTCGTAGCCCTCCGCCTTGGCCTTTTTGATCGCCTTGTCCATGGCCGGCGCAATGCGGTCCGGATAGAAGTGGAATTCCGCCGGCAGGCAGGTCAGGTCGAGGTGATCCAGTCCGAGCTGTTCCTTGACGGCCAGAACTTCGCGCGCAATCATCCCACAGGCGATGACGAGCAGCCTGTCGTCTTGATTCGGTTTCGTTTTTTGTATCTTGGCCATGGAACCAGTCGAGCCGGCCTTTCGTTGCTGTGGGGCTAATTTTATCTGTTGAGGGAGACACCGTCCATGAAACTGTTACGCGTCGCGCCGATAGCCTTCCTTGCCTGCGCCCTGGCCCTTACGGCATGTGCGAACACCGTCCGTGGCGTCGGCAAGGATGTCAAATCGACGGCCAGGGCGGTTAAGGACACCGTCACCAAGCCATGATCCGCGCACAGCCTTCTTCGTCATCTGGGAACAAAAAAGCCGCGCTGCAAGGCGCGGCTTTTCAATTGTCCGTGCCGGATTTCGATCAGGCCGACGCGCGGACGTTGTGCTTGCGCTTCATGAAGTCCTTGGCGGTCTCGACCGCCACCGCCGCGTCGCGACAATAGGCATCGGCGCCGACGGCCTTGCCGAATTCCTCGTTCAGCGGCGCGCCGCCAACCAGCACGACATAGTCGTCGCGGATGCCCTTTTCCTTCATCGTGTCGATGACGACCTTCATGTAGGGCATGGTGGTGGTCAGCAGCGCCGACATGCCGATGATGTCGGGCTGGTGCTGTTCGATGGCATCGAGATATTTCTCGACCGCATTGTTGATGCCGAGGTCGATGACGTCGAAGCCGGCACCCTCCATCATCATGCCGACGAGGTTCTTGCCGATGTCGTGGATGTCGCCCTTGACGGTGCCGATCACCATCTTGCCCTGCTTCGGCGCGCCGGTGGCGGCAAGCAGTGGACGCAGGATGAACATGCCGGCTTTCATGGCATTGGCCGAGAGCAGCACTTCCGGCACGAACAGGATGCCATCGCGAAAGTCCTCGCCGACGATGCGCATGCCTTCGACCAGCGCCTCGGTCAGCACCTTGTAGGGTATCCAGCCGCGTCCGAGCAGGATGTTGGTGCCTTCCTCGATCTCTTCCTTCAGTCCGTCGTAAAGATCGTCGTGCATCTGCTGCACCAACTCGTCGTCGGAAAGTTCGGAAAGGATGATCTCGTCGTCGGACATTTGTATCAAGCTCCTGCCGGCATCGCGACTGCGTCGCAAGGCACAAAATATTCGCGCTCATACCTAACCCGCTGGGGGCATGTATCCATAGCTGATTTGCGACTTCCCGCAAAAGGAAAGCGACCGTAACTCTCTTGGAATTCTTGTCGATTTTGCGACAGGCGTTGGCGCTGGCGGGCCGTTTCGAATAGGGTGCATGGCTACGATCCGGCAAGAAGCGGCGATACGTTGCCGCAATGGAATCCGGACAAGAACAAATTCAGGGAAGAGCGATCATGAGCGAACACGCGGCAGTCGATCAGGAAGCGTCAAACGCGCGACGCGGGCGCGGCGCCAGCGGCGGGGCGGCTGCCCGGCGTGCGGCACGTTCGGGCGGCGGCCCCGGCACCCAGCTCACCTATATCAAGCGCAAGATCAACGTCTATGAGGTGCTGGACGAGGAAGGCCTGGCGCTGATCGAGAAGAACACCGACACGGTGCTTGAGGAGATCGGCATCATCTTTCGCGATGACGCCGAAGCGCTGCAGCTTTGGAAAGAGGCCGGCGCCGACGTCAAGGGCGAGCGCGTGCACTTTCCCAAGGGCCTCTGCCGCTCGCTGCTGAAGACCGCGCCTTCCATCTACACCCAGCACGCCCGCAATTCCGAGCGCTCGGTGCAGATCGGCGGCAACGCCACTGTCTTCGCGCCGGTCTATGGCCCGCCCTTCGTGCGCGACCTCGACGGTGTCAGACGTTATGCGACGATCGAGGATTTCCAGAATTTCGTGAAGCTCGCCTATATGGCGCCGTCGATCCACCATTCGGGTGGCACCGTGTGCGAGCCGGTCGATGTGCCGGTCAACAAGCGCCATCTCGACATGATCTACAGCCACATCAAATATTCGGACAAGCCGTTCATGGGTTCGGTCACCGCGCCGGAGCGGGCTGAAGACACCGTCGCCATGGCCAAGATCGTGTTCGGCGACGACTTCGTCGAAAACAACACGGTGCTGACCAGCCTGATCAACGCCAACTCGCCGATGGTGTTCGACGAGACCATGCTCGGCGCGCTGAAAGTCTATTCGCGCCATAACCAGGCCTGCATCGTTACGCCGTTCATTCTTGCCGGCGCGATGAGCCCGGTGACGGTCGCCGGCACGCTGACGCAGGTCCTGGCCGAAGTGCTGGCCGGCGCGTCGTTCACGCAGCTGATCCGGCCGGGCGCGCCGGTGCTGTTCGGCACCTTCGCCTCTTCGATCTCGATGCAGTCGGGCGCGCCGACCTTCGGCACGCCGGAGCCGTCGCTGGTGTCCTATGGCGCGGCACAGCTTGCCCGCCGTCTCGGCCTGCCATTCCGTACCGGCGGCTCGCTCTGCGCGTCCAAGGTTCCGGACGCGCAGGCGGCCTATGAGAGCGCCAACACACTGAACTCGACCATCCTTGCCGGCACCAACTTCGTGCTGCACTCGGCCGGCTGGCTCGAGGGTGGGCTCGCCTCCTGCTACGAAAAATTCATGATGGACATCGACCAGCTCGGCATGACGCAGAAGTTTTCCGAAGGCGTCGATCTGTCGGAGAATGGCCAGGCGATGGACGCCATCCGCCAGGTCGGCCCGGGCAGCCACTATCTCGGCTGCGACCACACCCAGGCCAATTTCCAGACCGCGTTCTACCGCTCCAACATCGCCGACAACAATTCCTACGAGCAGTGGCTGGCCGAGGGCGAGAAGACCGCACCGCAGCGCGCCAACGAACTCGCCCGCCGCTGGCTGGAAAGCTACGAGGCGCCGTATCTCGATCCGAGCATCGACGAAGCGCTGAAGGACTTCATCGCCAAGAAGAAGGGGTCGATGCCTGACGCCTTCACTTGAAAGGAGCCCGAGTCAGGCGGGGCTAAAGTCGCCAACATCATCCACAAGGAGGTCTGGCGGAGCGCGTTCTCCGATCCGGTCAAGAAGGGATGATTGTGGCCGCCGGCAGCGTTGACGGTATCGCTGCGGCGCTTCTCGCGAACGGCCTTGTTCTTCGTGGCGGTTTCAATTTTGCTCCGGGTGAAACGGCACCCCTTGGTCTCTCAGCCGGTCCTGCCAAGGCCGTTCTGCTGGTGGGGCAGGCAGGTGCCGCGCCCTGGCCGCATTTCCTGCGCTGGCAGGAAAAGCAATCACGGACCATCGCCGATCCGCTCGACAGCTGGTCGCGCGAGGTGATCGGAGCGGCGGCGAAGGCATTCGGGGCGAGAGCCGTTTCGCCCTCCGACAGGCCCTATCTGCCGTTCCAGCAATGGGCTATGCGAGCCGAGGGGTTGAAGCCGTCACCGCTAGGCATCCTCATGCATCCGCGATATGGGCTGTGGCACGCTTATCGCGGCGCGCTGCTGTTCGAGGTCGAGCTTCCGCTTCAAGCCGCTGCGACGTCACCCCACCTTTGCGACGCATGTGTCGAAAAGCCCTGCCTGAAATCCTGTCCGGTCGACGCCTATTCCGCGCAAGGTTTCACCCACCAGTCCTGCCTGGCGCATGTGCGAGGAGCGAATGGCGAACCGTGCCGCAGCAGCGGTTGCCTTGATCGAAACGCCTGCCCCTATGGCATGGACTATCGCTATCCCCCGGAAGTGCAGGCTTTCCACATGGCGGCTTTCGCGGATCTGTAGTCGTCGCGATCCTGCACGAAATGTTGACTGCCAGGTTCAGGGAACGCCTTGTTCTCGTGGCTCGCGCGGCTATGTATCGCGCATCTGACGAACGGAGCAGGCGATGACGAAACAAGACCTTCAGATCGAGACCAGGGATGGCGTTGCCCAGGCGGGGCTTTTCCGCTCGGCGAACGCGTCTCCGGCCAAGGCCGGCGTCATCCTGTATATGGACGCGTTCGGGCCGCGTGCCGCGCTCGATGGCATGGCGGAACGGCTGGCGGGCGAAGGCTATGCGGTGCTGGTGCCGGACCTATTCTACCGCAATGCGCCCTACGGGCCGTTCGAGGCCAAGACCGCCTTCACCGAGGAAAAGACCAAGGCAGCGCTGATGGCGCTGGTCACCGGCACGACGCAGGACATGACCATCAGCGACAGTGGTGCCTTCCTCGATGCGCTCGTTGCCGAGGGCGTCACCGGACCGATCGGCACGGTCGGCTATTGCATGGGCGGCGCACGGGCGTTGAACGCCGCTGCAACCCATCCGGAGCGGATAAAGGCCGCGGCCAGTTTCCATGGCGGCAATCTGGCCAGTGATGCCGCCGACAGCCCGCATCGCAAGGCCGCCTCCATCAAGGCGCGTGTCTATGTCGGCACATCGGGTGTCGACAGAAGTTTTCCGCCGGAGCAGTCGGGTCGGCTTGCCGAAGCGCTGCGGGTTGCGGAAGTCGACCATGTCATCGAGAACTATGTCGGCGTGGCGCATGGCTGGTGCGTGCCCGATCATAGCGTTTTCAATGCCGCGGGTGCCGAACGCCACTGGAAGCGGTTGACGACGCTGTTTGCCGAGACGCTGATCTAAAACGCTGATCAGGGCGTTGCCTGCGGTCGCACCGAACGGGTAGAGACTGCACGATTGGCGCGGCCTGCCAAAACGGCGCCGGTCGAGCGGGAACGATTTGGCCTGATGCAATCCTATGATGTCATAATCATCGGCGCGGGTGCCGCCGGAATGATGTGCGCCGTGGAGACGGCCAAGCGCGGCCGTTCGGTGCTGATCCTCGATCATGCGGCGATGCCCGGCGAAAAGATCCGCATCTCCGGCGGGGGCCGGTGCAATTTCACCAACATACATGCCAGCCCGAAGAACTTTCTCTCGGGCAATCCGCATTTCTGCATCTCGGCGCTCAGCCGTTACACGCAGCGCGACTTCATCGCGCTCGTCGAACGCCATCACATCGCCTATCACGAGAAAACGCTGGGGCAACTGTTCTGCGACGGCTCCGCACGCCAGATCATCGACATGCTGGTCTCGGAAATGCAGGGCAGGGGCGTGCAACTGGCACTGTCGACCGTGGTCGAGGATGTTCGCAAAACCGTGGAGGGGTTTGTGCTCACCCTGTCCACCGGTATGGTCACCTGCCAGTCCCTGGTCGTCGCGTGCGGCGGCAAGTCGATCCCCAAGATGGGAGCGACGGGATTCGGCTACGAGCTTGCCGAACGGTTTGGCCTCGCCATTGTCGAAACGCGGCCGGCGCTGGTGCCGCTGACCTTCGACGCGAAAACGCTCGAACGGCTGGCGCCGCTGGCCGGCAATGCCGTCGATGCGGAAGTCGCCTGCGGCAAGACACGGTTTTCCGAAGCGATGCTGTTCACGCATCGCGGCGTCAGCGGACCGTCCATCCTGCAGATATCGTCCTATTGGCGCGAGGGCGACGAAATTCGTATCGCCATGCTGCCAGGAGTGGATACGGCGGACCTCATTCGTACCGCCAAGCGCGGCAATGGGCGGCAAGCGGTGCAGACGGTGCTGGCAAATCACCTGCCGAAACGGCTTTCACAGTCGATCGCCGAACGCACCGGGATAGACGGCAACCTCGCCGATCTTTCGGACGCCGAGATCAAAACCATCGCCGCCGCGGTCAATGACTGGCGCATCAAGCCGGCCGGTTCGGAGGGCTACCGCACCGCCGAAGTGACGCTTGGCGGGGTCGACACCAACGGGCTTGACCAGAAGACGATGCAGGCGAAATCCGTGCCGGGGCTGTTCTTCATCGGCGAAGTCGTCGATGTCACGGGCTGGCTGGGTGGCTATAATTTCCAGTGGGCCTGGTCATCGGGCTGGGTGGCCGGGCAGGCTGCCTAAGGTGTGTTGAGATTCAGGTGATGCCGGCCTGCAAACGTTGGTTTTCTGCGCTTCCGGTGCTCACGTACTTTAAGTACGCTCCGCTCCGGTTCTCGAAAACCAGCGTTTTCGACTCGACCTGACCTGAATCTCAACACACCTTAGAGCCGGTTCGAAAAATGGCGCTGATGCTACTTCTCTAGCTTCGACCGAGCGCCCGAAGGCGCCTTCTTATTCTTTTTGGCCTGGTTGTAATCAATGGCGGACCGGACGAGGTCTTTCAGCGCGCTCTCATCGAACTCATCGCCCTCGAAAAGATCGATCGCACGCCACACTTTGCCGTCCAAACCTGCGTTGAAGAGCTTCTCGGGATCCGGCAGGCTGGCGCCGTGGGAGAAGGTGAGTTTCACCTTGTCCTTGTGGGCGTTGCCGACCGCGATCATTCCGTCGCGGGACCACACCGGGCTGCCCATCCATTTCCATTCCTCGATGATCTCGCCATCGACTTCAAGAATGGCCTTGCGGACGCTGGCCAGCGTCTTGCCGCGCCAGTCCGTGAGGCCTGCGATCAACTGGTCGATCTGTTGCGATGGAGTCATCGGGTGCCTTCCTGTGCCACGACGCGTTTCAACGGCCGACCGCTACCAGCGCGCGAGCTGGGTGATCTGAACCAGGTTGCCGCAGGTGTCGTTCAATTGGGCGATGGTCGAGCCGGTCACCTCGGTCGGCGGCATGGTGAACTCGCCGCCGCTCGCCTTGATGCGCTGGTAGTCGCCCTTGACGTCGTCGGTGAAAAATATGACCGCGGGCTGGCCCTGCTTGAAGATGGCTTCCTGATAGGTCCTGGCGGCCGGGTTGTCGTTGAGCGCGAGCTGCAGCTCGGTTCCATCAGGCTCTTCGGCCGAGGCCACGGTCAGCCAGCGATAGGGCCCATTGCTGAAGTCGGCCTTCTTGGTGAGGCCCAGCACGTCGGTGTAGAAGCGCAGGGCGTTTTCCTGGTTGTCCACATAGACGCTGGTCAGCTTGATCTTCATCGCTATTTCTCCTCTGTCGCGTTCGGTTTCCGCCCTATCGGCAGGGCGAGGCTTTGAATTGTGCTTGCAGGCTTCGATCTATCCCGCTGCCGCGGCTACGGGATCCAGCCGGGCAGGGCGGCGGCCTGCTTGATCCAGTCCGTCATCTGCGCCTCGTCGAACTCGTCGCCTTCGCGGATGTCGATCCAGCGCGCGTCCTTGCTTTTCACCGTCCCGCTGGGTGGGATCGGTCGCAACGACATGCCGCTGAAGAAGGTCACCTTCACATAGCGGGTCAGGACATGAAACGTCACGAACCAGCCTTGGCCCTCGATGCCGTAGAGCGGCGAATTCCATCTCACGGCTTTGCGCACGTCAGGCACGTTGCGCACGATGAGTGCGTCGAGGCGCTCGCCGAGGCCGCGCTTCCAACCCGGCATCGCGGCGATGTACGCCTGCACCGGGGCGTCGCCGTTTCCCTTCGCGATTTGCGGGTTGCCGCCCGAGAGCAGCACCGGTGCAGCCTTGGCCGCAACCTTGGTAGAATGCTCCTGGGCCTTGGCCATTCTGCCCATTCCTATCCGCCGGCACGTTGATCGCCGCGTCCCTTGGCGGCATACGGCAGCACGAACATGTACAGGCCACTGAACAGCAGCAAGAAGAGCGGCAAGAGTGGCGAGTAGACAAGCCAGGCGGGAGGCTGCCCCAATGCCATGGCGACGAAGTTGGCGGCGACGGTCAGGGTAAAGATGATCGACAGCCAGCGATGAATTTGCCGAACCCACATGTTCCAGTCCAATGGCACCTCCTGTCAGACGAGCCGAAGCGGATCCTGCCCGCCGGGTTTCAATCTATCCGCGCCAGAACCTCTTCCAGGGCTGTAAGGAACCTCTGCCAGCCGACCGTGGCGCCGCGGTAGTACGGCTGCTGATCCGACCGGAAGCCCGCCTGTTCCATGCGCAGATGGGTCCCGGTGCTTGTAGGGGTGAGCGTCCATGTGACCACACTCTCGAGATCCTTGGTATCCCAGGTGTAGGACAGCGTTTTGTTGGGCTCGACCGTCTGGACCTGACAGTCGACGCCGCCCCAGTCCGCGCTGAGATTGAAACGGTGGTCCACGATTGGCTTGAAGTCGTTCTTCATCAGCCACTCCTCGATCAAATGCGGTTGGGTGAGCGCGCGCCAGATCTTTTCCGGCGGATAAGGTACCTCACGTTCGACAACGACGGAGCGTGTTTCGGTCGCAATGTTGGTCATTGGTCCATTCTTTTGAGCAGATCTTCGAGGTCGTCGAACCGGCTCTGCCAGAATGTGTTCATCTGGTTCGTCCAGTCGATCAGTGGGGAAAGCGCGGCGAGCTGCGCGCTGTAGTGGGTCTGTCGTCCGTGATGGCGGTCGCGCACCAGCCCGGCCTGCCTGAGCACGCCGAGATGCTTTGACACCGCCGGCTGCGAGACCCCGGACTGAATTGTCAGAGCGCCGACCGTCTGCTCACCTTCCCGGCACAGGCGCTCGAAGATCGCCCGACGGGTCGGATCGGAGAGCGTTCTGAAAAGGACATCGTGAGCGTTCGTCATTGGGATCGATAACTCTGCGGCTATTGGTTGACGTATAACCGTAGAGATATGTATGTGTCAAGCGCCGGCGGTGATGGCGACGATCCGCCCGTTTCCAAAAAAATCTTTCCATTGCCCCAAGGATTAGCCATTAGCCTTCGTCCAACAGGCAAATGATGGCGATGATGCTGGATGAAAGCGAAGCCTCCGACGCCGAACTGATCGGGCGGGCGAAGGGCGGAGACAGGGGGGCCTTCGGCAAATTGCTGGAAAGGCACTATGACTTCGTTTATCGCGCCGCCTACCGCTGGTGCGGCAAGAAGGTCGATGCCGAAGACATCGCCCAGGAAGTCTGCGTCCGGCTCGGCCGGGCGATCCGTGACTATCGCGGCGGCGGCGCCTTCACGACATGGCTCTACTCCGTGACCCTGAACGCCGCGCGCGATATGATGCGCAAGTCCGCCCGCGACATGGCAAAGACCGAGGCCTACGGCGTCCATGCGCTGATCTCGGGCGAGGCTTCGGCCGAACCGGAAGACCCGGCCGAGGCGTTGTGGGTTGCGGTGCGGCAACTGCCGGACAAGCAGCGCGACGCGGTGCTGCTGGTTTACGGCGAGGGCTTGGGCCACGCGGCCGCCGCCGAGGCGATGGCGATCTCGGAGACGACGGTTTCCTGGCACATCCATGAAGCGAAGAAACGGCTGAAGACGCTGATGCGCTCGGCCGGGGAAGTGTGACCATGGTCGACGACAACGAACTCAAGAGACTACGCGACATAGCGGCGCCGGCACCTGCGCAGGATGCCAAGACACGTGCCTTCGAAGCGGCCATGCGCGCATACGATCAGGAAAATATTTCGACGCTGACCCAAGGATCGGTTGGCGGCCTTCGTCTCACAGAGCGAGCACAAAAGCTCTGGAGCGAGATCATGCAAAAGAAACTCATTGCCACGCCGGCCATTGCCGGGCTCGTCGCCCTGCCGATCGCCGGATATGCCACCTTCCATCTGCTGAGGGAACAACCGCCGAAATTCGGCGGCGACGAGAAGATCACCGAGACGCTGGCCGACAAGCCGGCGACCGTGAAGCCGACGACCTTGAAGCCTACGATCGCCGAGCCGAAGCCGGCCCCCACTGAGTTGGCGAAGGTGGAGGACAAGAAGGCCGACGCGGATGTGGAAAGCCGCGACGCCACCGACGCACTTGTGGCGCCGGCCTCGCCGCCGAAATCCGAATCGACCGTTGCCGTCGGCGGTGCGCAGCAGAAACCGGCGACGGGCGCTCCCCGACAGGATGCCGCCGACGCCGGAAAGGTGAACATTGCACCCCCGGCGCCAGCCCCGACGGGCGAGTTCGCGCTGGATAGCCGAGCTGCGCCGTCTGGCAGAGTGATAATGGGCCTTACGCAATCTCCAGAGGCCGATGGCGCGTCGCGTGCCGCCCGTATGCCTGCCGAGTCCAAGCTGATGGCGCCGCAGCAGCCTGCCGTGATGCCGGCCGACCAGGTGCCTCCGCAAGAGGAAAACCGCGACCGCATCGAGGACTTCAAGACCAATCCGGTACATGCCGCGCTTGAGGACCCGGTCTCGACCTTCTCGATCGACGTCGATACCGCTTCCTATTCCTTCGTGCGGCGTTCGTTGAAGGAAGGTTTCGTGCCGCAGGCCGATACGGTCCGCGTCGAGGAGATGATCAACTACTTCCCCTATGACTGGAAGGGTCCGGACTCCGCTTCGACGCCGTTCAATTCGACCGTCAGCGTCATGCCGACACCGTGGAACACGCACACCAGGCTCATGCATGTCGCCATCAAGGGTTTCGACGTCAAGCCGACCGAGCAGCCCAAGGCCAATCTGGTCTTCCTGATCGACGTCTCGGGCTCGATGGACGAGCCGGACAAGCTGCCGCTGCTCAAATCGGCGTTCCGGCTGCTGGTCAGCAAACTGAAGGCCGACGACACGATCTCGATCGTCACCTATGCAGGTGACGCCGGTACGGTGCTGATGCCGACCAAGGTCGCTGAAAAGGACAAGATCCTCAATGCCATCGACAATTTGCAGCCTGGCGGCTCGACGGCCGGTGAGGCGGGCATCAAGGAAGCCTACAGGCTTGCCCAGCAATCCTTCGTCAAGGACGGTGTAAACCGGGTGATGCTGGCCACCGACGGCGACTTCAATGTTGGCCAGACTGATGACGACGATCTGAAGCGGCTGATCGAGAGCGAGCGCAAGACCGGTGTCTTCCTGTCGGTGTTCGGCTTCGGTCGCGGTAATCTGAACGACCAGATGATGCAGACCATCGCCCAGAACGGCAACGGCACGGCCGCCTATATCGACACGCTCGCCGAGGCCGAAAAGGTGCTGGTCGAGGACGCCTCATCGACGCTGTTCACCATCGCCAAGGATGTGAAGATCCAGGTCGAGTTCAATCCGAACAAGGTCTCGGAATATCGCCTGGTCGGCTACGAGACCCGGGCCTTGAACCGCGAGGATTTCAACAATGACCGCGTCGATGCCGGCGATATCGGTTCGGGTCACTCGGTCACCGCGATCTACGAGATCACGCCGAAGGGCAGCGGTGGCGAGCAGATCGATCCGCTGCGCTACGGGCAGGCAACGGTCAACAATGGCGGCGTCGCCAATGCGGACGAATATGCCTTCGTCAAGATCCGCTACAAGCTGCCCAACGAGGACGTCTCGAAGCTGATCACCACGCCGGTGACCTCGGCCAACGAGGTGGCGTCCTTCGACCAGGCCAGCACCGACCAACGCTTCTCCGTCGCCGTCGCGGCCTTCGGCCAGAAACTGCGCGACGAGGATGCGACCGCGAAGTTCGGCTACGACAAGATCATGGAGATCGCCACTGCCGCTCGAGGAGCCGACCCGTTTGGGTACAGGTCCGAGTTCCTCTCGCTTGTGCGCCTTGCCTCGGCGCTGGGCGGTAATCGGTAGCGGTGATGACGGCCGGTTTCTTTCAGATGGGATCGTTCTGATATGGGAAACCGACCCACGGGCGGGTGAGGCAGGCCGGCGAGGGATTTATTCCCTTGCCGGCCTTTTTTTGGTGACTGTTAAATTGCGTTGGATTTCCGGTACATGATCGCAATTTCCTCTTGTTATATAGAGGCTAATGTTTGGGCTTGAGGGGGCCGGAATTGCTTATCAGGACTGTTGCGAACTCGATATCAAGAGATATGCCGGCGGTAGGGTCGGCTGCTTCGTCCGCACCATCGGCGGAATCCAGGCGCATCAGCGACGATGTCGCTCAAGCGCGTCACACCGCCATGTCGGCGCTGACCAATGACCGTTTTCGTGTCATGCTGGAGCAGATCACCGACCCCGGCGCATCGGGCGCGCTGATGACGATGCGCACCGATGCGGCAGCTGGTGCCGGCACCGATTTCAAGTCGGCGCAGTCGAGCTACGCCGACAACAGCGAATAACAGAAACGATAGATCAGGCCCGGCCGCGCCGCCGCTCGCGGCGGGCTTCGCTGGTCTCCGCGGTGTTTTCCGTCGCCACCTTGTTGCGCATCGGACCGATGCGCTCGACGATTTTTTCGACGGTCGGACGATCCGCCCGGGTGTGGGCGTCGAGCGCCTTGCGCATCGCGGCAAGGTGCTGGAACGAGGTGCCGCAGCAGCCGCCGACGATTTTGGCGCCGGCATCGACAGCAAGGCGAACATAGTCGGCCATCAGCTCGGGCGTGCCGGAATAATGGATCTCGGTGCCGCGGAATTCGGGAATGCCGCAATTGCCCTTGACGATCACCGTCGCTTCCGGCTTCGCCTCGGTCATGTCGAGCAGCGAGGCGAGAATGTCGGAGGCGCCAACGCCGCAATTGGCGCCAACGCCGAGCGGGGCCTGCGACAGCCCGTCGGTGACGCCGTGGATGTCCTTCGGCAGCAGGCCCATCATGGTGCGGCCGGCGGTGTCGAAGGAACCGGTATAGGTGTAGGGCAGGCCGACGCGGATGGCGGCTTCGGCGGCGGCGCGGATCTCGTCGGGAGCCGACATGGTTTCGATCCAGGCGACTTCGGCGCCGCCTGCCTTGAGGCCCTCGATCTGCTCGGCGAAGGCGTCGACCGCCTCGTCATAGGTCATGGCGCCAAGTGGCACCAGCAACTCACCGGTCGGGCCGACAGACCCGGCGACGACGACCTTCCGGTCGGCCTTGTCGGCGACGGCACGCGCAAGCTCGGCGGCGCGCTTGTTCAGCGCATGCGCACGGTCCTGGGCATGGTGCAGCTTCAGCCGATGACGGGTGCCGCCGAAGGAATTGGTCAGGATGATGTCGGCGCCGGCATCGACGAAATTCTGGTGCAGGCTGGTGATGGTGTCGGGCGCCGTCTCGTTCAAGAGCTCGGGCGCTTCGCCGGCCTCCAGCCCCATGGCGAACAGGTTGGTTCCGGTGGCGCCATCGGCCAGCAGCACGCCCTTTTCAGCCAGCAGCGCATCGATCGGGTTGGTCGTCGTCATCGGATTGGCTTTCATGTTTCGAATTCGAATAAGGATATAAAGAAGTCTTTATGTGTAGTCAATGATTTTGCCGCGATCGACTGGATATCGGCGGCCGAGCGTTGGGTTGAATGACCAACGATTGCCGTCGATCAGGCAGAGCCTGATGCGAACGACATATCTGCCAGATTGCGCGCGAAGGCGGCGGCCTCATGCGGGTTGACGTCGGCGGCACGGATCAGATTGTCGAAATGCTGGGTCAGGGCCTGGACCGGCTGGGTGGCGTTCAGCACCACATACATGTCGCCGACATAGATAGCCGCCCGATACGGGCCGAAGATGGTAAGGGGAATGGAATAGCGCATGCGGCCATCATAGAGAAACAGGCGGAAGGTCGGGTAGAGATCGTCAAGCAGCGTTGCCATGTGGGCGAGTTGTTGTCGGCGGTCGACCTCCGGAAAACGGTCCCACACACCCAGGCCGCGGGCGAAGATCTCCAGCGTATGGCGCGGCATGCAGACTTCCATGTCGGTTTCCGGCCGCCGGTTGTAGTTGATGCGGTATTGGGTTTCGCTGGCCTGCGCCAGACGGCTCCTGTTGGTGATGTTGGCTTCGTAGTCGACGAGCGCGTGTGTTCGCAGAAGATCAGGGATGCCGGCCGGCACATAGCGGATCTTGGTACCCGCCGCCTCGGCGAACCATTTGGCCAGCAGCGTGCGGTCGAAACCGTCGGGCGCTTCCTCGATCTCCAGGCTCTCGCGGATCTCACCGGTGACACCCTCGTCCTGGCTTAGGCCAAGCAGCCAGTCCAGCGACACCTTGAACTCGGCGGCGATGTTGAGCAGCGTTTCGGCGCGCGGCAGGCGCGTCGAGGCGCCCGACAGCAACTGCGACAGTGCCGACCGATCGATGCCGACAGCGGTCGCGAAGGCCGACTGGTTGAGATCGGACCGTGTCAGGAGCAGCTTCAAACGCTCCCGAAAGATCGCCGACAGATCCCGTTTGTCCATCACTTGGCTCCGCGAATCAGGAGGAAAAATTTGCGCCAAAGCCGCCGAATTGGCGTCTCAGGCGTAAATGAATCCCCAAGACTGTTTACAATGTGTAACATATGCGGTCAAA
This sequence comes from Mesorhizobium calcicola, assembly GCF_042682105.1. NCBI lineage: Bacteria > Pseudomonadati > Pseudomonadota > Alphaproteobacteria > Hyphomicrobiales > Phyllobacteriaceae > Mesorhizobium > Mesorhizobium calcicola. The sequence continues at coordinate 46,751 of NZ_JBHUGY010000077.1, forward strand.
AATGCGCAATGGCAACATTTTGTACACTTTGTCTCGTTGAGTGGAATCGCTTCTCCTGACACAATGCTGTCAGGAACCAGTTGGGGTTCCGGCGACTGAGGGACAGTGGTCGATAGCATGACAAGCAAGAGCATCAGACAGCGTAGCGTACCGGCCATCGAATGGCCGACCGTGGTTCTCGCATTCTTCTGTTACGCAACATGGTTCGCCACCGGCTTTCTGCTCTGGCCCTCTTATCCCATCCTGGCGCTCGCCATCCTTGCCTTCACCGCCGCGCTGCAATCCTCGATCATGCACGAAGTGCTGCACGGTCATCCGACGCGCAACGCGCGGGTCAACGAAGCCTTCGTCTTCCTGCCGATCGGTCTTGTCTGGCCGTTCCGCCGCTTCAAGACCATTCACCTGCGCCACCATGCCGACGAGCGGCTGACCGATCCGCTGGATGACCCCGAAAGCTATTATCAGGCGCTCTGGCAGCATGACGACCTGCCGTCGACGATGAAATTCCTGCTCAAGATCAACAATACCATGGCCGGCCGCCTCGTGCTCGGCCCCTGGCTGTCCTGCGTCGGCTTCTTCATCGATGACGCCAAGCACATGATCGCTGGCGACAAGGCGATCCGCAAGGCCTGGCTGCTGCATGCGATCGGGCTTGCGATCGTGGTGCCGATCGTCCAGTTCGGCTTCGGCATTCCGTTGTGGCTCTACATCCTGGTGCCGGTCTGGCTCGGCCAGTCGCTGATCTCGATCCGTACTTTCGCCGAGCATCAATGGTCGGAACACCCGGAAGGCCGCACGGTGATCGTCGAACGCTCGCCGCTGTCGTTCCTGTTCCTCAACAACAATCTGCACTTCGTCCACCACAAGAGCCCGACCGTGGCCTGGTACCGGCTGCCGAAACTGTTTCGCGACCGTCGTGACGAATGGCTGCGGATGAACAATGGCTATGCCTATCCGAACTATTTCGCGCTGATCAAAGCCTATGCCTTCAAGGCGAAGGAGCCGATCGTGCACCCGGTCCTGCGGCGCGCGCCGGAGCCGGGCAGGGCCTTCAAGCCGCGCGTCAGGGCGCGCAGCATCAATGGGCTCGGCAGTGCGCCGGTTCCCGCCGAACCGCCCAAGGAATGAGTTTTTGCGGCAAGCGGGTGCTGCCTGCCAGACTGGCTGCGGTCGGTTCCCTTCTATCCCAGACATAACGGTCAGATCCCGGTATGAGCGAATTGGTTGCGGCGTTGCCGATGTATGACTGGCCTGAAGTGCGCGACGAGGTCGACGCCCAATGGGCGCGATTGCGCGACGCCTTCCGGCAGAAGGGTATCGACGCGCCGCAAACGATTGCGCGCCGCAATGGCGATCTGCCGTCGGTGCCGGGCGGCATCCAAGATATCAATGGAAAACTGATCGCGCCCGACCCGGCGACATTGCCGCCGGACGAGCTTGATTTTCACAAACTGTGGCTGCATCCAGCGCTGCTGTTCGCGCAGACCTGCTGGGGGCCGATGGAGCTTGGCCTGTCCAAACATGTTCAGGTGGTCGGCCAGCCGAGCTACGACGCCTATGAAGGCGGGCGGGGCGAGCTTTATTCGAGCGCGCTGGTGATGCGGTCAGGCGAGGGGCCGGAGGTTCGATCGCCTGCGGACGGCCGCGCTCTCATCCCGCTCGATCTGATCCGCGGCAAGCGCTTCGCCTTCAACAGCCTTGATTCCATGTCAGGCATCATTGCGCTGACGCGCGACCTGCAAGCGGCCGGCGAAAGCCTGGACATTTTCTCGATGCGCAGCGAAAGCGGCGGCCATCGCGGCTCGATCGTCGCTGTCGCCGAGGGCAAGGCGGATGTTGCAGCCATCGACTGCGAAAGCTGGGCGCTGGCGCAGCACTTCGAGCCGGCGGCGCGGAAGCTTGTCATCGTCGGCTGGACAGGGCGGCGCAAAGGCCTGCCGTTCATCACCGCAATAACGACGCCGGAAAAGACGGTCAGGGCGTTGCGCGAGGCGCTTGCCGCACTAACCGAGCAGCCTCGCATCCAACGGGTAGGTTGAAAGCTTTTCGTTGCCGGTCTCGGTGATCAGGATCTGCTCCTCGATCTTGACCCCCTCGTGCCCGCCAAGGCGGCCGATATAGCTTTCCACGCACAGCACCATGCCTGGTTCCAGCACGCCGTCCGGCGTGTCGGGGGTCCAGTCGCTGGCATGCGGCAAGGTCGGGTATTCATCGGCGAGGCCGACACCATGATAGAGCACGCCGTAGCGGGTCGGGAAGCAGTCTCCGGGCGGCACGGCCGAGCGTTCGACAAGGTCGCGGAACGAGGTGCCCGGTTGCATCAATTCGGTATTGTGGGTGATCTGGTCAGCGGCGATGCGGAACAGGTCGCGCTGTTCGTTGGTCGGCTTTGTATCGCCGCACAGCCAGGTGCGCGACAGGTCGGCGCAGAAGCCGTAAGGGCCGATCAGGTCGGTGTCGAAGGCGACGAGATCGCCTGACACAATCTTGCGCGACGAGCATTCCTGAAACCACGGATTGGTGCGCGGGCCTGACGTCAACAGCCGCGTCTCGATCCATTCGCCACCGCGCGCGATGTTGCCGCGATGCAGTTCGGCCCACAATTCGTTTTCGGAAATGCCAGGCTCCAGAGCTTGCTCCATCTCGCCCATCGCCGCCTCGCAAGCGACGATGGCGCGGCGCATGGCGAGGATTTCGTCCGGCGACTTGATCAGCCGAGCAGTCTCTATCACCGCTTCGCCATTGCCGATCGTCACACCAAGACGGGCCAGTTCCTCGACGCCTTCCGGGTTGATGTGATCGACGGCGATGCGGCTGTTGCCGCCGCCATGTTCCCTGACCAGATCGGCGATGCCGGCGGCCCAGCGGCGGACTTTTTGCTCCGTCAGCTCGCCGCCATAGAGATACATCCACGAGACAGCGGGGCGAACCTCGTCGACGATGCCGGAATGGTCGGACAGGTGCTCGCAGGAAAAATAGTCGAACAGCACCACAGGCCCTTCAGTGGCAACGAAACAATGCCGCGTCGGGTTATGCGCCACCCACAGCTGCATGTTGGTGGAATCGGTGGCGTAGCGGATGTTGACGGGATCGTAGAGCAGGGCGCCGGCATAGTCGCGGCGCTTCAGCTCGGCGCGGATGCGCTCCAGCCGGTATTGGCGCATCGCCGGCAGATCGGGCGCGGCAATGCCTGCCGCTGCCCATTCAGCTTCCGCCTGCGCGCCATAGCCCAGCACATGCTGGTTGAGCGACGCCGCCTTCTGGCGGGAGGCGTCGCGCAACGCCTCGATCGAGCCAGGCTCGAACGGCATGATCTTGCGATGGCGGCCAAAACTGCCCTTTGGCCCCGCGCTGTCCATGGGCTCAGGTCCGCATCTTCTCGCCGCTCGGGTCGAAAGGCGCCTCGACGTTGATGCGGGCCGGCCGGCGGTGTCCGAGAATTTCGATCTCGAACAGCCCGGCACTTTCATCCTCGGCGAGTGCTGCCGGAACGTAGCCCTGCGCCATCGACTTCTGCACATAGTGCGCATAGCCGCCTGACGTCACCCAGCCGACCACACGCCAGTCGCCATCGACGATGCCGCGCACGGCGGAAGCGCCTTCGGCGGCCTTGGAGCCGCGTATTTCCTTGCCGCCTGTGTCGAAGCGCGGCGCGCCATAGCCATGCGGCTTTTCCACCGTGCCGTAGTCCTTGCTGACCTTGGCCCAGATCGGCTCGTCGCCCATGACGTCGGCGTCGGCGGCATCGACGATGAAGGAGACACGGCGCAGTTTTGGCCCCTCGGCCTGTTCCTTGGCTGCAGCCTCGCGGCCGATAAAGTCGTTCTTCTCGAGCTTGATGAAGCGGTCCATCGCCCCTTCGAACGGCCCGTAGATCGGCCGCAACTCGCGGAACCAGGTTGGGAAATTCTTTTCGAGGCGCATCGACAGCAGAGCGCGCATGCCGAAATCGACGAGGCCAAATTCCTCGCCGGCATCCTTGATGGCCTTGTAGACAAGGCGCTGGTAGGCGGGCGCCATCCAGATCTCGTAGCCGAGATCGCCGGTGTAGGTGATGCGGTTGACCAGGCACGGCGCGCCGCCGACCGCCATCTCGCGGAAGTCCATGAAGCGGAAGGCTTTGGTCGAGATGTCGACGTCGACGAGTTTCTGCAAGAGGTCGCGCGATTTCGGCCCGGCGATCGACAGGCCGACCAGCGTCTGGTCGAAACGGTGGATGCGCATCGAACCGTCCTTCGGCAGATGCTTCTCGAACCAGCGCATGTGGTATTTCTGCGCCGCCGACGAGCCCCAGATCATAAAGCGGTCTTCGCCGGCCTTGGCGATGGTGAAGTCGCCGATCAGCTTGCCGAATTCGTTGATCATCGGCGTCAGCACTATGCGGCCGGTCTTCGGCATGCGGTTGGTCATCAGCCGGTTGAGGAAATCTTCCGCTGCCGGTCCCGACACTTCGTATTTGGCGAAGTTGGCAATCTCAGTGACGCCGACTCGCTCACGCGTAGCGCGCACCTCCTCGCCAATCGGCTCAAAATCGTTGGAGCGATGGAAGGAGACGATGTCCTTCGGTTCCTTGCCCTTCGGCGCGAACCAGAGCGGGGTTTCAAGACCCCAGGAGTCGCCCATGACGGCGTTGTTGGCGAGCATCGTGTCGTAGAGCGGCGTCGTCTGGGCCGGCCGCGCGGCCGGCAGCTCCTCGTTGGGGAAACGGATGGAGAAGCGGCGCGAATAGTTTTCGCGCACCTTGGCGTTGGTGTAGCGCAGGCCGGCCCATTCGCCGAAGCGGGCGACATCCATGCCCCAGACGTCGAAGCCCGGATCGCCATGGACCATCCAGTTCGACAGTGCGAGACCGACGCCGCCACCCTGGCTGAAGCCGGCCATGACGGCGCAGGCGCACCAGAAATTGGTCAGGCCCTGCACCGGGCCGACCAGCGGATTGCCGTCGAGCGCGAAGGTGAAGGGGCCGTTGATGATCTGCTTGATGCCGGCCTTCTCGATGCCGGGGAAATGCTTGAAGCCGATCTCCAGCGACGGCGCGATGCGGTCGAGGTCGGGCGGCAGCAACTCATGGCCGAAATCCCATGGCGTGTTGACCGGCGACCACGGCTTGCAGGCCTTTTCATAGGTGCCGAGCAGGATGCCGTTGCGCTCCTGGCGGGTGTAGATCTCGCCCTTGAAATCGAGCACGCCGATCATCTCGCGGCCGGTCGACTTGTTGAACTCCTCGACCTCCGGCATCGGCTCGGTCAGGAGGTACATGTGCTCCATGGCCAGCACCGGCAATTCGACGCCGACCATGCGGCCGATCTCGCGGGCCCACAGGCCGCCGCAGTTGACGACATGCTCGGCGTGAACCGTGCCCTGTTCGGTGACGACGTTCCAGGTGCCGTCGACCTCCTGCGTCAGCTCGACAACGCGGTTGCGCAGCACGATCTCGGCACCCAGCTTCTTGGCCGCCTTGGAATAGGCGATCGTGGTGCCGGACGGATCGAGATGGCCTTCGACCGGATCCCACATGGCGCCGACGAAGTTGGTCTCGTCCATCAGCGGGAACATCGCCTTGGCTTCGGACGGCGTGATCAGCTCAGTGTCCATGCCGAGATAGCGGCCCTTTGCGTGGGCAAGCCGCAGGAAGTCCATGCGCTCGGGCGTATCCGCCATCATCACGCCGCCGGTCAGGTGCAGCGAGCAGGACTGGCCGGAAATCTCCTCGATCTCCTTGTAGAGCTGCACCGTGTAGGCCTGCAGCTTGGCGACGTTGGGATCGCCATTCAGCGTGTGGAAGCCGCCGGCCGCATGCCAGGACGAGCCGGAGGTAAGCTCCGAGCGCTCGATCAGCATGATATCGGTCCAGCCGGCCTTGGCCAGATGGTAGAGAACCGAGCAGCCAACAACGCCGCCGCCGATGACAACCGCTTTTACGTGAGATTTCATCTAGATAGGTCCGTTTTTGAAGAGATTGAATCGAATGGGCGAGGGGTGAAAACAAAGCGGAGGTCGGATGCAGCAACGTTTTCGGCCAGCTTGCCATCAAGTGCGGCAAGGATGGTTTCGCAGACGGAAGTACGATGTTTCAGGACGTCATGGCTCCAAAGACGCAGGATCGAATAGCCTTGGGCGCGCATGAAATCGTCGCGGCGGCGGTCATATGAACTGCCGGCATGTTGGTGTCCGTCGATTTCAACGACAAGCCATTTTTCGCGGCAGGCGAAGTCTGCAAAAAAGGGGGCGATTGAGAACTGACGCGTGAACTTATAGCCGCCAAGTTTGCGGGCCTTTAACTCAAGCCAAAGCAGCGCTTCGGCCTGGTTGTCACCTTGCCTGAGTTTTCTGGCTCGCTGGGTGGTGCCCGTTTTGCGCCGACTGCGGGTTTCACCTGCGGCTTCCCCCACTCCGTCGCTGCTTCGCAGCGCCACCTCTCCCCCCTCCGGAGGGAGAGGAAGGGAGCCAGCCGGAATCGCTTCGCGCCCTTCCTCTCCCCCGTCGATCGGGGAAGAGGTGTCGAGCGAAGCTCGACGGAGTGGGGGTCGACTGCTCATCAAGGCAATGCTTCCGCCTGATTGCCCGCTTGCCCAAGGTTTGGCGCTCGCTGGGTTGTGCCCGTTTTGCGGCGACTGCGCGTTTCAGGAACGGCTTCCCCCACTCCGTCGCTGCTTCGCAGCGCCACCTCTCCCCCCTCCGGAGGGAGAGGAACGGAGCCAGGGCCGGCTAAATCGCGGCCTTCCTCTACCCCGTCGATCGGGGGAGAGGTGTCGAGCGAAGCTCGACGGAGTGGGGGTCGACTGTTCATCAAGGCAATGATCAGAAATCGGTTGGGGCGCCGCCCTCGGACCGGCGCTTTGCGACGAAGGCGTTGAGCTCCTCGCGGATGGCGGGGTCGATATAGGGTTCTTCGTAGGATGCCAGCCGCTCCTTCCACACCTTGTTGGCCTTTTCCAGCGCTGTCGGCGATCCGGCTTCCGCCCAGGTCTCGAAATTGCGCCAGTCGGACAGGATCGGCGAGTAGAAGGCGGTCTTGTAGCGGTCCTGCGTGTGCTGGGTTCCGAAGAAATGGCCGCCGGGGCCGACCGACTGGATGGCGTCGAAGCCGAGCGCCTCGTCCGACAGGTCGAGCGGGGTCAGGAACTCCGCCACCATCTGCAGCAGGTCGATGTCCAGAATGGTCTTCTCATAGGAGCAGCGCAGGCCGCCTTCGAGCCAGCCGGCCGCATGCATCATCAGATTGCCGCCGCCCTGGATGGCGCCCCACAGCGAGAACACGCTCTCATAAGCCGCCTGCGCGTCGACCGTGTTGGCGGCGCAGGTGTTGGAGGTGCGGTAGGGGATGTTGTAGCGGCGGGCAAGCTGACCACCGACGAGCTGTGCCTTCATGTATTCCGGCGTGCCGAAGGCCGGTGAACCGGACTTCATGTCGACATTGGAGGTGAAGCCGCCATAGCCGACGGGTGCTCCCTTGCGCACCATCTGGGCAAAGGCGATACCGGACAGCGCCTCGGCATTCTGCTGCACCAGCGCGCCGGCGATCGTCACCGGCGCCATGGCCCCCGACAGGGTGAACGGCGTCACGACAACGACCTGCCCCTTGCTCGACATCTGGATGATGCCTTCCATCATTGGCACGTCGAGCTTGAGCGGCGAATTGGTGTTGATGATGGTGAAGACCGACGGCTCTTCGAGCAGCTGCTCGTGGCTGATGCCGCGCGCGATCCTGGCGATCTCGATACCGTCGACATTGCGTTCCTTGCCGAGCGAATAGATGTGAAACACCTTGTCGGTCAGCGTGGCGAGGTCGCGAATGCACTCCAGGTGCCGGACGGCTGGATGGATATCGGTCGGCTCGACCGGATAGCCGCCGGTGCAGTTCAGGATGTTGTGCATCTGAGCGAGCTTGAGGAAGTTGCGGTAATCCTGCTGGTTGCCGGGTCGGCGGCCGCGGTCGATGTCCGAGCAGTTGGGCGCCGACGCCATCATCGAGATGATCAGATTGTCGCCGCCGAAGCGCACATTGTGCGCCGGATTGCGCGAGTGGATGGTGAACTCCGACGGACAGTGCGACACCAGCTCGAGGATCATGTCGCTGTCGAAGCGCACGCGCTCGCTGCCATCGCGCACCTCGGCGCCGTGCGCCTTCATGATACGCCGGGCCTCGTCGTGCAGAACGTCGACGCCGATCTCCTTCAGCACGCGCAGGGACGCGAGGTGGATCGATTCCAACTCGTCGTCCGAAACCAGCTTAGTAGGCGTCAGCGGATTTTTCAGCTGACGGAAAGCAGGCTGCTCGAACGCGGCCGAGCCGCCGGCGCGCTTTCCCGCGCGGCCGCCGCGACGGGCGCGGTCGGTGGCCAATGCCGGTTCTGCAGGTTGTAGGGCGGCGGTCATGATGGTCCTCGTGCGATGCGATAGTGCGCGGCATAATGGACCGGCGACCCGCCGGCCATTGCGGAGGCGGCGACCCCTAGGGCGAGGGAAGCGACATACCGGAACGGCAGTTGTGCGACCACGACATCGTCCTCGCTGCGCCTCCCATTGGCGCAAGCGGATTTCGGCGACCGGCCCTTTCTTTGTTCGGATCGAACCAGTAGCCAGTCGGGCTTGCCGGCCGGATGGCCAGCACTTCATATGGATGGCAGCAACCGGTTCGAGCGAAGGCGATGTGCCTGGCGCTGGCGGTTACGAGCGTCGTTGGCCGGCGGAAAGCCTCAATCGTCGGCTGAACATATTGAATATCGGACACAGCATATCGATGTTGGCGGTGCCAAAAGCGACGCGTTTATCGGAGACTTCATGACCAAGCCCATCACCAAGACGCCCAATTCCACCCCGTCGACCGACGATCCGTTCCTCTGGCTAGAGGACAGGACCAGCAAAGAGTCGCTCGACTGGGTGCATGGCCAGAACGAGGTCACAACAGGTGAATTGCAGGGCGATCCGTCCTATCAGGCGGCGTTCGAGACTGCGCTCGATCTGATGACGGCCGAGGACAACATCGCGGTCGGCGCCGCGCTCAACGGCCATATCTATAATTTCTGGCAGGACAAGACCAATGCGTTCGGCCTCTGGCGACGCACGACGGTCGCCTCTTACAAGACCGAGAAGCCGGATTGGGAAACGATCGTCGACTTCGACCAGCTTGCGGCGAAGGAGGGGGTCAAATGGGTGTTCGGCGGCGCCAGCCGGCTTTACCCGGACTTCAAACTCTGCCTTGTCTCGATGTCGCCGGACGGCGGTGACGCCAGCGAGATGCGCGAATTCGATATCGAGACCAAATCCTTTGTCGAGGACGGGTTCCGCGCGCCAGCTTCCAAGTCGGGCTTCAGCTGGCTCGACAAGGACACCGTCATCGTTTCGGCCGCATTCGAGGAGGCGGACAAGACCGAATCCGGCTATCCGCGCGTGGTCAAGCTGTGGAAGCGTGGCACCAAGCTGGACGACGCGACGCCGATCTTCGAGGCGCAGAAGGCGGATCTCGCTGTCGGTGCCGCCGTCGAGTTCGACGGCGACCGACGCTATCTGATCCTGGCCCGGACGCTCGATTTCTTCGCCTCGCATATTTTCCTGCGGCTGCCTTCCGGCGAGAACAGACGTCTGCCCTTGCCGGACGACATGACCGACACCGCGATCTTCAGGGATCAGCTCGTCTTTGGCGTGCGCAGCCCGTGGACGGCGCCCGACGGCACGTCGTGCAAGGCTGACGGCCTCTATTCGCTGGACCTGGCGCACTGGGTCGAGACCGGCACGCTCGGCCCGGTGGAGACCTTGCTGGAGCCGGCATACCGCGTGTCGATTGCCGGCATTGCCCGCACGCAGGACCGGTTGTTCATCAACCTGATGGACAATGTGCGCGGCAAGGTCGTCGTCTGCGAGCGCAACGACGGCCGCTGGGCGCTGAAGCCTGTGGCACTGCCCGAAAACGGCAATGTCGGCATCAGTCATGCCGAGCATTTCGGCTCCAGCGTTTCCTTCTCCTTCACCGATTTCCTGACGCCGAGCTCGATCATCTGGTCGGACGACGATGGCGAGACGCTCGCCACCGTGAAGTCGCAGCCCTCACGCTTTGATGCGTCGCCGCTGATCTCCGAACAGTTCGAGGCGCGCTCGAAGGATGGAACGATGATCCCATACTTCGTCGTCCGGCGACGCGACCAGGAGGGTCCTGTGCCGACGCTGCTTTATGGCTATGGCGGCTTCGAAGTGCCGCTGCTGCCCGGCTACGCCGGCGTGCGTGGCAGGCTGTGGCTGGAGAAGGGCAATGCCTATGTGCAGGCCTGCATTCGCGGCGGCGGCGAGTTCGGCCCGGCCTGGCATCAGGCCGCACTGAAGGGCAATCGCCAGAACGGGTTCGACGATTTCGCCGCGGTCGCGCAGGATGTCGTCAACCGCGGCATTGCGACGGCCGCTTCGCTCGGCATCCAGGGTGGCTCGAATGGCGGCCTGCTGACCGGCGTTTCCCTGACGCAGCATCCCGAGCTTTTCGGCGCCGTCATCATCGAGGTGCCGCTGCTCGATATGCTGCACTACACCGAACTGCCGCCCGGCGCCTCGTGGATGGCCGAATATGGCGATCCGTCAAAACCGGAAGACGCGAAGTGGCTTTCGGCCTACTCGCCTTACCAACATGTCGCGGCCGATGCCGCCTATCCGCCGGTGCTGCTGACCACCTCGACCGCCGACGACCGGGTCCATCCCGGCCATGCGCGCAAGATGGCCGCCCGCCTGCAGGAAGCCGGCCATGCGCGGACATTGTTCTTCGAGGAGACCGAAGGTGGACATGGCGGCCGCGGCGACCGCCGGCCGCAGGCGGCGCAGACGGCGATGAAGTATGTCTTCCTGCAAAGGGCGCTGAGCGGCAAAGCCTGAGCCGAAACCGGCGCGTCGCCGATGCAAAGGGTGGTTCGCCTAGACCGTCCTTTGTTCGCTCTTTCGTTTTGACGCAATTCCCTAAAGGGCGTCGCGTTGAAACGGATTCAGGCGACGCGCTTTAGGTCTTTGTTTTTATGCATGTCGTTGTCTCAAAACCGGGGCGACATCCATTAGGGAAAGCGCTACGCGCTTTTCCTGGGAAAACCGTTTCACACTTTTCCCGGAATTGCTTTAAGGTGCCGTTCATGGCTCTCGTCAGGACATTGGCTCGCGCATTTGGGGCTCGCGCATCGCGGGTCGCGGTGACACCGTCACCGCGCACGCTGCGGGCCGAGCTTTTGCGGCTGTGCGCCCGCATCGGTTATTCGCCACCTGCCTTCCTCTGATGCATTCGCTCCCCCGGTACAGCCGGATAGAATCCAGAGGAAAGATCCAATCCATGACCTATCAGAATTATTCGCTGAAGCAGCTTCAGCAGATCGATGCCGCGCACCATCTCCACCCGTTCACCGATCACAAGGAATTGCGCGAGGCCGGCTCGCGCATCATCACCCATGCCAACGGGCCGTTCATCTACGATTCCGAAGGGGCGGAAATCCTCGACGGCATGGCCGGGCTGTGGTGCGTCAACATCGGCTATGGCCGTGACGAGCTGGCCGAGGCCGCCTATGCGCAGATGAAGGAATTGCCCTATTACAACTCCTTCTTCAAATGCTCGACGCCGACGCCGGTGCTGTTGTCCAAGAAATTGGCGGAGATCGCGCCGAAGAACGTCAACCAGGTGTTCTACGGCTCCTCCGGTTCGGAAGCCAACGACACGGCACTGCGTCTGGTGCGGCATTATTGGGCGCTGGAAGGCAAGCCGGAGAAGAACCGCGTCATCTCGCGCAAGATGGCCTATCACGGCTCGACCATAGCCGGCACCTCGCTCGGTGGCATGGATGGCATGCACAAGCAGCTCAACGGGGCGGTGCCCAACATCGTCCATGTGATGATGCCCTATACCTATGAACTGGCGCTGCCCGGCGAGAGCGATCATGATTTCGGCCTGCGCGCGGCCAAGGCCGTCGAGGATGCCATCCTCGAGGCCGGCGCCGACAAGGTTGCGGCTTTCATCGGCGAGCCGGTGATGGGAGCGGGCGGCGTGAAGATACCGCCGGTCAGCTACTGGCCGGAAGTGCAGCGCATTTGCCGCAAATACGATGTCCTCTTGATGCTGGACGAGGTCATCACCGGCTATGGCCGCACCGGCGAATGGTTCGCCGCCCAGACGCTCGGCATCGAGCCCGACACCATCACCACTGCCAAGGCGCTGACCTCGGGCTATCAGCCGCTGTCGGCGCTGCTGGTCGGCGACCGCATCGCCTCGACGCTGGTCGGGAAGGGCGGTGAATTCAATCACGGCTACACCAATTCCGGTCACCCGGTGGCCTGTGCCGTGGCGCTGAAGAACCTCGAGATCATCGAGCGGGAAGGGCTGGTCGACCGTGTCAGGAACGATACCGGCCCGTATTTCGCCAAGGCGTTGCAGGAGCGCATTGCCGGGCATGATCTGGTCGGCGAGGTGCGCTCGATCGGCCTGATGGGCGCGATCGAGATCGTCAAGGACAAGGCGACCAAGGAGCGGTTCCTGCCGGCGGGAAGTGCGGCGGTGACGGTCCGCGACCACGCGATCGCGAACGGCATGATGCTGCGCGCGACTGGCGACACGATGATTCTGTCGCCGCCGCTGATCTGGACCCGCGACACGATCGACATGGCCTGCGACCGCATCTCAAAGGCGCTGGATCTGGCGCAGGAGGATTTGCGCAAGCGGTAGGATCGGAATCTCGACCGGGCGTTCTTCGATGGGAACGCCCGGCTTCGAGAAACATGCCGTCGCAATGGGGAACGAATTTCACCCTCAGCGCTTGGTGTGCGGGGCAGCAGCCGACGCGGCTGCGACAAGGGGACTGTTTCCATGAAAAAGACCGGCAAGAGCCGACGGACGCAAGAAGCGGCCAGCATCGGCGGCGACCTGATGCTGGCGCCACTGGTGGCAATGATGCGGCTGCCGTTGATGGCGATGGATGCCAGGAGCAGCCAGCCATGGGGCACGGAGACGGCGCGTGCGGTAAACGAGAAGACCGTGGCGATGGCCGAAGGTGCGTTTGCGGCGCAAATGTCCTTTCTGCAGTCGGCATCGCGGTTCTGGCCGGAAATCCTTTCCGGCCGCACACCGTCGCTGCTCAACGGCGTCGCGGCGGAACGGTCGATCAGTGCTGCGCTGAAGCCAGCAAGCCGTGCCGTGAAAGCGAACTTTCGCCGGCTGTCCAACAAGGCCTGACCACGAAAGGCCGATCCAGAAAAACTGTTTCCCGTTTTTCAAGGTCTTACGTTAGAACCGCATCAGGCACATCTGCCGATGGGGGAACATCATGGCCGGACAGCCGCTCAACCAGCCCGCCGAAATTCCAGCCGAGCTTGACCGTTGGAACTGGGGCGCCTTCTTCCTCAACTGGATCTGGGGCATCGGCAACAGCACCTTCATCGCGCTGCTGGCGCTGATCCCGGTCGTCAACCTCGTTATGATCTTCGTGCTCGGCGCACGCGGCAGCCGCTGGGCCTGGCGGAACCGCGCCTGGCGCGATGCGGAACAGTTCCGCAAGACGCAACGCAACTGGGCGATCGCCGGCCTTGCCGTCTGGTTGGTCAGTATCGGGGGCTGTGCGACGATGGTCGGCAGCATCCCCTTCATGTTCAAAGGCAGTGACGCCTACCACATGACGATGGACGCCGTACGTTCCGATACCCGCGTCAAGGCTGCCATTGGCGACGACGTGACCGACAATTTCTGGGTCGGCGGCCATCTCAACGTCAGTGCGAATGGAACGGGCGACGCCCAGTTCAGCATTCCCGTCCACGGAGCCAAGGGCAAAGCCACCGTGTTTTCCCACCTGGTCCGCAATGCTGGCACGTGGAGTATCCGCCTGCTTGTGGTCAGGGTTGATGGAGTGGACGCGCCGATCGTGATGATCAATGAAGATCATGTCCCGATCCCGGACGCGGCAATCGGAATATAACCGGACTGCGCGGATAAACCGGCAGAAACGCAAAAACCGCGCTCCATCGGAACGCGGCTTTGCCAGATACGCATGGCGTTTCGCTACGCAAACACTTGGCGAAACTTACGGGCTCCGGTACGCGAGACCTGATCCGGAGCGCCGGGCGGATGCGATATGTCCGCCTCGCATTCCGTTTTACAGAGACATCGTTACCGGGGGGTTATCGAGAGCTTAAGCAAACCTAAATTTGACAGGTTTCTCTCAGGATATGCGAAAAACCCAGTTGTATTAGGAGCTTATGGATTGGCTCCGCGCAGAAAATTAATGATCCCGGAAAAATCGGCGCCGGCATGCCCCTGGGCGTTGAACAGTGCATAGAGCTGAGCCGCCTCGGCACCAAGCGGGGTCACCGCACCGGAACCTTGTGCTGCTTCCTGCGCCAGCTTCAGATCCTTCAGCATCAGCGCGGCGGCAAAGCCGGGCTTGTAGTCGCGGTTGGCGGGCGAGTTGGGCACCGGGCCGGGCACCGGGCAGTAGGTGGTCAGCGACCAGCACTGGCCGGACGAGGTCGAGGCGACGTCGAACAGCGCCTGATGCGAGAGGCCGAGCTTTTCCGCCAGAACGAAGGCTTCGGCGACGCCGATCATCGAAATGCCGAGGATCATGTTGTTGCAGATTTTTGCCGCCTGGCCGGCGCCGTCGCCGCCGCAATGGACGATGCGGCCTGCCATCGGCTTGAGTATCGGCTCGGCGACGGCGAAGGCACCGTCGGAGCCGCCGGCCATGAAAGTCAGCGTGCCGGCCGCCGCGCCTCCAGTGCCGCCCGAAACGGGTGCATCGATCGACAGCAGGCCGCGTTTGGCGGCGATGGCATGCGCCTTGCGCGCCGATTCGACGTCGATGGTCGAGGAATCGATGAACAGCGCGCCCTTTTTCGCCTTGGGCGCGATGTCCTCATAGACCGACAGCACATGCTTGCCGGCCGGCAGCATGGTGATCACCACATCGGCGTCCTTTACCGCGGCCGGTGCGTTGGCCATGATGACGACGCCATGCTCGCGCGCGACCGTCAGGTTCTCAGGCATCAGGTCGAAGCCATGCACGGCATGCCCGGCCTTGACCAGGTTGGCGGCCATTGGATTGCCCATGTTGCCGAGGCCGATGAAGGCGATGGTGGTCATAGTGGTGCTCCGGATTGGCAGTAGGCAGTAGGCAGTAGGCAGTAGGCAGTAGGCAGTAGGCAGTAGGGTTGTCTATTCTGGCGTAAGTCTGAGAATGAGTTGGCGAAGCATTTTGCCGATCCCCCGGTCGATGTCAGCAAGTGATCGGCTTGATCATGCGTGGCAAGGCCAATGCGTTCGGCAATCTGAAGGTGCGTCTCGAATTCCTTCAGGGAGCCTTGGGCCAATCCGGAGAAATTGCTGATAAGAGCCTCTGTTGTCTCGGCCATAACCTTCGGCGATGTTTGCAGGGATAGAGGTTGCTGAACGGCGGATTTGGCTGGTCAACCCATACAATTCTTCCTTTGGCCACGCTTTGGTCAATGAATAGGTGGCGACAGCCAGATCCATCGCCTGCTGCCATACAATGAGATCCTTGTACGAATCGATCTTGCCGGTCATCTTTTGCCTACTGCCTACTACTGCCTTCCAACCAACGCGCGCGCGATGATGACGCGCATGATCTCATTGGTGCCTTCGAGGATCTGGTGGACGCGCAAATCCCGCACCAGTTTCTCGATGCCGTAATCGTGCAGATAGCCGTAACCGCCGAGCAGCTGCAGCGCATCGTTGGCGACGGCGAAGCCGGTGTCGGTGACGAAACGCTTGGCCATCGCCGACCATTTGCCGGCATCCGGCGCCTTGCGGTCGAGCTTCGAAGCGGCGGCGTAGAGGAAGATGCGGGCCGCCTGCAGCTCGGTCTCCATGTCGGCCAGCCGGAACTGCAGCGCCTGGAACTGGTTGATCCTGGAGCCGAAGGCCTTGCGCTCAGCGGCATAGGACAGCGCCTTGTCGAGCGCCGATTGCGCGCCGCCCAGCGAGCAGGCGGCGATGTTCAGCCGGCCGCCGTCGAGCCCCGCCATGGCGATGCCGAAGCCGGCGCCTTCGCCCGACAAAAGGTTCTCCGCCGGCACCTTGCAGTCCTCGAAGATGACCTGGCGGGTTGACTGCATGTGCCAGCCCATCTTGTGCTCGTTGGCGCCGAAGGAGAGGCCGGGCGAATCCTTGGGCACGACGATGGTGGAAATGCCTTTGGGCCCGTCGGCGCCGGTGCGCACCATGACGGCGTAGACATCGCTGTCGCCGGCGCCCGAGATGAACTGCTTGGTGCCGTTCAGCACATAGTCGCCGCCGCTCTTCACCGCGCGCGTCTTCAGCGCCGCGGCGTCGGATCCGGAACCCGGCTCGGTCAGGCAATAACTCGCCAGCCATTCCATCGAGGTAAGCTTCGGCAGGAAGCGCTGGCGCTGTTCGTCATTGCCGAAACGGTCGATCATCGAGGCCACCATGTTGTGGATCGAGATGAACGACGAAAAGGCCGGATCGGCGTGCGAGAGCGCCTCGAAGATCAGCACCGCGTCGAGCCGGCCGAGCGCGGAGCCGCCGACATCCTCCCTGATATAGATGCCGCCAAGGCCGAGCGGCCCGGTCTCGCGGATCACGTCGGCGGGAAAGTGTTTCCTGCGGTCCCAGTCGAGCGCGTTCGGCGCGACGCGGTCGGCGGCGAAGGCCTGCGCCATCTCCTGGATGGCGCGCTGTTCCTCGTTGAGTTCGAACTGGCTGGTGCTCGCATCGACCGCGGCGTCCATGGCGTGCTCCCTGACGTTTTCGGCTTGCTGGCCTGTCGTTTTTGGCTTTGCGCGCACACCAATCTAGACCAATGATGCCGCCGCGCAACCCGACCCTTGGCGGAGCGGCTTTGCACCAATGCATGTTTGGAGCGAAACGTGTCGACTAAATTCGATGAACTGCTGGAACGGTTCCACGCCTATCTCGCTTCCGTGGATGACGCCCTGGTGCGCGACGCCGTGGCGGCGATCGCCTGGGACATGCCAGCCCGAGCGCTGGAGCCGTATCCGCTTGGCTGCCTGCGTCATCTCGATCGCGCCGCCGACCTGGCGCCGCCCGATGCCAAGCCGCTGGTGCGGTTGCTGGCGGAGCGCCGGAATGATCTTCGCTGGGGGCAGACCTATAGCGAGGCGGATTTCGGCAAGGCATTCATCGACAATTACGGCTGGCTGGAGGTGTTCGGCACGCGTGGTCATTTCGCCAACGACGAGGTCGCCGCCGGCCTGCTGATCCTTGGCCCCGATATCGTCTATCCCGATCATCATCATGTTGCCGAGGAGATCTATATCCCGCTGACCGGCGGTACCGAATGGCGCATGGGTGAGAGCGGCTTTCGCCGGCGCGCGGCGGGAGAAGCCGTGCATCACGCCTCCAACGTCAACCATGCCATGCGCACCGGCACGGAACCGCTGCTGGCGCTCTACATCTGGCGCGGCGGGCCGCTGGCGGCGAAATCCACGATTACCGGAACCGTCGCGCAGGGCAGGAACTGATGGCCAAGGCAATCATGCTGCAAGGCACGGGTTCGGATGTCGGCAAGACGGTGCTGGTCGCCGGCCTCTGCCGCGCGGCAAAAAAGCGCGGGCTGAGAGTGCGGCCGTTCAAGCCGCAGAACATGTCGAACAACGCTGCCGTCGCCAACATTCCCGGCGACAACAATGCCAGCGGCGGCGAGATCGGCCGTGCGCAATGGCTGCAGGCGATCGCGTGCGGTGTGGCGCCGTCGGTCCACATGAACCCGGTGCTGCTCAAGCCGCAAACCGATGTCGGCGCCCAGGTCATCGTGCAGGGCAAGGTGTTTGGCGAAGCGCGGGCGCGCGACTACCAGGCGCTGAAGGGCCAACTGATGGATGCTGTGCTGGACTCCTGGGGCAAGGTCGGCGAGGGCGCCGATCTCGTCATCGTCGAGGGCGCCGGCTCGCCGGCCGAGATCAACCTGCGCAGCCGCGACATCGCCAATATGGGCTTTGCGACGCGCGCCGACGTGCCGGTGGTGCTGGTTGGCGATATCGATCGCGGCGGCGTCATCGCTTCGGTGGCCGGCACGCATCTGATCCTGCCGGAAGAGGACCGGCGTATGATCGTCGGCTACCTCATCAACAAGTTTCGCGGCGACGTCTCGCTGTTCGATGATGGCATAAAATCGATCGAAAGGTTCACCGGCTGGCGCTGTTTTGGGGTGGTGCCGTGGCTGAAGGCGGCGGCGCGGCTGCCTTCGGAGGATTCGGTGGTGCTGGAACGGCTGGCGTCCGGGCAGACACGCGCGCTGAAGGTTGCCGTGCCGATGCTTGGCCGCATCGCCAATTTCGACGATCTCGATCCGCTCAAGGCCGAACCGCAGGTCGAGGTGGTGTTCGTGCCGCCTGGAAAGCCGTTGCCGGCGGATGCCGGGCTGGTTGTCATTCCCGGCTCCAAGTCGACGATTGGCGATCTCCTGAAATTCCGCGAGAACGGCTGGGACCGCGATTTGCTCGCCCATCGCAAGCGTGGCGGCCATGTCGTCGGCGTTTGCGGCGGCTTCCAGATGCTTGGCCGGATGGTGAGCGATCCCGACGGCATCGAAGGCAGCGTCACCGAGGCCGAAGGGCTCGGCCTGCTCGACGTCGAAACGGTGATGGAGCCGGAAAAAACGGTGCGCAATGTCAGCGCCCGCTCGGTGCCGTTCGATCTGCCGCTCGAGGGCTATGAAATTCATCTCGGCCGCACCACCGGACCGGACACCATGCGACCGTCGGCAATCATCAACGGTGTCGAGGATGGTGCAGTTTCCGCCGATGGCAAGGTGGTTGGCACCTATCTGCATGGCCTGTTTGGAGCCGACGCCTTTCGCGGGAAATTCCTCGAAAGCCTCGGCATCAAGGGCGGCGGCATCGACTACCGGGCCGAGGTCGAGCGGGCGCTGGACGAGGTCGCGGCCGAGCTGGAAACCCATCTCGACTGCGATGCTATCTTCGCGCAGGCGCGCTGAGGTCCTGTTTAGGCCTTTTCGCCTGCCTTCGGCCAGTAGGTGCCGAACGACCAGACATTGCCTTCCGGATCGCGGCAGATGAACTCGCGGCTGCCATAGTCGCGGTTGGTCAATTCCTGGATGATCGTGGCGCCGGCCTGCCTGGCTTTGGCATAGGCGGCATCGGCATCGTCGACGGCAATGTAGATCGACTTGCCGCCGCCTGAGCGGGGCTCGCCGACCATCTTGCCGTAGTCGTCGTCGCGCACTGTGCCCAGCATGATCATCGAAGAACCGAAAACCAGTTCGGCATGGTGCACGACATCGCCTTCGCCATAGCGGGCACGGACGCTGAAGCCGAAGGCTTCGCACAGCCAGTCGATCATTTTTGCCGCGTTCTTGTAGCGCAGGGCAGGGTAGAGGCGCGGCGCTTCCGTGGTGGTGGGCATGGGAACTCCTTCAGTTGGGTTGGTCGATGAACCTTGTTTGTGCATGCCCAAAACCGCTGCGCGCTTTTGGGCGACATGCATCACTCTGGTCGAAGGCCGTTCCAGCGTCTTGAAGAAATGTTACCTGGCAAGTGCGGTCGGCGTCTCGCCGGCAAGGTCGCGGAACTCGCGCACCAGATGCGCCTGGTCGGCATAGCCGCAATCGGCGGCGATATCGGCCCAGTCGACGGCCTGCCGCCTCGACAGGCCGAGCGCCCGGTTGAAGCGGACGATGCGAGACAGCGTCTTGGGGCCGATACCGATGGCATCGGAAAAGCCGCTGGCGAGATGCTTGCGGCTCCAGCCCAGCCGTTCGGCAAGCGATGAGATGCGGGTCCGGCCCCCGGACGTGATGATGCGGTCGTAGGCCCAGGCAATTTCGAGCGGCGTCTCGGCGGCATTCTCGAGACGGGCGGCGACGAAGGTCTCGGCGATGTCGAAACGCGCCGCCCAGTCCGGCGCGTTGCCGAGCCGTTCGCGCAGCGCCATGCCTTCGGCGCCAAGCACGTCGTCGAGGACGACCATGCTGTCGGTGAGTTCGCTCATCGGCAGGCGGAAAAACCGGCGTGCGCCGAGCGGTGTGAAGTTGACCTGGACGCAGCAGGCGCCACCGAAGGATTCGATCACCACCGGTCCGGCATAAAGGCCGGCGGCGAAACTGGCGAAGCGGTCATTGTCGCCCGGCGTCTTGCCGAGGCCGATGGCGAAGGGTTCGGCAAAGCTGATCACCAGCGGCACGGTCAGCGATGCGTATTCGACATTGCGCAAATGGCCCGGCGCCGTTTCGCGATAGCCGCAAATGTCAGTTACAATACCCTCAAGGGCAGGATTGGGAAGACGCCGGCGCATCTCGAACCGCCCGGCGATGGAGCGGTCCTGTTCCTGCTGGCGTTGCATCTCGACTAGCATCGGCATCCTTCCCGCGGAAAGAAATCTAGCAGACCCCAGACCAGAATCAAAAGCGCCCGGCTTTGGCCGGGCGCTCCTGGTCCCCACTTCATGGGAAACTGGTCAGGCGCCGCGCATCAAGCAGCCGCCGGCAAGCACGATGAAGGCGATAAGAACGATCCACACCGATGCGAGTGGAATGAACGCAAGAACGCCAAGGGCGGCAAGAACACCGATGATGGCGATAACAACGGAAATGATGAAAACAATCTGGGTGGGTGCGCTAAGATTCATGTCTGGCTCCTCGCAACATGATTCGAACGGCTTCATTCTATCAGGGCGCGTGATCACACACCAATCATGACACGCAGCGGGTTCGCCGGGTCGGCCAAGAGCTTTGCCGCCAGCGCCAGGCAGACGATCACCAGCAGCGGCTTGATCAGTCTCGCGCCGATGCGCATAGCCAGGCTGGCACCGACGCGGGCGCCGAGGAACTGGGCAACGCCCATCATCAAGCCGATCTTCCAGTAGACGACGCCGACGGCGGCGAAGACGATGAAGCCGCCGATGTTGGAAGCGAAGTTGAGCAATTTGGTGTGCGCCGTCGCCTTGAGCACGCCGTAGCCGGCAAGTGCGACGAAGGCCAGCATGTAGAAGGAGCCGGCGCCGGGTCCAAACAGACCATCATAGAAGCCGATGGCGGGCACCAGCGTCACTCCGAACAGGAAGGGCGACAGGCGTTCGGCCCGGTCGACATCGTTCATGTTGGGCTTCAGCGCGAAGTAGAGCGCGATGGCGATCAACACCAGGGGCAGGAGGGCGCGCAGGAGATCGCCTGGGACAATCGTCGCCAGCAAGGCGCCGACAGCACTTCCGGCAAGCGCGAGCAGCGCCGACGGCAATTGCCGGCGCAAATCGACATGGCCCTTTGAGGCATAGTGGATGGTCGCCGACCCGGAGCCGAACATGCCCTGCAGCTTGTTGGTTCCAAGCGCTTCGACCGGTGAGAACCCGGCAAGCAGAAGCGCCGGGATGGTGATCAAGCCGCCACCGCCGGCGATCGAGTCGACAAAGCCCGCGGCAAAGCCGGCGAACGCCAGCATGGCTACGGTCTGGGTGGTCAGGTCGATCATCTGATGTATGGGAATGTCCGGTGGGCTGAGATATTGGCGTTCGACCACGAGCGACCTGTTTGCGCAAGCTCGATTCCGCGCTACCTCTATCCAAGCGCGTCGCACTTGGATGGAATCACGCGTCGCATCTGAATCGGAAGGGGCCCC
This sequence comes from Mesorhizobium calcicola, assembly GCF_042682105.1. Classification (NCBI taxonomy): domain Bacteria; kingdom Pseudomonadati; phylum Pseudomonadota; class Alphaproteobacteria; order Hyphomicrobiales; family Phyllobacteriaceae; genus Mesorhizobium; species Mesorhizobium calcicola. The sequence goes on from NZ_JBHUGY010000077.1 coordinate 68,327, forward strand.
CGATGGCATTCGCATTGCTGGACCAGATACGCTCGATCTTCGACGGCGAACCAGGCGTGCGCAAGGTGGCGGACGATCCGGTCTTGTCGGCGGAACTTCTGATGCTGTTCCGCATGATCCTGGCCGACGGGTCGGTCAGCGAGAGCGAGATGGTTGCCTTCCGGCGCATCTGCAAGGACGCCTTCGGCATTGCCGAAACCAGCATCGACAGCGTCATCGAATATCTCAACGAGTTCGGCTACGAGACCAACGGCTCGCAGGCGATTGCGCTGTTCCGCGATCTCGACCTCGAGCGGCGCAAGCAGTTAGCCCGCCATATGGCCGAGATCGCCAAGGCGGATTCGCAACTGGCCGAGAGCGAGGTGCGGCTGCTGCGCCGCACGCTCGACCTGCTCGACATCAGCCCGGTCGATGTGGTGAAGCCGGAAGAGTAGCGAACCGCCCGCTCAGCCTTGTTCCTGCATCCGTCGAGCGATTGCCCGGTGCAAGTCGGGTGCGGCAGTGACCAGCGCCTTGGCCGCCTCGGATCGCGGGTGGTCGAGCACCTCGTTGGTCTTGCCGCGCTCGACGATCCGGCCGTCATGCATGACCAGCACTTCGTCCGTGATGGCGCGGGCGACGGTCAGGTCATGGGTGATGAAGAGGTAGGCAATGCCGAGCTTCTGGTTGAGTTCGGCGAACAGGTCGAGGATCTGGGCGCGGATCGAGACATCGAGCGCCGAGACCGGTTCGTCGGCGACGACCAGCTTGGGGCGGGTGATGATGGCGCGGGCGATCGACAGGCGCTGGCGCTGACCGCCGGAAAACTCATGCGGATATTTGTCCATGTCGCGCTGGTCGAGGCCGACTTCGTGCAGCGCATGCGCCACCATCTCGCGGCGTTCGGCGCGCGTCGGCTTCTTGTCCAGCACATGCAGCGGTTCGGCGACAAGTTTTTCGACCTTCTGGCGCGGGTCGAAGGAGCCATAAGGATCCTGGAAGACAACCTGCATGTCACGCCGGGCAGGCTTCAGTTCCGCCTCGCTCTTGCCGGTGACGGTCTCGCCGCGAAACCGGATCGTGCCCGAGCTCGGCCGGTCGAGCGCCAGGATCATTCGGGCAAGCGTTGACTTGCCGCAGCCGGAGCGACCGACCAGCGCCACCGATTGGCCCGGCGCCATCGACAGGGACACGTCGTCCACGGCACGAATCGAGGCTGCGCGCTTGAGCAGCGATCTGCGCCGGCCGGGATAGTCGCGCGTCACGCCCTCGACCTGAAGCAGGGATTGGCCCGATCCGACGCCATGCGGTCTTGGCCGCGCCGGCACATGCATCGAGGCCTGCGCCAGCTGGCGCGTGTAGGGGTGGAATTGTTCCGACAGCGTGCGTGCGGTGTCTCCGGCTTCCATCACCTCGCCGCGGCGCAGGATGGTGATGCGATCGGCCATTTCGGTCACGACAGCCAGGTCGTGCGAGATCAGCAGCAGGCCCATGCGGCTCTCCGCGACGAGGTCGCGCAAGAGGTCGAGGATTTGCGCCTGCAGCACCACGTCAAGCGCCGTGGTCGGCTCGTCGGCGATCAGCAGCTTCGGCTTCAGCGCACAGGCGATGGCGATGACGACGCGCTGGCGCTGGCCGCCCGACAGTTCGTGCGGATAGCGCGACAACGGGAATTTTGCCGAGGGCAGGCCGACGCGGTCGAGCATTTTTCGCGCCCGGTCTTCAGCCTCCGCACGACTGGCTTTGGTGTGCCAGCGTATGCCTTCGGCCACCTGTTCGCCGATGGTCTTGACCGGATTGAGCGCGGTCATCGGCTCCTGGAACACCATGCCGACGTCGTCGCCGCGCAGCGCGCACATCTGGTCCTCGGTTGCCGCGAGGATGTCGATGCCGTCGAAGGTGACGCGCCCGGTGGCGCGCGCGGCATGTGGCAGAAGCCGCATCACCGTCAGCGCGGTCATCGATTTGCCCGAACCGGATTCGCCGACCAGTCCCATCACCTCACCAGGCGCGACGGAGAGCTGCATGTCCTTGAGGATCGGCGTATCGCCGATGGTCAGCGACAGGTTCTCGATGTCGAGCAGGCTCATCGCTGCCGCCGTGATTTCGGGTCGAGGATATCGGCGATGCCATCGCCCAGAAGGTTGAGCCCAAGCACGGTGATGACGATCGCCATGCCGGGAAAGATCGCCATCCAAGGCGCCACCACCATGCGGGTCTGGGCGTCGAACAGCATGCGGCCCCAGCTCGGCATTGGCGGCTGGGCGCCGAGGCCGAGATAGGAAAGCCCGGCCTCGGCCAGGATGCCAAGCGCGAACTGGATGGTGCCTTGCACCAGCAGCAGCGTGGCGATGTTGGGCAGCACATGTTCGATGCTGATCTGCGTGCTGCTCTTGCCGGCGGCGCGCGCGGCAAGGATGAACTCGCGCGGCCAGATCGCCAGCGCGCCGGCGCGGGCGACGCGCGCGAACACCGGAATGTTGAAGATGCCGATGGCGATGATGGCGTTGACGGCGCCTGGCCCGAAGATGGCGGTGATCATGATGGCCGACAGCAGCGCGGGAAAGGCGAAGACGAGATCGTTCAACCGCATCAACGCCTCGTCGACGAGGCCGCCCCGCGCCGCGGCAAAGGCGCCGAGCGGCACGCCGACCCCCATGCCGATGCCGACCGCGACGAGCGCCACGGCAATCGAATTGCGGGCGCCAACCATGACCATCGACAGGATGTCGCGGCCGAAATGATCAGTGCCGAACCAGTGCGCCAGCGAGGGGCCTTGAGTCTTGTCTGATATCACCAGTTTCGTGACGTCGTAGGGCGTCCAGGCATAGGAGACGATCGCCATAGCCAGGATCAGCAAGGTTATGACGAAACCGGCAACGAAGGCGGTGTTCCTGAATGCCTTGGCCAGGATGCTGCCGAGCGTCTCCTCTGATATGTCGATGTGCAGTGTCATTGCCGGCCTCTCAGGCGCGGATCGACGACCGCATAGGAAAGGTCGACGAGGAGGTTTACGGCAATCACGGCGGCGACCAGCAGCATGATCACGCTTTCGACGACGATCAGGTCGCGCTGGGTGATCGCCTGGAACACCAGCCGGCCAAGGCCGGGCAGGTAGAAGACATTCTCGATGATGATGGTGCCGGCAAGCAGGAAGGCGAATTGCAGGCCGAGGATGGTCAGCACCGGGATCATGGCGTTGCGCAGCGCGTGCCGCCACAGGACCGCGCGGTAGGGCAGGCCCTTGGCGCGGGCGGTGCGGATATAGTCCTCGTTCAGCACCTCGATCAGCGCCGAGCGGGTGACGCGCGCCAGGATCGCCGCTTGCGGCAACGCAAGCGCTATTGCCGGCAGCAGCAGTGATTTCAGCGCCGGCCAGACGCCGGCGCTCCAGCCGGGAAAGCCGCCGGCGGGAACCAGCCGCAGCCAGACGGCGAAGACATAGATCAGCATCAGCGCGAACCAGAAATTGGGGACAGCGACGCCAAGCTGAGCCGCGCCCATAGCCACCGTGTCGCCGGCGCGCCCACGCCGGCTGGCGGAAAACAGGCCGACCGGAATGGCAATGATGGTCGAGAGTGCCAGAGCAATCAGCGCCAGCGGCAGCGACACGGCAAGCCGTTCGCGCACCAGGTCGATGACCGGTACCGAATAGGTGTAGGAACGGCCGAAATCGAGGCTGAGCAGGCCGCCGGCCCAATGTAGATAGCGCAGGCCGAGCGGCGCGTTGAGACCCATCTGGTTGCGCAACAGCTCGACCTGGTCGGCGCTGGCATTCATGCCCAGCATCAGCCGCGCCGGATCGCCGGGAAGGATCTCCAGCACGGCGAACACCACCATGGAGGCCAGCACCAGCGTAGCGAGCGCAATGGCAAAGTGCTTGAGGAGATAGAGGGTCATGGGAGGTGAGGGACCGCTGTTCTGCCCCGTGCGACGGCCGGGCAGAGGTCGCGTTCCCGCCCACCCCCCTCTGTCCTGCCGGACTGCCCGGCCCGAGCCACGGGTCTCGGCCCGTCCTTCGGACCCCCCGCGAGGGGGGAGATTGCGTTCTCATCGAGGCTTTCGCCAATCGCTGACGTTGCGCAAATCACTAGGGTTGTGAAAAGGGAGCCGTCGGCCGAACCGCCGATCTCCCCCCTTGCGGGGGAGATGCCCGGCAGGGCAGAGGGGGGTGGGACGGAACGCAAGTTCCGCCGGACAGCCTGAGTCTTCAATCCGACCACTTCACCTTGGTCAGGTCATTGGCCTGGATCGGTGCGTTTTCCCACAGCCCTTGCAGCTTGGCATCCCAGACGCCGACCTTGGGCAGTTCGAAGAGGAAGCCGACCACGGCATCATCGGCCAGGATCTTCTGTGCCCCCCCCAGAAGCTCCTTGCGCTTGGCCTCGTCGGAAGTGAGGTTGAGGTCGGCAATCACCTTGTCGAAGGCCGGGTTGTCGTAGTTGAAGTAGTAGTCCTTGCGCGAGTAGATATCGATGTCGTTGGGCTCGGTGTGCGAGACGATGGTCAGGTCGTAATCCTTCTTGGTGAACACCTGATCCAGCCACTGCGCCCATTCGACCGGGATGATCTCGAGATCGATGCCGACGTCGCGAAGTTCAGAGGCGATGATCTCGCCGCCGAGCCGCGCGTAAGAGGGCGGCGGCAGCTTCAGCGTTGCCTTGAAGCCGTTCTCGAGGCCCGTTTCCTTCAGCAATTCCTTGGCCTTGGCGACATCATGCGGGTAGCGGCCGGTGAGGTCGACATAGTCCTTGTTGGCTGGCGACATATGCGAGCCGATCGGCACGCCGAGGCCGGCCGAGGCGCCGTCGATGATCGCCTTGCGGTCGAGCGCATAGGAAATCGCCTGTCTCACCTGCAATTTGTCGAAAGGCGGCTTCTTGTTGTTGATCGACAGGAGGGTTTCGCCCTCGGTCGCGCCGATCACCACCTTGAAGCGCGGGTCGTCCTTGACCTGTGCGACGCTGTCGGCATCGAAGAACGGGAAAGCCTGGATGTCGCCCGAGAGCAGTGCCGGCACATAGGCAGCGGCATCCGGAACGATGCGGAACTCGGCCTTGTCGAGGGACGCCGGCGTGCCCCAGTAATTGTCCGATTTGACCAGCGTGATCGACGATCCCTTGGCCCAGCTCTGGAATTTGAACGGGCCGGTGCCGATCGGTTTCTCCTTGTTGGCGTCGGCCGATTCCGGCGCCACGATCACCGCGTCGCCCCAGCCCATATTGTAGAGGAAGGAGCCTTGCGGGTTCTTCAGCGTCACCTTGACTGTTGCCGGGTCGACGACGTCGACCTTGTCGATCGCTGCGAACAGACCCTTCTGCGCATTGACCGAATTGTCGGCGCGGGCTCGATCCAGCGAGAATTTCACGTCACTGGCGTCGAAATCGGTGCCGTCGTGGAATTTGACGCCGGTGTGCAGCTTGAAAGTGTAGACCTTGCCGTCGTCGGAAATGGTCCAGCTTTCGGCCAGGTCCGGCAGCACCTCGCCATTAGGCCCGATCCGGGTCAGGCCCTCGAACACATTGGCGTAGAGAACCTCATCGATGGCCGCGGCAGCACCGGCGGTCGGATCGAGATGCGGTGGTTCGAGCGGAATGCCGATGACGAGATCGGTTCGCGCGGCGAATGCCGAGGTGCCAGTGGCCAGCGACAGCACCGCCGCGGCCAGGATGGTTTTCCACAATCTCATCGTGCAACTCCCCATGCGTTTCAGACACGTGCTCAAACCCGGGCGATAGAAGCGTGATTTTGCCACGGAGTAAATTGCGTTTCGTTCTGCCCGGCAGGACGGCCGGGAATGTTTTTGCCGTGGCCGCCCGGTCGGCAGGTCGAAGCTTGTCGCGATGCGGGACTATCCCGCTTCCGTGCCGCGCAGCAGCACGTTGAGCCCGATCGCCATCACCTTGGCCGATTCCACCATGTCCGATATCCCGACCCATTCGTCCGGCCGGTGGGCGAGGTCGAGAATGCCCGGGCCATAGGCGATGCAATCGTAGATATGGCCGATGCGGGCAATGTGCTTCTGGTCGTAGGTGCCGGGCGAAATCACGTAGTCGGGTTCGCGGTCGAAGATCGCCATGATGCCTTGCGCCACCGCCTTGACCACCGGCGCGTCGCGCTCCGTCATCAACGGCAGCACTTCCATCAGGTCGCGGATCTCGTAGTCGAATTTTTTCCGCTCGCGCTTCAGCCGGTCGAGAATGCCGGTCACTTCACCTTTGACCGTGTCGAGGTCCTCCTCAAGCAGGAAGCGGCGGTCGATGGTCAGCCGGCAGGAATCGGGCACGTTGGGCGAAGGCAGGCCGGGCCGGAAATCCTCGGTCTGGCCACCATGGATGGAGTTGATGTTCATGGTTGAGCGCTTTGCACCCTCGGGCACGACCGGCATGCGCGTCATCTTGCGGTCGAGAGCGGGAAACAGTTCGTCCTCGAAGGCCTGCAGCACGGCGCCCATATGGCGTACCGCATTGTCGCCGAGAAACGGCATCGAGCCATGCGCGATCTCGCCCTTGGTCTCGATCTCCGCCCACCAGACGCCGCGATGACCAAGGCAGATGCGGTCCTTGTTCAGCGGCTCGGGGATGATGACGTGGTCGACCCTGGGTTTCGAGAAATAGCCGAGCCTGGCCAGATGGGCGACGCCGCCGAAGCCGCCGGACTCCTCGTCGACGGTGCCCGATATTTCGATGGCACCCGGAAAGTCGGGAAACACCTCCATGAAGGCTTCGGCGGCAATGACCGAGGCGGCGAGGCCGCCCTTCATGTCGCAGGCGCCACGGCCGTACACCTTGCCATCCCGGACGACGCCGGCAAAGGGATCGACGGTCCAGCCGTCGCCCGCTTCGACAACGTCGATATGCGAGTTGAAGTGGACGCAGGCGCCAGGCGACCGTCCGTCAAACCGGGCGACGACATTGACACGCGGATAGCGATCGGTGTCCCCGGGCGTGCCCTCGGCGCGGATGAACTCGGTCTCGAAGCCGCTCTTCTTCAGCCGCGCACTGAGATATTCGGCGCATGGCCGGTAGGCCTCGCCGGGTGGGTTGATGGTCGGAAACCGGATCAGGTCGGCGGTCAGCGCGACGACATCGTCGCGCCGGTCATCGATTGCCTTGAGGAGTCGCTCGTTCATGCGGACGAGTTGAGCAGCGATATCGACGTTTTTGCAAGCCCGCTGATGATAAGGCCCGTGCAGCGTGTCGTTGCGGCAACTATCGCGGGAAATCGTTCAAATTCGCTGCTTCGGATTGGCGAATTGGTCAAGGAGTGTGTGTTACCTCGTTCACCTGCCATTAAAAAGGTGAAAAACACCGTGATGGCAGGCAGGTAAGGGGCAATCAAAGGGGTTTGATCGCATGAAAAAGACTGTTCTCATGGCAGCCGTGTTTGTCGCGATGCTGTTCGGTGCTTCGGGGCAGGGTTGGGCAGCCAGCCTCGTTGCAAACATAGACGTGTCGTCGCAGACGATGACGGTCACTTATGGCTTTTCGGTTTACCGGTGGAGCGTGTCCACCGCGCGACCCGGCTACTTCACGCCGCGCGGCACCTATCGTCCGCAACGCACGGCCCGGATGTGGTATTCGCGCAAATACCACATGTCGCCGATGCCTTATTCCGTGTTCTTCCATGGCGGCTATGCCATCCATGGAACCGGCGCCGTCAGGCAGCTCGGCAGGCCGGCATCACATGGCTGCGTGCGGCTGCACACGGCCAATGCCGCAACCTTCTATTCGATGGTGCGGGAAGTGGGTTTCGGCAACACGCGCATTGTCGTGACCAACTAGGGCCGTCGGCATCGTCCGGATCGCTGCGCAGTTTTGCCTTATGTTAGCCGGTTCACGTCGATGGATCGCTGAACCGGTCTAACTGTTTGTTGGCACTTTTCCCGAATTGCTTTGGCCGTCGAAGCCAGTGGCAAAGTCGGAACGCGTACATTCCCGGCATGGTCATTGCCGACTGCCGAGGCCTCTTTCTTAAGCGGCGTCAATTTTTCATTACCATGTTGAAAGCATTGGTGTGAGATTTTCTGCCGGCAGCGGCAGCATCCGGGCGACCAGTTTCTATATTAGACATCTCTTACTTCTTGCAGGCCAGTCAATCGGCAAACCAGAAGCTCGCCACTGCGCACCGATTGCCGGAATTGACAGATGCTCTCCCAGCCAAAAACGGACGATCGTGTTTCCAGCCGGCCCGCCGGGGTGGTTATTCTTGGCGGGGCGCACGGGACGCTGGCATTGGCCAGGAGCCTTGGCGCGCAGAAAGTGCCGGTCTGGCTGGTAAGCGCCGACACGCCCTTGCCCCGCTTCTCGCGTTATGCTCATCGACAGATGACGTGGCCTGGCCCTGAGGATGACGGCGCCGTTGCCTTCCTGCTCAACCTGGCCGAGACCCACGGATTGGACGGCTTTCTTCTGATCCCCGGCGGCGACCCTGAAGTTCGGCTGGTGTCGCGATCCATCGAGCAGTTGTCCGATGTATTCGACGTGGTGCTGCCACCATGGCAGCAGCTGAAATGGGTTTGCGAGAAGCCGCTTCTGTACCGCCGGGCTCGCGAACTGGCGCTCGCCATTCCGCTGACCTATGAGTTCACTTCGCTGGAGCAGGCCTCGGCCGCCGAACTTCGCTTTCCGGTCATCCTGAAGCCGAACA
>NZ_JBHUGY010000078.1:0-23326 GCF_042682105.1 Mesorhizobium calcicola
TTTCCAGGAAGTCCGTGAAAAGCGCGGCCTGTGCTATTCGGTCTATGCCTTCCATTGGGGCTTTTCCGACACTGGCGTCTTCGGCGTCCATGCCGCGACCGGCCAGAGCGACATCGCCGAACTGGTGCCGGTCATCATCGACGAGTTGCAGAAGGTCGGCGAGAACATCCTGCAGGAAGAACTCGACCGGGCGCGTGCGCAATATCGCGCCGGGCTGATCATGTCCGCCGAAAGCCCGGCCAGCCGCGCCTCGCAAATCGCACGGCAGCTGCTTCTGTTCGGCCGGCCGATCGCCAAGGAGGAACTGATGGAACGGCTGTCGGCGCTGACGATCGAGCGTCTGACCGATCTGTCGTCCCGGCTGTTCTCGACCACACCGACGCTGACCGCTGTCGGGCCTGTAGGTACGCTGGCGCCCTACGAGGCGATCCTCGAGTCGCTTGCGGGCACGCAGACCACGGCCCGCAAGCTCGCCGTCTAGCCCCTCAAAGCGTCGTGTTCGCGCTCCCGTTCTTTCGCCGTGACCTGCCGGCGCTGAAGGGCGACCGCGTCACGCTGCGCGTGCCCTTCACGAACGACTACCGCGAGTGGGCGGCGGTGCGCGGCGAAAGCCGCGCCTTCCTCGAACCATGGGAGCCACGCTGGACTCCCGATGAACTCGACCGTACCGCATGGCGGCTGCGCATCAGCCGCTACCGCGAAGACTATGCCCAGGGAACCGCGATCGCCTTCTTCATCTTCGAGAAAAGCAGCGGCAAGCTGGCGGGCGGCATCACCCTCGGCAACATACGCCACGGCGTCTCGCAAAGCGGCCATATCGGCTACTGGATCGGCGAGCGCTTTGGCGGCCGTGGCCTGATGACCGACGCGGTCAAGGTGGTGGCGCCCTTCGCCTTCGATACGCTGAGGTTGCACCGGATCGAGGCGGCCTGTATTCCCGACAATATCAGGTCGATCCGCGTGCTTGAAAAAGCCGGATTCCGGCGCGAAGGACTGCTGCGATCCTATCTCAGGATCAACGGCATCTGGCAGGACCACTACCTCTACGCCCGGATCGCGGACGATCCGCCGGCCGCAGGAACGAAGGACTGATTTTTGACGAATTTCCTGCGAAACGGGCCGCTGTTCGCCTTTGTCGTCGCGACAATCCTGGCGCTGTGCGCGGCATCGTCGGCCTTCGCCGTCGAACCGATCAAGATTGCCCGCGACGATGTCGCGCTCGACCTTTCGGGCGCCGTCGAGATCTACCGGAACCAAGGTGAAAATTTCCAGGTGTCGACCGCTCCCGGGCCGGACGGCATCGTGCGGCGCATCGAGGTCGAGGCCAACGATGCGCGTTCGACCGGCGACTGGGCAGTGTTCGCGCTGGCCAACACCACCGACCAGCAGCTCGACCGGCTGATCGTCGCGCCGCATTTCCGCCTGGTGAATTCCGGCATCTTCTGGCCCGATCTCGGCTCGACCCGCATCGCCGCCATCACGCCCAGCGAAGGCTTTGCGCTCGACCGCCAGACCAGCCCCGATGCTGACGTGTTCCGGGTGACGCTGAACCCGGGCACGGTCATCACCTTCATCGCCGAGCTGGCCTCGCCTAAGCTGCCGCAGGTCTATCTGTGGGATCCGGAATCCTACAAGGATTCGGTCAATTCCTACACGCTGTTTCGCGGCATCGTCATCGGCATTGCCGGCCTGCTGGCGCTGTTCCTGACCATCCTTTTCGTGGTCAAGGGAACCTCGATGTTCCCGGCGACCGCGGCACTCGCCTGGGCGGTGCTCGCCTATATCTGCGTCGATTTCGGCTTCCTCAACAAGATCATCGAGATCTCGCCCGGCAACGAGCAGATGTGGCGAGCGGGAACGGAGGTGGCGCTGGCGGGAACCTTCGTGGTGTTCCTGTTCGCCTATCTCAATCTCAACCGATGGCACGGCCATTTCAGCTATGGCGCGCTGGTCTGGATCCTCGGACTGGTGCTGATCGCCGGCGTCGCCATCGTCGATCCGGCGGTCGCCGCCGGCATCGCCAGATTGTCCTTCGCCGCCACCGCGCTGACCGGGCTCGGCCTCATCATCTTCCTCGGCATACGCGGCTACGACCGCGCCATCATGCTGGTGCCCAGTTGGGTCATGGTGCTGTTGTGGCTATGCGGGTCGTGGATGGCGATCACCGGCATGCTCGACAACGACATCGCCCAGCCGGCACTGGGCGGCGGGCTGATCCTGATCATCCTCTTGATCGGCTTCACCGTCATGCAGCATGCCTTCGCCGGCGGCGCGCTGCATCAGGGCCTGTTCTCCGACCTCGAGCGGCAGGCGCTGGCCGTCGCCGGATCGGGCGACACCGTGTGGGACTGGGACGTGCTGCGCGACCGCGTCGTCACCAAGCCCGATGTCAGCATCCAGCTTGGGCTGGCGCCGAACAGTCTGGGCGGTGCCGCACGCAACTGGCTGCCGGTGCTGCACGCCGACGACCGCGATACGTTCCGCACGACGCTCGACGTGGTGCTGGAACACCGGCGCGGCCGGGTGTCGCAGAACTTCCGCCTGCGCGGCGCCGACGGCCACTATCACTGGTTTTCGCTGCGTGCGCGGCCGGTCATCGGATCGGACGGCGAGGTTATCCGCTGCGTCGGCACCATGGTCGACGTGACCGAGCAGAAGAAATCCGAGGAGCGGCTGCTGCACGACGCCGTGCACGACAATCTGACCGGTCTGCCGAACCGCGAACTTTTGATGAACCGGTTGGAAGCGGTCATCTCGATCGCCCGCACCGAAGAGAAAGTGCGGCCGACCGTCTTCGTCATCGACATCGACCGTTTCAAGCAGGTCAATGACGGGCTCGGCATCTCGGCCGGCGACACCATCCTTTTGACCATTGCGCGCCGGCTGCACCGGCTGCTCAAGCCGAAGGATTCGCTGTCGCGCTTTGCCGGCGACCAGTTCGCGCTGATGCTCTTGTCCGAACAGGACCCGGCCCGTATCGCGGCGGTGGCGGATGCCATCAAGCACGCGATCAACAACCCGATCACTTTCGCCAAGCGCGAGATCGTATTGACGGCGTCGATCGGACTGATCACCTGGAATTCGCCGCAGATGTCGGCCGAGGACATGGTCAAGGATGCCGAGCTTGCCATGCATCAGGCCAAGCGCTTCGGCGGCGACAGGATCGAGCCGTTCCGTCCGGCTTTCCGCACCGTCGGCACCGACAGGCTGCAATTCGAATCCGACCTGCGGCGCGCCATCGAGCGGCGCGAATTCACGCTCGCCTACCAGCCGATCGTGCGGCTGGAAGACGGCAGCGTCGCCGGCTTCGAAGCCCTGCTGCGCTGGGACCATCCGCGCCGCGGCATGATCCCGCCGGCGGATTTCATCCCGGTCGCCGAGAGCTGCGGGCTGATCGTGCAACTCGGCCTGTTCGCCATGCAGCAGGCGGCGGAAGACCTCGCCGGATGGCAGAAGCAGATCGGCGACGCGCCGCTGTCGGTCTCGGTCAACCTGTCCAGCCGCCAGCTCATCCGCCGCGACCTGGTCAGCGATGTCCGCTCGGTTATCGCGCGGGCCAATCTGAAGCCGCGCTGCTTCCGGCTCGAGCTCACCGAATCGCTGGTGATGGACAATCCGGAGCAGACTGCCCATGTGCTGACCAAGCTGAAGCAACTCGGCATTGGCCTGTCGCTGGACGATTTCGGCACCGGCTATTCCTCACTGGCCTATCTGACGCGTTTCCCCTTCGACACGATCAAGATCGACAAGAGCTTCGTCGACGACAACACGCCCAAGCGCGCGGTGCTGCTCAAATCCATGGTCAACATGGCGCATGAACTCGGCCTGTCTGTCGTCGCCGAAGGCATTTCGGACGAAAGCGATGCGTTGGAACTGCGCCAGATGGGCTGCGAATATGTGCAGAGCTTCATGTTCGGCGCACCGATGCCGGGCGACCAGGTGCTGAAGACGCTGAAGGAACAGTACCCGCTGACGCAGGCGTGAGTGGATCTGCCTGGGACTGGCGCTGACTGGGAGACTGGTCGAAACGCCCCTTTCGCTTTTGGCCAGACTGGCTCATCGACCCGGAAAGCTATGTGTAGGATTTAATCCTACAACGTGCTATGGGGAGTCAACGAGAGGATTTCCACAATGCGCACGACGCAACAGATGAGCATCACCCTGCCGCCCGAGATGGCGCAGATGGTCAAGACTAAAGTCGCCTCGGGAGAGTACGCCACCGAGAGCGAGGTCATCCGCGATGGCCTGAGGGCATTGGCGGCGCGAGACAAGGCTCTGGAACGCTGGCTCGTCGAGGAAGTCGTGCCGACCTTGAAGGATCTCGACGCCCACCCTGAAAACCTTGCTGACCCCGAAGACGTCCGTCGCCGCCTCAAGGCGCGGGTCTCGGTGTTGACGGCCAAGTCATCCCGCAGTGCATGAACTATACGGTCAAGTTCCATCCGGCAGCCGAGCAGGACCTTGACGAATTGCTGACGCACCTCGCGCAGGAGACCGGCGCCACTGTCGCCAACCGATTTGTCGACCGCATCGTAGACTACTGCCTGGGATTCTCAACGTTCCCTGAGCGCGGCATGCACCACGATAACTTGGCGAAGGGTCTGCGCACGGTCGACTGGCGTCGCCGGGCCACCATTGCCTTCACCGTGCGGGAGGACTCGGTGACTGTCCTCAGGATTCTCTATGCCGGCCGGACGCTGGAGCTACCGACCGACGACGAATGACATCCAAGGCCTTGGCGCGCGGGCGACCAGAAAGGCACATCGAGCACGGCCAAGTCTGAGCCGCCCCAGTTGAAGCTGATCTCGAAGTTCAGGCGTGTCCGGCGGCGAGGCTGAGATGCGCCAGATCGATGCCGATCGAGGCGAGGATGCGGTCGTATTTGCGCTCGATGTCGGTGTCGAACAGAAGTTCGGCGTTGGCTGGGCAGGTCAGCCAGCCATTCTCGGCGATCTCGGTTTCCAGCTGGCCGGCGCCCCAGCCAGAATAGCCGAGCGCCATCAGTGCGTGACGGGGGCCACGCCCAGACGAAATGGCACGCAGTATATCGACGGTCGCGGTCAGGCAGATGTCGTCCGAAACGGTCAGCGACGATTCCACCCGGTAGTCGCCCGAATGCAGGACGAAGCCCCGGCTGCGATCCACGGGCCCGCCATTGCGCACGACGAAGTCGCGGGCCTGCGCCGGCAAGCGGATCGCCTCCTGTTCGTTCATGATGCCGAGTTGCACCAGCAGGTCCGGAAACAGCATCTGCTGTGTCTGGTTGATGATCAGCCCCATCGCGCCTTCATCGCTGTGGGCGCAGATGTAGATGACCGATCGCGTGAAACGGTCATCCTTCATGCCGGGCATGGCAATCAGGAACTGATCGTCGAGAAAGCCACGGCTGGCGGCTGTCTTCTTGTGGCGCAACAAGTCCATGGCAGCAAGCGTAACGCGTTTCCAAAGCGCCGAAAAGATGTACCGTGCGGGATTCGACCAAAGCCCACGCCGCCGGCCCGAGCATTGCCCCCTTTGGGTCACGCAAATATGATACCGGCAGTGCCATGAAATCATTGCGCGGCCACGAACGGACGATCAAATCACCGCCATGCAAAGCTTGAAAATCCTGCTGCTCGGCGCCGCCATCGGATTGGCAACCGCTCTTCCCGCCGCCGCCTCCTCATCGGCGTGGTACAACAGCGAAGGCGGCAAGGTCCGGCTGGTGACGAGCGGCAAGGCCGATGCCGCCGGCCGCATCCAGGGCGTTCTCGACATAGCGCTCAAACCCGGCTGGAAGACCTATTGGCGCGATCCGGGCGACGCGGGCGTGCCGCCGCAGCTCGATATTTCGGCCAGCACAAACATCGCCGACGCCCAGCTTTCGTTCCCGGCGCCGCAGCGTCATGACGACGGCTATGGCAAATGGGCGGGCTACAACTATCCGGTTTCGCTGCCGGTGGTGTTCACCCTGTCGGCGGCGCAAAATCCGGCCGTCATCGACGCCGACATCTTTCTCGGCATTTGCGAAACGATCTGCATTCCGGTGCAGACGCGGCTGACCGTCGACCCCGGCTCCGACCCGGACAATGCCGAAGACACCGCGCTGGTGAAGGCGAGCTTCGCGGCGTTGCCGACACCCGCCAGGTCCGATTTCGGCATCAACGTGCTGCCGGGCGACCACGAAACGCTGGTTGTCGAGGCGAGCTTTCCCGGCGATCCGGAGGCGGCGGACTTCTTTGTCGCCGGCGAGCGGGACTACATGTTCGGCACCCCTGCCCGCAGCGAAAAGGACGGCAAGCTGATCTTCACCGTGCCGATCCTCGACCGCCCTTCGACGACGCCAACGGATGGCGGGCTTCATTATACGCTGACGAGTTCGACCGGCGCGGTCGAAGGGCTCTTGCCGTTTCCTTAAAGCGCCGCGCATCAACGGATTCATACGACACGCTTCAAGATCTTCTCTTTGTCGATGTCGTTGTCCCAAAACCGCTGCGCACTTTTGGCCGGCATGGGCTGATGCCACTCCTGGACGGTTGCAGGCGGCCGCTGAGTTCGCTACGCAAGCACACGCCCTTCCCCATTTTTCCAGACGAGGAACTCATGACCATTTCCGTTGGCGACACGCTGCCTGATGTGACCTTCAAGACGATGACCGCCGACGGAGCCAAGCCGATCACGTCGGCCGAGATTTTCTCAGGCAAGAAGGTTGTGCTTTTCGGTGTTCCGGGCGCCTTCACGCCGACCTGCAGCAACAACCATTTGCCCGGCTATCTCGAGAACCATGACGCCATCCTGGCGCGCGGCGTCGATACCATCGCCGTCGTTTCGGTCAACGACGTCCACGTCATGGGCGCCTGGGCGCGCTTCACCGGCGGCGAAGGCAAGATTCTGTTCCTCGCCGACGGCAGCGGCGACTTCGCCAAGGCGGTCGGCCTCGACAACGACCTTTCCGCAGGCGGCATGGGACTGCGCTCGAAGCGGTTTTCGATGATCGTCGATGACGGCAAGGTCATCGCGCTCAATGTCGAGACCAAGCCCGGCGTCGACGAGTCCGGCGCGGCTCATATTCTGGGACAGCTCTAAATCTCGGCGACAGCCTCGGGCCAGGGACCGCAAGGCCTCGCCCGACAGCTTTTGGGGGACCGCGACGATGTCTGACATCCTGTGGCGCAGTATCGCGATCGGCATCGGCGCCACGGCGCTGATGGATATCTGGGCGATCTTCCTGAGCACGGCGTTTGCCCAGCCGCGACCGAACTGGGGCCTGGTCGGCCGCTGGGTCTGGCACCTCAGGGAAGGCAAGGTCTTTCACGACGATATCGGCGATGCCAAGCCATACGCACATGAAGCGTCGCTGGGCTGGGCCTTTCACTATTTTGTCGGCATCGTCTACGGCATCATCCTGGTGGCGTTGGCGGGAGCGGCCTGGCTGGCGGCGCCGACCTTCCTGCCGGCCTTCATCCTCGGCATCGTCACCGTCGGCGCCGGCTGGTTCCTGCTGGCACCCGGCATGGGCGCCGGCTGGGCTGCCTCGAAGCGCCCCAACCCGATGCAGATCCGCGCCCTCAACCTGGTCTCGCACACGGTGTTCGCGCTCGGGCTCTATGGCATGGCGCTGCTGATCCGCTGAGCGAAGTTAACCGTCGCGGCGCTGCACCGGCCTGTCGATCGGCCGCCATCCGTGGATAACGCGGCGCGCACCGATATCGTACGCAAAATAGTTGCCACCGCCGGCTGGCTGATCCGCTTCACGGCTGATTTCCCGACTGCTGAGAGACAGCAACAGGAGCGTTCCCACGCCGCCATGGCCCACGAACGCAATGTCGCCCGCGCCGTCGGTGCCGAGCACGGTGTCGACCTCGCTCACGATACGATGTTGGGCATCGATGGCCCGCTCCCATCCACGAACGCTGTCGTGGGGATTGGCGAAGAACTGGTCCGCGACCGCTTCGAACTCCGGCGGTGGTAAAAACCCCGTCGCCGATCGGTCATTCTCATGCATCCGTTCCCTCACCTCGATGGCAAGGCCGAGATGCGCCGCAAGGATTTCGGCGGTTTCCAGCGCCTTGCGTTCAGCCGACGAAACGATACGCCGAATCGACCCGACCCAGGGCCGATCGAGCATGGCGACGGCTCTCGCTCGTCCGATATCTGACAGCCCCCATTCCGGCACGGGAATGTTGGCGTCGACCTGAACCTGGGGATGCGTGACATAGTAGAGGATCGGCACGATCGAGGTTCCCTGCCTGTGAGCGGGCCTGCTCCAGGAACTCAGTAACTCTGGGTCGAGCGCCGTGCCTTTGCCACCGCCGTCTGCTTTGACTGCTCGGCTGGCTTCGGCACGGCAGCAAGCTTGACCGGGCCTTTCTTGAACGGCGCCATGCCTTCGCGCGCGAGTTCGTCGGCGCGTTCGTTCTCGGTATGGCCGGCATGGCCCTTGACCCAGTTCCAGGTCACCTTGTGGCGCCTGTTGGCCTCATCCAGCGCCTGCCAGAGCTCGCCGTTCTTGACCGGCTTCTTGTCGGCGGTCTTCCAGCCGTTCTTCTTCCAGCCGTGGATCCACTTGGAAATGCCGTCCATGACGTATTTGCTGTCGGTGTGAAGCTCGACCGTGCAAGGTTCCTTCAGCGCGTTCAGCGCCGAGATGGCGGCGAGCAGCTCCATGCGGTTGTTGGTGGTTTCCGCCTCGCCGCCGGAAAGTTCCTTGGTGGTACCGTTGAAGCGCAGGATCGCGCCCCAGCCGCCGGGGCCGGGATTGCCCGAACAGGCGCCGTCGGTAAAGATCTCAACCTGTTTGCTCATGCCAATCCATATTCCGAAGGAGATTCGATCGCCCGATGGAATCGCATCCTGCGGATGTATTCGGTCGGATCGCGTTTCATCACCAGCCCGCCATTGGGAACGGTCAGCCAGTCGTAGAGCCGGGTCAGCATGAAGCGCAGCGCCGAGCCGCGCGCCAGCATCGGCAGCGCCGCCTTTTCCCGGTCGCTCAGGGGACGCACGCTCTGATAGCCGGCAAGCAAGGCCTTGCCCTTGGTCAGGTTGAAGGAGAAATCCTTCTCGAAGCACCAGGCGTTGAGGCAGGTGGCGACATCATAGGCGTAGAGGTCGTCGCAGGCGAAATAGAAGTCGATCAGCCCGGACAGTTTTTCGCCGAGGAAGAACACGTTGTCAGGGAAAAGATCGGCATGGATGATGCCTTGGGGCAGGTCCTTCGGCCAGTTCCGCTCGAAGTCGGCGAAGTCGGCATCGACCTCGGCGGCCAGGCCGGGCTCAACCTCGTCGGCGCGGACGCGGGAAGCATCCCAAAGCTTACGCCAGCCGTCGATGGCCAGCGCGTTCGGACGGGTCATCGAAAAATCAGCGCCGGCCAGATGCAGCGCCGCCAGGGCCTTGCCGACCTCGCCGCAATGCGTCGATGTCGGCCGCCGCAGCGAAAGCCCTTCGAGGAAGGTGATGATGACGGCCGGCCGGCCGGCGAGCGTACCGATGACGCTGCCGTCATGTGCCGTCACCGGCAGCGGGCAAGAAACGCCTTTTTTGGCGAGGTGGCCCATCAGCCCGAGGAAAAACGGCAGATCCGCCTTCTCGACGCGCTTTTCATAGAGCGTCAGGATGTAGGAGCCGCTGGAGGTGTGCAGCAGGAAGTTCGAGTTTTCCGTGCCTTCGGCGATGCCCTTGTAGGACAGGAGATCGCCGACCGGATAGTGCTTGAGGAATGCGCCGAGTTCGCCTTCGGCAACGTCGGTGTAGACCGCCATGTGCCTTACGCGGCTCCATTGACGAAGGCCATGTCGGCTCGCGTCAGTTCGACATCGCGCAGTACCCGCATGACCGGAAAATCCTCCGTTTCCGTGGCCGTGATGGCCAGGTCGATCGTGACGTCGAAGCGTTGCCGGAACGCGTCGATGATCTCGTCGACGATGATCTCCGGCGCCGATGCCCCAGCTGAGAGGCCGAGCGTCGAAATGCCGGCGATGTCATTCCACGGAATCTCGGCCGCGCGCTGTACGAGAAGCGACATCGAGGCGCCGGCACGCTCCGCCACTTCGACAAGACGCCGCGAATTGGAGGAATTGGGCGCGCCGACGATCAGGTAGAGATCGGCGCCGGCCGCGGTTTCCTTGACCGCCTCCTGGCGGTTGGTGGTGGCGTAGCAGATCGATTCCGCCGCCGGGGCATGCAATTGCGGAAAGCGATCCTGCAGGGCGCGGATGATGCCGGCGGTGTCCTCGACCGACAGCGTGGTCTGGGTGACGAAGCCAAGCGCCTGCGGATCGGCAGGCGCTAGCTTCGCGGCATCGGCCTCGGTCTCGATCAGCGTCACCGCGCCGTCCGGAAGCTGGCCCATGGTGCCGATCACCTCGGGGTGTCCGGCATGGCCGATCAGCAGCACATGGCGGCCAAGCCGCTGGTGGCGCATCGCCTGCTTGTGGACCTTCGACACCAGCGGGCAAGTGGCATCCAGATAGAAGAGATTGCGCGCCTGCGCATCCGCCGGCACCGACTTCGGCACACCATGCGCCGAAAACACGACCGGCGACTGCCGATGTTCGGGGGGAATCTCGGAAAGCTCTTCGATGAACACGGCGCCGAGGCTTTGCAGTCCCTCGACGACGTAGCGGTTGTGCACGATCTCATGGCGGACATAGACCGGCGCGCCATATTTTTTCAGCGCCAGCACCACGATCTGGATGGCGCGGTCGACGCCGGCGCAAAAACCGCGCGGCTGGCAGAGCCGGATCGTCAGGGGTGGCTTGGTGGTTGTCTGAAGCATTAAATCCTGGCCGGTTGATCAAAGCCGAAATGAGGTGCCTACCCCTGCCCTGTCAAGGGCGTTGGTAGAAAGGGGGCGGTGGTCGCGTTCATTCCTCTTTCACCGGACGGCGAAGCCGCAGGATGAGCACGGCGGCGAGCGCTGCGGCAAGGCCATACCAGGTCATCGCATATTGCAGATGGCTATTCGGCAGGTCGATGATGGTGACGCCACCGACCGGCAATCCGCCCGGATTCGGCGTCTTGTCGGCGTCGATGAAGATCGGCACCAGCGTGGCGCCGGCCGGCAGCCCGGCGCTCGCCGCCATCGCGTCGCGGTCCTTCCAGTAGAAGATGTTCTTCGCCAGGTCGTTGTCGGGGAGCATCATCGACGGCTTTGCCGGCAGCGGGTTGCGGGCGAGGCCGGTGACCGTCACCTGGCCCGTCACCTGCCCTTGCGAGCGCTTGGCGGCATCCTTGAGATCGTAGGGCACGAAGCCGCGATTGATCAGCACGAAGCGGCCATCGTCGAGGGCAAGCGGCGTGTAGACATTGAAGCCGGCCTCACCGTCCCACGTGGCGTAGAAGTGCCGTTCGCCCTGATGCAGGAAAGTGCCGCTGACGATCACCGGCGTATAGTCGACGTCCCCGGTCGTGGCGAATTCTCTTTCGACCTCGGCAAGCGGCCGCGGCGCTGCGTGCGTACGCTGATCGATGGTCTGCAGAAGGCCTTCCTTCCAGTGCAGGCGCTGGACCTGCCAGGTGCCGAGCGCCAGCAGGATCAGCAACAGCAGCAGGCCAAGGCCGAGCAGCAATGCTGTCCTTGACCGCGAACGGCCGCCACCTCCAGCGGATGCCTCGCTCATTCGCCGTGATCCAGCCGGCCCTCGGCCGCCTTGTTGCGGTATTGCAGGGTCAGCAGCACGCCCTTGATCAGCCGCAGCGCCGTCAGGCACAGCACAACAGCCAGCGGGATCCAGAGCAACAGATGCAGCCAAAGCGGCGGGCTCAGCGTCACTTCAACCCAGAGCGCCAGGCCGACGATGATGAAGCCGATGATCAGAATGACGAAGACCGCCGGTCCGTCGCCGGCATCGGCGTAGGAATAGTCGAGGCCGCAATTGGTGCAGCGCTTGCCGACAGTGAGGAAGCCGGAAAACAGCCGCCCCTCGCCGCAGCGCGGGCAGCGGCCATGCAGGCCGGCCGAAATCGGATCGATCGGCGGCCAGATTGCCTTGTCGTCGTTCATTGCTTACCGCTCGATCTCGGATCGATCGGCGGCCAGATCGTCTTGTCACTCATTGCCAACCGCTCGATCTCGATCGGTGTCCCATCGGCCACCATTGCCCAGATTTCATCCATATCGGAGTCCGTAACCGCAATGCAGCCGTCGGTCCAGTCGACCAATTGAAGCAGCCAGCCCCACCAGCCAAAACCATTTGGCTGGCCGTGGATCATGATCATGCCGCCCGCATCGACATTGCGTGCCTTCGCGGCCGCCAGATCGTCGGCATTGGGATAGGAGACATGGATCGACTTGTGGGCGATGCTGTTCGGGTTGCGCCAATCGAGGACATAGCGCCCCTCCGGCGTGCGTTGATCGCCCTCCTGGTGCTTGTGCCCAAGCGGATCGCCACCCAAGGCGATGTTGTAGCTCCGCATGACCTTGCCGTCGCCGATCAGGTCCAGCCGCCGTTCCGACTTGTCTACCCGCACCAGATCGACCTTCTCGCCAGCAGAGGCCGGAACGATCGCGATCATGAATGGGAAAATGGCAGAAGGAATTGTCAGCCGCATCGGCTATCGATTGGCGATCATTGCGCCGAAATGAAGAAGGCGGCCACGTCGCCGCAGCCGCCTTCTCGAAATCCCTGGAGCCTGTTCCATTCCATCCCGATGCATCGGGATGGGCTCTATCTCCTTGTTTTGCTCAGGTCGAAATCAGTGCGCTTCGATCACCGCGCCGACCGATCCCCAGACATAGATCGCTGAGAACAGAAACAGCCAGACCACGTCGACGAAGTGCCAATACCAAGCTGCCGCCTCGAAGCCGAAATGCTGCTTGGGGGTGAAATCACCCTTCATCGCCCTGATCAGGCAGACCAAGAGGAAGATGGTGCCGATGATGACATGGAAGCCATGGAAGCCGGTCGCCATGAAGAAGGTGGCGCCGTAGATGGAATCCTTGAAGGCGAACGGTGCATGTATGTACTCGTAGGCCTGCACCATGGTGAACAGCATGCCGAGGCCGACGGTCAGCACCAGGCCGTTGATCAGTCCCTTGCGATCGCCATGGATGAGCGAATGGTGCGCCCAGGTGACCGTGGTGCCCGACAGCAGCAGGATGATGGTGTTGTAGAGCGGCAGGTGGAAGGGATCGAGAACCTCCATCCCCTTCGGCGGCCAGACACCGCCGGTAAACGCGGTGCGCGCGTATTGCTGAACCTCGCCTGGAAACAGGCTGGCGTCGAAGTAGGCCCAAAACCAGGCGACGAAGAACATCACCTCGGAGGCGATGAACATGATCATGCCGTAGCGCAGGTGCAGCGACACGACACGCGTGTGATGGCCCTCATGCGCTTCCTTGATCGTGTCCGACCACCAGGCGAACATGGTATAGAGGACGATCACCATGCCTATGAAGAACAGCCACGGATTGGCGATGTTGAAGCCGAAGACCGGGAAGTTGCCGGCCTTGAGATACTGCATCAGGCAGACGCCGCCGATCGCGGTCACCAGCGCGCCGATGGACCCCAGGAAAGGCCATGGGCTCGGGTCGACGAGATGGAAGTCATGGTGTGGTTTTGCGTGCGCGTCTGCCATATCAACCCCCGAGATTTGCTTCGGTATTGGAAATTGTCTTGCTGCTGCCTTGGACCGGCACTGATGACGCGACCGGCTTGCTCTTCTCGACCGGGAACATCGTATAGGACAGAGTGATCGTCTTCACGTCCTTCAGTTCCGGTACGTTGACGATGTCGGGATCCACATAGAACACGACCGGCATGTCCAGCGTCTCGCCGGGCTTCAGCGTCGTATCGGTGAAGCAGAAACACTCGACTTTGTTGAAGTAGGGACCCGCCAGTTCCGGCTGCACATTGAATGTGGCGCGGCCGGTAACGGGGCGATCGAACTTGTTGGTGGCCTGATAGTGCGCCTGCACCGTCTCGCCGATCTTCATCGTCATCGAGCGATCGACCGGCTGGAAATCCCACGGCACGCCGGCGATGTTGGCGTCGAACCGGACAACGATGTCACGGTCGAGCACCCGGTCCGCATATTGCTGCGTGGCGCGTCGCGTGGTGCCGCCATAGCCCGTCGCCTGGCAGAACATCTTGTAGAGCGGCACCGCGGCATAGGCCATGCCGATCATGCCGCCGAAGAAGGCAAGGCAGACAAACGCGACGACGCGGTTGGTGTTCTTCCTGCTATCGGCCACCGTGTCCTGGCTCATCGCGTCCTCACATCGAGCCGGGGTGATGACCGAATTTCACGATCGTCGCGATGTAGAAAATGATCACCAGCACCGCCAGCGCCAGGCCGATGGCAACAGAGCGATTGCGTCTGGCTTTCCTCTGCCGCTCGGTCAGCGTGACCAATTCGAGCTTCTCTTCGATCATGGTCATGCCCCACCCATGGCAAGCGCGCGCTCGACGACGCTGTCGGCGAGATAGGCAGCGAAGATGGCGAAGAGATAGAGCAGCGAATAGGCGAACAGCGCCTTGGCCGGCTTCATCGCGCGATCATCGTCGGCCATGCCAAGCACTTTCCATGCGTACCAGACAAAACCCAATCCAAGCAGCACGGCGGCCACGCCATAGACCGGCGTGGTGTAGCCCAGCAGCCATGGCAGCACGCCGACCGGCGCCAGCAGCAGCGCATAGGCAAAGATCTGGCGGCGGGTCGAAGCCTGGCCGGCGACGTTCGGCATCATCGGAATGCCGGCGCGGGCATAGTCCTCGGACTTGAACAGCGCCAGCGCCCAGAAATGCGGCGGCGTCCACAAGAAGATGATCAGGAATAGGACGATGCTTTCCAGACTGACAGTCCCTGTCGCCGCGGCCCAGCCGATGACCGGGGGAATGGCACCGGCGGCGCCGCCGATGACGATGTTCTGCGGCGTCCAGCGCTTGAGCCACATCGTATAGACGACGGCATAGAAGAAGATGGTGAAGGCCAGCAGCGTCGCCGACAGCCAGTTGACCAGCACGCCCAGCGTCATCACCGACAGCACCGACAGCACCAGCCCGAAGCTCAGCGCCTCGTGCGGCTGGATGCGACCGGCCGGCACCGGACGAGAGGCGGTGCGCGTCATCACCGCGTCGATGTCGGCATCATACCACATGTTGAGCGCGCCGGAGGCCCCGGCGCCGATGGCAATCGACAGGATGGCGATCACTGCCAGCAGCGGATTGATGGTCACCGGCGCCGCGACCAGTCCGACGAAGGCGGTGAACACCACCAGCGACATGACGCGCGGCTTCAACAGGGCGAAGAAATCGCCCGCCGTCGCTTCCGACATGCGGAAGCCCGCTTCGTCAATGCTGGTTTCGTCGACTAGGGCCATGCGTACTCAAGTTCCATCATTCCGTTTGGCCAAAACCGCCGGCGGGCCGGCGGTTTCGATTCCAGGGAGGCTGCCGCCTTACTTGATCTTCGGCAGTTGCTCCCACTGGTGGAAGGGCGGCGGCGAAGGCAGCTGCCATTCCAGCGTCGTGGCGCCTTCGCCCCACGGATTGGCACCGGCGACCCGCTTCTTCTGGAAGGCCTCGAACACGCCGTAGAGGAAGATCGCTACACCGACGGCCGAAATATACGAGCCGTAGGACGACACCATGTTCCAGCCGGCAAACGCGTCGGGATAGTCGATGGTGCGGCGCGGCATGCCGGCAAGGCCGAGGAAATGCTGCGGGAAGAAGATCAGGTTGACGCCGACGAAGGTGACCCAGAAATGGGTGTTGGCGATGGCAAAGGAATACATGTAGCCGGTCATCTTCGGGAACCAGTAATACCAGCCGGCGAAGATGGCGAAGACGGCGCCCAGCGACAGCACGTAGTGGAAGTGCGCGATCACGAAATAGGTGTCGTGCAGCGAGCGGTCGAGACCGGCATTGGCCAGCTGGACGCCGGTGACGCCGCCAATCGTGAACAGGAAGATGAAGCCAAGGGCCCACAGCATCGGCGGCTTCAGCGAAATCGACCCGCCCCACATCGTGGCAATCCAGGAGAAGATCTTCACGCCCGTCGGCACCGCGATGACCATCGTGGCGAAGACGAAATAGCGCTGCGTGTCGAGCGACAGGCCGGTCGTGTACATGTGGTGGGCCCAGACGATGAAGCCGACCGCGCCGATGGCGACCATCGCGTAGGCCATGCCGAGGTAGCCGAACACCGGCTTCTTCGAGAAGGTCGAGACGATGTGGCTGATGATGCCGAAGCCCGGCAGGATCAGAATATAGACTTCCGGGTGACCGAAGAACCAGAACAGGTGCTGGAACAGGATCGGATCGCCACCGCCATCAGGCGCGAAGAAGGTCGTGCCGAAGTTGCGGTCGGTCAGAAGCATGGTGATGCCGCCGGCAAGCACCGGGAGCGACAACAGCAGCAGGAAGGCGGTGATCAGCACCGACCAGGCGAACAGCGGCATCTTGTGCAGCGTCATGCCCGGCGCGCGCATGTTGAAGATGGTGGTGATGAAGTTGATGGCGCCAAGGATCGACGAGGCGCCGGCAATGTGGATCGACAGGATCGCCAGATCCATCGCCGGCCCGGGCTGGCCCGAAGTCGACAGCGGCGGGTAAAGCGTCCAGCCGCCACCGACACCAAAGGCGCCAGGCGCGCTCGGCATGAAGGCCGAGGCGATCAGAAGCAGGAAGGCCGGCGGCAGCAGCCAGAACGAGATGTTGTTCATGCGCGGGAAGGCCATGTCGGGCGCACCGATCATGATCGGGACCATCCAGTTGGCAAAACCGCCGATCAGGGCGGGCATGACCATGAAGAAGATCATGATCAGCGCGTGCGCGGTGGCGAAGGCGTTATACATGCTCTTGCCGCCGTCTATCGCGGCGTCACCGTTCATGCCGTAGACCATCTGCGCGAGGCCGCTGAAAATCTGGATTCCCGGCTCCTGCAGCTCCATGCGGATGGCGACCGACAAGGCACCACCGACGATGCCGGCGAAAATCGCAAAGATCAGATAGAGCGTGCCGATGTCCTTGTGGTTGGTGGAATACACCCACCGGACCCAGCCGTGATACGGCTTGTGGTCGTGGTCGTCGTGAGCTGCAGCGCCTGCCATGTTCCGCTCCGTTCCCTGATCTTTTCTGGCCGCGGCATCAGTTGCCGGCGGCAGCTACCTTGTTCTGGCCGTCGACCTCAGCCATCAGCGCCTTGTTGGCACCGGGCAGGTTGGTTTTGGCTTCCGCCAGCCAGCTTTTGAATTGCGCGTCGGAGACGACGCGGATGGCGATCGGCATGAAAGCGTGATCCTTGCCGCAGAGCTGCGAGCACTGGCCGTAGTAGAGGCCTTCCTTCTCGGCCTTGAACCATGTCTCGTTGGTGCGGCCGGGAACCGCGTCCATCTTGATGCCGAACGACGGCATGGCGAAGGAGTGGATCACGTCCGTTGCCGTCACCAGGACGCGGGTCATGGTGTTGACCGGCACGACCATCTCGTTGTCGACGGCGAGCAGGCGCGGATAGATCTTGCGATCTTCCTTGCCGGCGGCCGCCCGGTCGGCCTCCTGCAGGATCGCGGAATTGAAGGAAATGGTGTTCTCTGTCTGGTATTCGTAGTCCCAGTTCCACTGGTTGCCGGTCGCCTTGACGGTCAGCTTTGCGTCTTCCGGCGGCGTGTATTGCGCGGTCAGCAGCTGGAACGAAGGGATTGCGATGCAGAGCAGGATGACGACCGGGCCGACGGTCCAGATCACCTCGATCAGCGTGTTGTGGCTGGTCTTCGACGGAACCGGGTTCACGCTGGCCCGGAATTTGAGGATGCAATAGGCGAGCAGACACAGCACCAGGATGGTGATCGGGACGATGAACCACATCGTGTAGTTCCCGAACCACTCGATCTGCCGCATCATATCGGTCGCCGGCGCCTGGAAGCCGGTCTCCCAATCCCTGGGCTGATCGGCATGGGCTGATGCGCCGGCGAAAAACGTGGCAGCGGCAATCGCGCCTGCTAGGAATTTTCTCATCGCCCTCATCGTCTCCCAGTTCCTCGCGGCTGTGCCCACGAGAATATCGAACAATGCCGGGACGGGAATCCCGACTGTCTCAAGCTGGTTCAAACCATACTCTTTTTCCCTCTGCAAGAAAGGAGCGGGCGAAACCGTGCGGCATTTTTGCGCGCAAGCCCGGATATGTCTTTGAAGGCAACGGCGGCGGCCCCGAATCGCGTATGTCCGGCCAACCGCACCATTCCCGCGGCGGGGCGTGCCGACCGTCGCAATTCGGGCGAAATTGGCAAGGAAAAGCGCCGAATTGGCATTTTCAGGGCAGACCGGTTGCGGTCTCGTCCTTTACTTGGCTTTGGCGCGGCTTAAAGTGCCGTGATTCGCAATGGAGCCGTCATGAACTCTTGGCTTTCGAGACTTGCGCCTTCGAGAATCTTGGCGCCTTCGAGAATCTTGGCGAAGGTCATCTTTCTCGCCGCTTTGTCCGTCATCGCTCCGTCCGTCATTGGCTTGTCCAGCCAGGCCAATGCCGCGCAGCCGAGCGGCACTGTCCGCTCGACGCATGGCGCGTGGTCGATCATCTGTGACACGCCGGCCGGTGCCACCTCCGAGCAGTGCGTGATGATGCAGAACGTCGTCGCCGAGGACCGGCCCGAGATGGGGCTTTCGGTCGTCGTGCTGCGCACCGCCGACAACAAGGCCGAGATCCTGCGCGTGCTGGCGCCGCTCGGCGTGCTGTTGCCCAACGGGCTCGGCCTCAATGTCGACGGCAAGGACATCGGCCGCGCATATTTCGTGCGCTGCTTCCAGGACGGCTGCTATGCCGAGGTCATTCTCGAAAAGCCGCTGCTCGACACGCTGAAGACCGGCACGTCGGCCACCTTCATCGTCTTCCAGACCCCGGAAGAAGGCATCGGCATCCCCGTCGACCTCAAGGGCTTCGCCGACGGTTTCGCCGCCCTGCCCTGACACTGGGATTCGATGACCAGCGACATCAAGGACTTCATCAACCAAAAGTGACGTCGGCGGGCTGTCGGCGATCGCATTTGTCTTCACAACGTGGTGGGGCGATTGTCTCGGCGCGCCTTCGCGCCTACATCGTGGCAAAGAACCATTCCTCCTGTGAACGGACGCGCCATGAACAGCCTGATCGGCCAATTCGACATTTCAGACGATCGCATCAAGCAGATCGTCAGAGAGACCATAAACGGCGCCGATGACGGCGAACTGTTCCTCGAATACAGCGAGAGCGAAGCGCTGATGTTCGACAATGGCCGGCTGAAGACCGCCAACTTCAACACCGACCAGGGGTTTGGCCTGCGTGCGGTCGCCGGCGAAGCCAGCGGCTATGCCCATTCAAGCGACCTGTCCGAGGCTTCGCTGCTGCGCGCCGCCGACGCCGTTTCAACCGTCAAGGGCGGTTACTCCGGCACGCTGGCCGCGGCGCCCGCCCGCACCAACCGCCATCTCTATGGCGACGAGAACCCGATCCCCTCGCCCTCCTTCGAGACCAAGGCAAAGCTGCTGCAGGAAATCGACGCCTGGCTGCGCGCCGAGGATCCGCGCGTGCGCCAGGTTTCGGCCTCGCTGACCTCATCCTGGCAGCATGTCGAGATCGTGCGCGCCGACGGCCAGGTGGTGCGCGATATCCGCCCGCTGGTCAGGGTCAGCGTTTCGGTGGTCGTCGGCGACGGCGACCGCCAGGAGAGCGGCTCCTACGGCATGGGCGGACGCAAGGCCTTTGGCGACTTTCTCATCGAAGACAGCTGGAAGCACGCCGCCAAGGAGGCGCTCAGGCAAGCGCTGGTCAATCTCGAGGCGATCCCGGCGCCTGCCGGCACCTTCGATATCGTGCTGTCCAGCGGCTGGCCGGGCGTCATGCTGCACGAAGCCGTCGGCCATGGACTGGAAGGCGATTTCAACCGCAAGAAGACCTCGGCCTTCGCCGGCCTGCTGGGCCAGCAGGTCGCCGCCAAGGGGGTAACCGTCGTCGACGACGGCACCATGCCGGAGCGACGCGGCTCGCTCACCGTCGATGACGAAGGCACGCCTTCCGCCCGCAACGTGCTGATCGAGGATGGCAAACTGGTCGGCTACATGCAGGATCGCCAGAACGCCCGGCTGATGGGCATGAAGGCCACCGGCAACGGCCGGCGCGAAGGCTATGCGCACCAGCCGATGCCGCGCATGACCAATACCTTCATGACGGCGGGCGACATGGAGCCGGAGGAAATCATCGCCTCGGTCAAGAACGGCATCTATGCCGTGTCCTTCGGCGGCGGCCAGGTCGATATCACCTCGGGCAAATTCGTGTTCGGCTGCACCGAGGCCTACATGATCGAGAACGGCAAGGTGACGCAACCGATCAAGGGCGCGATGCTGATCGGCAACGGACCTGACGCCATGCACCGCGTTTCAATGGTCGGCAACGACATGAAGCTCGACACCGGCATCGGCATGTGCGGCAAGGCCGGACAGGGCGTGCCGGTCGGCGTCGGCCAACCGCATTTGCGCATGAACCAGATGACGGTGGGTGGCACCAGGGTTTGATTGATCGGCCGCGCCGGTTGTTGTGGTCGCGAAAGCGTCCCTTCAGCCGCCGCCGAGGTAATGCATACCAGTTCCAACCTTGTCATCCTCACCAGCGCCGGCATTTCGGCGGCGTCGGGCGTCGCGACGTTCCGTGACCTCGACCGGGCCTGGGCCAAAGCCGGCGTTTTCCAGCTGAAGCCTGTCGGCACCTTGAAGTGAACACAATCCACATTAGGAAAGCGCGACCTGGACAATGAAAGGCCATACCATCCTGACGGTGAAAACCGACAAGGGCGATCTTGTCCTGGACAATCTGGTCAATGAGATCAGACCTTGGAATGCGACGGACTATTACTTCCTCAAACGCCCGTCCCAGCAGAACCCAAACACATGGGTGTCGATCAACCAACGGGGCGGCACGTCGAAACGACTGTCGCCAAGCTAGCAGGAGCTACGGCTACCGCCGCCGTTTCGGCTTCTCCAGCAACGCCACCGCCTCGACATGCGGCGACCACAGGAACTGGTCGATCGGCGTCACGCTTTTCAGGATGTAGCCGCCGTCGAGCAGAATGCGCAGATCGCGGGCTAGCGTGACCGGGTTGCAGGACACGGCGGCCACCCACGGAACATCCGAGCGCGCGAGCTGCTTCGACTGGTCCTCGGCGCCGGCGCGTGGCGGGTCGAACACCAGGCCGTCGAAGCCATTCAATTCCTTGAACGTCAGCGGCCGGCGGAACAGGTCGCGGCGTTCGCCCGTCACCCGCTTCAGGCCGGTGGCGAAGCGTGAGCCCCGGTCGAGCGCCGAAAGTGCGGCCGCGTCGCCTTCGACCGCATGGACTTCCGACTTCACCGCCAGCCGCAAGGCAAAGCTGCCGCAGCCGGCGAAAAGATCGGCGACCTTCTTGGCACGCTTCAGATGCCCGCCGACGATATCGGCCATCGCCTGTTCGGCGGCCTCGGTCGCCTGTAGAAAAGCGCCCGGCGGCACGGCGACAGCGACGCCGCCGAACATGACCACAGGCTTCCTTGGCTCGATGATGATCTCGTCATCGATGGACAGTCTGGCGAAACCTTGCGCAATGACGAAATTGGCGGCGATGCGGCGCTGGTGTTCGCCGAGCTTGCCGGATTCGTGAACCGCGACATCAAGGCCCGAACCGGTCACGGTGACCGTCAGCCGGAACGATTTGGTGGTGGCGCAAACCAGTTCGGCGAGCCCCTTCAGCCGATCGAACGCGCTGACGATCTCGGGCAGCGAGATCGGGCATTCCGATATCGAGATGATTTCCGGCGACAGATGACGATTGAACCCAAGCAGCATGCCTGTATCGGTGCGCCGGGCGGCGAGCACGACACGGCGGCGCGTGTGCGGTGCGCAGGCGACCAGTTCGCCGATGTCGCAATCGATGCCCTTCAAGGCGTGCACCACCTTTTCGCGTTTCCATTGGCGATAGGCTTCGGCTTCGAAATGCTGGAGCGCACAACCGCCGCATTCGGTGAAATGGCGGCAGGCCGGATCGATGCGCAGCGGCGAAGCTTCCAGCACCGCCATCAGTGCGGCGCGATCCCTTTCGCGCGCGGCGGTGACGACCTCGCCGGGCAATGTGAAAGGGATGAACAGGTCGCCGTTCTCGGTCTCGGCGATGCCGTCGCCCTGGGCGCCAAGTTTCCTGATGCTGAAGCGCGCGCTCATCGATCCTTGATCCCACCGAGCAGGAATTCACGGTTGCCGTCGCCGCCTTCGATCGGCGACAGATGAAGTCCGAGCGAGCGCCAGCCTGGAACGGTGTCCAGCCAATCCTGCAGCACGCCGGCGACACGGGCGGCATCGTAGGGATCCTTCAACAGGCCGCCCTTGCCGATCGCTTCGCGGCCCGCCTCGAATTGCGGCTTGACCAGAAACATGGCGCCGGCGCCAGCCTTCGCAATGGCAAGCGCCGGCGGCAGCGCCAGTTTCAGCGAAATGAAGCTGACGTCGGAAACGATGAAATCCGGGATCCGGCCGCCAAGATCGGCGACCGTGAGATCGCGAGCGTTCAGGCCCTCGATGACAGTCACACGCGGGTCTCGGCCGACATCAGGATGCATCTGGCCATGCCCGACATCGATGGCGGTAACATGGGCCGCGCCGCGCTCGAGCAGGACCTGGGTGAAGCCGCCGGTCGAGGCGCCGATGTCGAGTGCTTCACGGCCGGCGGGATCGAGGCCGAAATGGTCGAGCCCGCCAATCAGCTTGAGCGCCGCGCGCGACACATAACCTTGCGCCGGATCATCGATGGCAATCAGGCACTGCGGCGAAACGTTCTGGCCGGGTTTGCGGGCAAGGACGCCGTCAACCTTCACCGTGCCACGTTCGACCGCGTCGCGGGCACGCGAGCGGCTCGCAAACAGTCCGCGCTGGACGAGCAGGTCGTCGAGCCGCTGGCGTGTGTTGGCAGGCAGAGGCGAGTTCATCGCCTTCATGGCGAAAGCGCGTCGCGAAGGCAAGGATATTGGGGCGGGACCAGGAACATCGTCGAAAAGCGAGCGAACACACCAAGCCGCCGCACCGCTTGCGGGTATCGCATCAACCCGGCACAATGTTGAGGAGGGGCGCCGTTTATCCGAATGCGAGGGCCGGATGCTAACAGGAACCTGCCACTGTGGTGCAGCCCACTGGACCCTGGAGGGCGATCCCGGGCCGATCACCGCCTGCAGCTGCACGCTTTGCCGTCGCTATGGCGTGCTCTGGGCTTATGACTATGTCGACGAACGCATCCGCGTTGCGGGACCAGTGAAGCGCTATACCCGCGCTGGAAAAGATACGCCCTCGCTCGAGATTCTGTTCTGTCCTACATGCGCTTGCCTGCTCGCCTGGCGCGGCTTGAGCTCCGATG